>CALFRR010000041.1 GCA_937919435.1 uncultured Alphaproteobacteria bacterium | reverse complement strand
CGCCAACGCCCGGCCGGCCGGCGAGGACATCGCGACGGGCGCGACGGCGGTGGAGCGCGGCCGCCGGCTCGAACCCCGCGACGTCGCCCTGCTCGCGGCGCTCGGCATCGATCGGGTCGAGGTCCGCCGCCGGCCGGTGGTGGCGGTGTTCTCGACCGGCGACGAACTCCGCGACCCCGGCACGCCGCTCGGTGCGGCGGCGATCTACGACGCCAACCGCCACGCCCTGATCGCTCTCCTGCGCCGGCTCGGAGCCGAGGTCCGCGACCTCGGGATCCTGCGCGACGACCCGAGGGCGACCGCGGCGGCGCTCGCCGAGGCCGCCCGCGGCTGCGATCTGGTGGTCACCTCCGGTGGCGTCTCGACCGGCGAGGAGGACCACGTCAAGGCGGCGATCACCGCGGCGGGGTCGCTGGTGTTCTGGCGGCTGGCGATCAAGCCGGGGCGGCCGGTGGCGATGGGGGTGATCGACGGCACGCCGATCGTCGGCCTGCCCGGCAACCCGGTCGCGGTGTTCATCACCTTCGCCCACGTGCTGCGGCCGCTGGTCCTGGCGCTGGCCGGCGCCGAGGTGAAGCCGCCGATCCCGAGCTTCGTCACCGCCGGCTTCGCCCTCACCAAGAAGCCCGGGCGACGCGAGTACGTCCGGGTGACGCTGGAGCGGCACGCGACGTCGGTCGTCGCGATCAAGTACCCGGTCGACGGAGCCGGCGTGCTCACCTCGCTGACCCGCACCGACGGCCTCGTCGAACTCCCGGAGGCCGTGACCTCGGTCGCACCGGGCGACGCCGTCGCCTTCTACGACTACCGCCAACTCGCCTGAACCGCATCGCGAACCCGACGATCCGTCGCCCGGCGGCGACCTTCCATCCGGACCCGAGACCATGAACGGTGCCGACGTTCCGACCACGATTCTCCGCAGCCTCGCCGGCTTCGCCGATCCCGCCTTCCTCGGTATCGTGCTGCTGTCGCTGAAGGTGACGCTCTCCGCGGTCGGCCTCGCCGGCCTCGTCGGCTTTCCGCTCGGCGCCGCGCTGGCGCTCGGACGGTTCCCCGGTCGCGGCCTGGTGATCGTCGTGGTCAACGCCTTCATGGGCCTGCCGCCGGTGGTGGCGGGGCTGGCGGTGTTCCTGCTCCTGTCGCGGTCGGGACCGTTCGGCGGGCTCGGCCTGCTGTTCACGCCGGGGGCGATGATGGTCGCCCAGTTCGTGCTGGTGCTGCCGATCATCGTCGCCCTGACCCGCCAGACGATCGAGGACCTGTGGATCGAGTACCGCGACCAGCTCACCTCGATGGGCGCCGATCGGCTCCGGGCGATCCCGACGCTGCTCTGGGACGCCCGCTTCTCGCTGGTCACCACCCTGCTCGCCGGGCTCGGCCGGGCGAGCGCCGAGGTCGGCGCGATCCTGATCGTCGGCGGCAACATCGCCGGCTTCACCCGGACGATGACCACCGCGATCGCGCTCGAGACCTCCAAGGGCGATCTGCCGCTGGCCCTCGGCCTCGGCGCGGTGCTGATGACCCTGACCTTCACGATCAACGGGCTCGCCTTCTCGGTGTCGCGGCTCGGCGCGCGTTACGCGGGATGACGGCGATGCGGGCGACCACCTCGATCCTGCCGCTGAGCCTCGACGGCGTCGCCCTGGAGATCGACGGGCGCCTCCTGCTCGCGGTCGAACGGGCGGAGATCCGCAAGGGCCGGCGCACCGTCGTGCTCGGCCCGAACGGCGCCGGCAAGACGTTGTTCCTGAAGCTCTGCCACGGCCTGATCCGACCGACCGCCGGCCGCATCGCCTTCGCCGGGGACCACGCCGACCGCCGACATGCGATGGTGTTCCAGAAACCGGTGATGCTGCGCCGCTCGGTCGAAGCCAACCTCACCCATGCGCTCGGTCTCGCCGGTCTCGGCTTCTTCGAGCGACGGCGGCGGGCGACCGAGGTGCTCGCCACCTTCGGGCTCGCCGATCTCGCCCGCCGGCCGGCACGGGTCCTGTCGGGCGGCGAGCAGCAGCGGCTCGCGATCGCCCGGGCGGCATCGGTCGACCCGGAGCTGTTGTTCCTCGACGAACCGGCCTCGGCGCTCGACCCGAGCGCCACCCGTCGGATCGAAGACCTGCTCGGCGAGCTCCACGCCGGCGGGCTGACCTGGGTGATGACCACCCACGATCTCGCCCAGGCACGGCGGCTGGCCGACGACGTCCTGTTCTTCCACGGCGGCCGGCTGCTCGAAGCGGCGCCGGCCGAGACCTTCTTCACCGCACCGGGAACCGAAGAAGCCCGGGCGTTTCTCGAGAGTCGCCTGTTCTGGTGAGACCAACGAAGGGGAGGAAACCCATGCTGCGCAGAACCCTGATCACCGCCGCCGTGGCGATCGCGCTGGCGCCCGCCGCGAGCTTCGCCCAGGACCGCTTCATCACTGTCGCCTCCACCACCTCGACCATGGATTCCGGCCTGTTCGGCCACATCCTGCCGATCTTCGAAGGAAAGACCGGAATCAAGGTGCGGGTGGTGGCGCAGGGCACCGGCCAGGCGCTCGACACCGGCCGGCGCGGCGACGCCGACGTGCTGTTCGTCCATGCCCGCGCCCAGGAACTGAAGTTCGTCGAGGAGGGCTATTCCACCAAGCGCCTGCCGGTGATGTACAACGATTTCGTGGTGGTCGGGCCGAAGGCCGATCCGGCCGGGGTCGGCGGAACGAAGGACGTCGCCGCGGCGTTCAAGGCGATCGCCGAGAAGAAGATCCCGTTCGTCTCGCGCGGCGACAAGTCGGGCACGCATCTGGCCGAAGTGGCACTGTGGAAGGTGGCCGGGCTCGATCTGGCGGCGGTGCGCGGCGAGTGGTACCGCGAGGTCGGCCAGGGGATGGGCGCGGCGCTCAACACCGCCGGTGCGATGGGCGCCTACACGCTCTCCGACCGCGCCACCTGGATCGCCTTCAAGAACAAGGGCGAGCTCACCATCTCGGTGGAAGGCGACAAGCGGCTGTTCAACCAGTACGGCGTGATGCTGGTCAATCCGGCGAAGTTCCCGTCGGTCAAGGCCGCCGACGGCCAGGCCTTCGTCGACTGGCTGGTCTCCAAGGAGGGGCAGGACGCGATCGCCGGATACAAGATCCAGGGCCAGCAGTTGTTCTTCCCGAACGCCGGCGACCCGAATGCCTGAGACGGCCCCGCCGTCGCTGCGGGTCTGCGTCGCCGAGGTCCTCGCCCGGTGGCGCGCCGACGCGCCACCGCTCCCCGTCGTGATCGTACCGCTCGCCGACGCCCGCGGTGCGGTGCTCGCCGAGCCGCTGATCGCCGATCGGCCGTCGCCGGCCGTCCCGATCGCGCGCCTCGACGGACGGGCGGTGATCGCGATCGAAACCTCCGGCGCCTCGCCCTACACGCCGACCGACCTCTCGGCCTCGCACCCGGTGCGGGCCGGAGACCCGGTGCCGGCGCCCTTCGATGCGGTCGCGGCGACCGACGAAGCGACCGCGCGAACCGCCGAAGTGGCGATCGCGCCGGGCACCAACCTGCGTCGGATCGGTGAGGACGCGCCGTGCGGCGACCTCCTGCTCGCCGCGGGCAGCCGGCTCGGCGCCCGGGAACTGGCGGTGGCGGCGGCCATCGGACGAGAGACCCTCGCGGTACGGCGGGGGCGTGCGGTGATCGGCACCGGCGACGCCGACGCGCGGTTGCCGGCGGTGCTCGCCGGTCTTCTCACCGCGCACGGTTTCGTCGCTCCGATCGTCGGGCTCGCCGAGGCCGCGACGATCGCCGAGCGAGGCGTCGACCTCGCCGTCTTCTTCGGCGGCGAAGCGATCGGCGCGGCCGATCCGGGCTGGCACGCCGCCTTCGGCGACGCTCGCCGGCCGGCCTACGGACGCCCGGCGCTGCGACCGGGGGAGAATGCGGTCGCCGGACGGATCGGCCCCTCCCCCACCCTGGTGCTGCCGTCCCGGCTCGACGACGTCGTCGCCACGGCGCTGGCGCTGCTGCTGCCGCTGGTCGAGGCGGCGACCGGCGCCGAGCCGACCACGGGCGGCGATCGCCGGCCGCTCGCCGGCAAGCTCGTCTCGGCGATCGGCTTCACCGAACTCGCACTGCTGCGTCCGACCGCCGACGGCGGCGGCTGGACACCACTGGCGGTCGGCGCGATCGGGATCGCGGCGATCGCCGGCGCCACCCATTGGACACTGCTGTCGCCGGGGCGGGAAGGCTTCGACGCGGCGACGCCACTCGACGCCCGGCCCTGGCCGGACGGGCTCTGAAGGACGACACGGCATGATGAGACAGGGTCAGTTCCTCGACGTCGTCGATCGCGACGAAGCAAGTCGACGATTCGAAGCGGCGTTGCGTCCGGAACCGGTCGGGATCGAACGGGTCGATCTCGCCGGCGCCCTCGGCCGCGTGCTCGCCCGGTCGGTCGCCGCGCCGATCGACGTCCCACCGTTCGACCGCTCGGTGGTCGACGGTTTCGCGGTGCGCGCCGCCGACGTCGCCGCGGCGACCGACACCGTCCCGGTCCGGCTGCGACCGACCGGCGACGTCGTCGCCTGCGGGGTTGCACCGACCCGGCCGGTCGAGCGGGGGACCGCCACGACGATCGCCACCGGCGGACCGCTGCCGCGCGGTGCCGACGCGGTGGTGATGGTCGAGCACACCGAGATCGACACCGAGGGCAACCTCAGGATCCGGCGGCCGGTGGCGAGCGGCCAGAACATGGCCTTCGCCGGCTCGGATCTCGCCCAGGGCGAGACGGTGCTGCGGCGCGGCGAGACGATCGGCGCCTCCGAGATCGGCCTGCTGGCGGCCTGCGGCGTGGGGTCGGTCGAGGTCCACCGCCGGCCGGTGGTCGCGGTGATCTCGACCGGCGACGAGCTGGTGGCGCCGGGCTCGCCGCTGCCGCCGGCGGCGATCTTCGACACCAACGGCCCGATCGTCGCCGCCGCGGTGGCCGAGAACGGGTGTGTGCCGCTCACCTTCCCGATCGTCCGCGACGACGAGGCGGCGCTCGCCGCGGTCCTCGCCGAGGCCCATGCGGCGGCGGACTTCGTGATCCTGTCGGGCGGCACCTCGAAGGGAACCGGCGACCATACGGCACGGCTGGTCGGCGGCATGGGGGCACCGGGGATCGTCGTCCACGGGGTCGCGCTGAAGCCGGGCAAGCCGCTCTGCCTCGCCGTGGTCGACGGCAAGGGCGTCGTGGTGCTGCCGGGCTTTCCGACCTCGGCGATGTTCACCTTCCACGAGTTCGTGGCGCCGGTGCTGCGCCGGCTGGCCGGCCTGCCGCCGCGGGACGAGGGCCGGGTGACGGCGACGGTTCCGATCCGGGTGCCGTCGGAGGTCGGCCGCACCGACTACGTGATGGTCGGGCTGGGTACCGGCGAAGACGGACGGCTCGTCGCCCATCCGGTGTTCAAGGGGTCGGGGGCGATCTCGGCCTTCGCCCAGGCCGACGGCTTCATCGGGATATCCGCCCTCTCCGACCATCTGCCGGCCGGCACCGAGAAGGAGGTGACGCTGTTCTCACCGGACATCCGGACCCCCGATCTGGTGATCGCCGGCAGCCACTGCGTCGGCCTCGAACCGGTGATCGACGCGGTGATCGCCGGCGGCTTTTCCCCCCGGATCCTGGCGCTCGGTTCGACCGGCGGCCTCGCCGCCGCCCGGCGCGGCGAATGCGACGTCGCTCCGATCCACCTCTTCGACCCGGAACGCGGCGCCTGGAACGCCCCGTATCTCGACGGCTGCCTCGAACTGGTGAAGGGCTGGCGCCGACGGCAGGGCATCGTCTTCCGCCCCGGCGACCCGCGCTTCGAAGGCCGCGACGCCCACGACGCGGTCGAAGCGGTGCTCGCCGATCCGATGACGATGATGGTCAACCGCAACCCCGGCGCCGGGACCCGCATCCTGCTCGACGGGCTGCTCGCCGGGCGGCGGCCGGACGGGTGGACCAACCAGCCGAAGTCGCACAACGCGGTGGCCGCGGCGGTGGCTCAGGGACGGGCCGACTGGGGCATGGCGATCTCGTCGGTGGCCCGTTCCTACGGCCTCGGCTTCCTGCCGTTCGCCGACGAACACTACGACTTCGCCGTGGTCCGCTCCCGCCTCCACCGCCCGGCGGTGCGGGCCTTCCTGGAGGCTCTGACGCGGCCCGAGGTGCGAGCACGCCTCGCCGACCTGGAGTTCGCGGTGGACTGACCGCGGACCGACGCGCCGGCCGAGCGCGGTGGGCGAGTGCCACGGCGCTCCCCCCGCACCGGCTCAGAACCGGGTGACCACGGCGATGCCGATGTCGGTCGCCCGGTCCATGCCGACCAGCGCCGGCACCGCGTCGTCGAGACCGATGCGGCGACCGATCAGCCGTTCCGGCGCCAGTCTTCCGGCGACGATCATCTCGAGCAGGGCGTCGTAGCGCCAGGCCTGCATGCCGTGGCTGCCGTAGATCTCGAGCTCGCGGGCGATCACCCGGCCCATCGGGATCTTCGGTTCGGCGTGGTCGGCGAGCATCAGGCCGACCTGGACGTGGCGACCGCGGCGGCGCAGGCAGGCGATCGAATCGACGCAGGTCTTCTCGGAGCCCAGCGCGTCGATCGAGACATGGGCACCACCACCGGTGATCTCGGCGATCGCACCGACGACGTCGGCGGTCGTCCGGGCGTTCACCGTGGCGACCGCGCCGAGCGAGCGGGCGAAGGCGAGCTTGTCGTCGGCGATGTCGACGGCGATCGGGTTGGCGCCGAGCGCCGCGGCGATCTGGATCGCCGACAGGCCGACGCCGCCGCAGCCGTGCACCGCCACCCACTCGCCGCCGCGCACCCGGCCCTGGTCGACCACCGCCCGGAACGAGGTGGCATAGCGACAGCCGAGGCTGGCGGCGGTGGCGAAGTCGATCGCCTCGGGCAGCACCACCAGATTGTGGTCGGCATGGTCGATGGCGACGTATTCGGCGAAGGACCCCCAATGGGTGAAGCCCGGCTGGAACTGCGCTTCGCAGACCTGCTGATTGCCGGAGCGGCACTCCGGGCAATGGCCGCAGCCGGAGACGAAGGGCACGGTCACCCGCTGGCCGAGGCGGAAATGGCGGACCGCTTCGCCGATCGCCACCACCACGCCGGCGAACTCGTGGCCGGGGACGTGCGGCAGGCGGATGTCGGGGTCGTGGCCCATCCAGCCGTGCCAGTCGCTGCGGCAGAGCCCGGTCGCCTCGACCTTCACCACCACGCCGCCCGGCGTCGGAGTCGGATCGGGGAGCGTGCGGATCTCGGGAGTCCGCTCGAAAGCCTCGTAGTACATGGCGCGCATCGGTCGCTCTCCCGGTTCCGTCGGTCGGGCGGAACTCTGGCCGATTCCCGCGCCCGAGGGAACGCGACCCGCCGCATGGCGCCCATGGCGGGTCGCGGGAGGCGGCCTGGGGTCAGGCCTTCGACAGTTCCAGCGCCGTGGCGGGGTTCGGCAGCCCGGCGAGACCCAACAACTGAGTCTCGGCGTAGGCGGCGGCGCCTCTGGCGAGCGCGCTCACCGGACCGATCCGACCGACCGCCGGAAGCGAGGCGATCTCGTGGACCGCGGTGCGCTCACCGGGTGTTCCGCCGATCAGCCCGCTCGCGCTGACATGGATCAGGACCATGTCCTCGGCCACCCGCGGCAGCGCGTTGACCAGCAGATTGGCCAGCATCGGCAACCGCGACCTGAGCTTCAACTCGTCGAGCAGGAACAGCATGTGGTCGAGATGACCGGGGTGACGGATGGTCTTGAAGGTGGCATTGCGGACCCGGCCGCGGCACAGACCGACCAGACTGCGCGAGCCGGCGGCGGTGACGAAGGCCTCGTAGTTGCGCCCCTTCCACTTGAAGGTCTCGTGCCCGCCGAGCGCCGGGATCGTCGTCGCCCGCCCGTCGACCACCGCCTCGGCCGGGCGGGTGTACTCGGAGATCAGTCCGTTGACGTCCCAGATGTCGCCATAGCCGAGCCGGCCCTTGGGATGACGCGGGATCGCCCCGACCCGCACCACCAGATCCTCGACCTCGTCGAACTCGCCGATCAGATCGGCGACGACGTCGTCGACCAGACCGGGCGAGACGCCGCAGCCGGGCAGAACGGCCGGCCCGTCCGTCGACGCGGCGCGGGCGACGAGGCCGGTCGAACGCGGATCGGAGAAATCGAGGTGATGGGCGCCGAGCCGGGCGGCGAGGCCGGCGACGTGCGCGACCGTGTGTTCGGGCAGCGCCGCGACGATCGCTCGGGCGGCACCGGCCACGAGGCGGAAGCGGTGCTCGTCGAGCACGTCGCAGACCGCGACCTCGTGCCCGGCCTCGCGGGCCCGGTCGGCGACCTCCGGAACACTGTCGACGAGCAGCACCGAGAAGCCCGGCACCGCCCGCAGCGCGGCGGCGAGCGCCGTCCCGACCCGGCCGGCACCGACGACGACGACACGGAATCCGGACTCCGAAATCTGAGTGCTCATTGGTGGAACCTCGCCAGAAATCCGCGCAGACGTTCGCTCTCGGGATGGCCGAGGATCTGCGCGGCGGTCCCCTGCTCGGCGACGACGCCGCCGTCGAAGAACAGGACACGATCGGAAACGTCGGCGGCGAAGGCCATCTCGTGGGTGACGATCGCCATGGTCATGCCGGCATCGGCGAGGCCGCGGATGACGCCGAGCACTTCGCCGACCAGCTCGGGATCGAGGGCGCTGGTCACCTCGTCGAGCAGCAGCACCTCCGGCTCCATGGCGAGCGCCCGGGCGATCGCCACGCGCTGCTTCTGGCCGCCGGAGAGGTGGGCCGGATAGGCGTCGCACTTCTGCGACAGGCCGACCCGGGCGAGCAACTCGCGGGCCTGCTCCTCGGCTTCGCGCCGCGGCTTCTTCAGGACGGTGATCGGCCCCTCGATCACGTTGCCGAGCGCCGTCATGTGCGGGAACAGATTGAAGTGCTGGAACACCATGCCGACGTTGCGGCGCAACGTGCCGATGCCGACGGTCTCGCCGCGATCGTGGAAATCGCTGCCGATCGCCCGGCCGCGGAAGCGGACGACGCCGCCGGTCGGCGTCTCCAACTGATTGAGACAGCGGATGAAGGTCGACTTGCCGGACCCCGACGGGCCGATCAGGGCGACCACCTGACCGCGGGTGAGCTGGAGATCGATGCCCTTCAGCACTTCGAAGGGGCCGTAGCTCTTGTAGATGCCGATCGCCTGGAGGATCGGGCCGGTGTCGGTCGGTCGGGTCGACATGATCCCCTCCTCAATCGCTGGCCTGCAGACGTTTTTCGATGTAGTCGGCGGCCTGGGTCAGCGGCAACAACATGGCGATGTAGAAGAGCGACATGACCGTGTAGGATTCGAGCGGACGATAGGTCTGCCCGTTAACCACCGAGGCCATGTAGGCGAGATCGGCGACCGAGATCACCGAGACGAGCGAGGTGTTCTTGAACTGGATCACCGACTGATTGATGAACGACGGCAGCATCCGCTTGATCGCCTGAGGCAGGACGATGCGGCGCATCGACTGACTGCGGTTCATCCCGAGCGCCAGAGCCGCTTCGCGCTGGCCGCGATCGATCGACACGATGCCGGAGCGGAAGATCTCGGCATAGAAGGCGCCGACGTAGCAGGACAGGGTCAGCAGCGCCGCGGCCCGGTTGTCGATGGTCATGCCGAGCAACAGCGGCAGCGCGTAGTAGACCCACAGGAGCTGGACCAGCAGCGGCGTGCAGCGGAACAGTTCCTGATAGACCCGGGCCACCGAGCGCAGGATCATCCAGGACGACAGCCGCGCGGCACAGGTGAGCGCGCCGAGCAGGATGCCGATGACGATCGACCCGGTCGTATAGAGAATCGTATAGACCACGCCCCACAGGAACAGATCGAGATACTGCCCGACGACATGGAAGTCCCAATGATAGGTCATGCGTGATCTCCCGTTGCCGGGTGGCGTCGACGACGACCGCGAGCGAAACTCCCGCTCCGTCCTTCCGCGGTCATCTTCCAGGGATGGACGCACCGCCGCAATCCAAAGACCCCGGGAAGACTTCCGACTTTTCTCGTAGGTCCGGACCGCGCCGTCATGCCGCGCGTCCGCTCGCCACGGGGAGCAGACCGTCGCGGATCATCGCCGCACGGATCCGTTCGCGCGAGGCGGGCGCGACCGGGACCAGCGGCAGGCGCAACTCGCCGCCGATCCGGCCGGCGAGCGCCAGCGCCGCCTTGACCGGGGTCGGATTGGTCTCGACGAACATCGCCGCGGTCAGATCGGCGAGGCCCTCGTGGAGACGCAGCGCCTCCGCACGATCTCCCCGCGCCCAGGCTGCGACCAGCGCGACCACCCGATCCGGCACCAGATTCGAGACGACCGAGGTGACGCCGACCGCACCGAGCGCGAGGAACGGCAGGGTCAGTCCGTCGTCGCCGGAATGGACGACGAGATCGTCGCCGCAGGCGGCGCGCAGCTTCGTCACCCGCTCGACCGAGCCGCCGGCCTCCTTGATCACCCGTATGTTGGCGCTGGTCTCGAGCAGCCGGGCGCAGGTGTCGGCGGCGATCTCGACGCCGGTCCGGCCGGGGACGGAATAGAGCATCACCGGCAGCCCGGTCGCCGCGGCGACGGTCTCGTAGTGGGCGACGAGGCCGGCCTGCGACGGCTTGTTGTAATAGGGGGTGACCACCAGCACGGCGTCGGCGCCGGCCGCTTCCGCCGCCCGGACCTTGTCGACGGTGTGGACGGTGTCGTTGCCGCCGGCACCGGCGACGACCAGGGCGCGGCCGGCGGCGAGGCGGACGGTGCGCGCGATCAGCGCCGTCGCCTCGTCCGAGGAGAGCGTCGCCGCCTCGCCGGTGGTGCCGACCGGGACGAGGCCGCGCACCCCGGCCGCCAACTGGCCCTCGACCAGGGCGTCGAAGGCGTCGAAGTCGATTCGACCGTCGCGGAACGGCGTGACGAGCGCGGTGAAGACACCCGACCAGCGGGCGACATCGAAGGATCCGGTCATCGTGCGGGTCTCCTGATCGGGACGAGATCGAGGCCGTGGCGGCCGGGATCGCGGGGGGCGGCGACGAAACGGCGGGCGGCGGCGAGCGCCCCTTCCGCGAAGGCGACGCGGTCGTGCACCTCGTGGGTGAAACGCAGTTCGGCCGAGCCGAGAGCGAGGCGGACCTCGGTCAGGCCGACCACATCGCCCTCACGGCGGACGACGATCTGCGGCTCGCCGAGATCGTGACCGGAGACCTCGCGGCGGACCCGGGCGATCAGCTCCGCCACCCGGCGGGAGGTTCCCGAGGGATCCGGCTTCTTGCGGGCGTGATAGGTCTCGAAGACCGTCGCCTCGGCGCCGGGATCGCGGCGCACCGCATCGGCGACGGCGGCTTCGAAGGCGTCGAAACCGAGGGCGAAGTTCGGAGCGAGGAGCAGCGGCCGCTTCGCCGCGTGGCGGTCGATCGCGGCTTCCTGGGCCGCATCGAACCCGGTGGTGCCGATCACCACCGGCAGCGGCTTGTCGCCCATCGCCTCGAGCAGGGCGAGACTGGCGGCGGGCTTGGAGAAGTCGACGAAGACGTCGGCGTGGCAGTTGAGGCTCGGCTCCAGCGCGCGGAACTCGAGAGCGGTGCCGGCGACCCGTTCGCCGAGGAACCGCGAGGTCGGCGAGACGATGGCGGCGGCGAGTTCGAGACCGGGATCCTCGAGGATCTTCTCGACGAGCCGTAGACCGACCCGGCCGGAGGCACCCATGACGGCGATGCGCATGTGAAGCCTCCTCGTCAGTCGATGACCACCTTGGTCTCGGACATTTCGCGCAGGGTGATGCGGACGCCCTCGCGGCCGAGGCCGGAGCGCTTGACGCCGCCGAAGGGAACGTGCTCGGCGCGGAAGTCCGGGCCTTCGTTGACCATCACGCCGCCGACCACCAGATCGCGGGAGAAGCGTTTGATCACCGCGTGGTCGTTGGAGAAGACCCCGGCCTGGAGGCCCCAAGACCCGGCGTTGACCTCGGCGATCGCCGCCGCCGGATCGCGGAAGGTGCGGATCGCGACGATCGGCCCGAAGGTCTCGTCGGCGACCACCGGCGCGTCGGGGGCGACGTCGGCGAGGACGGTCGGCGCGACCAGCGTGTCGTCACGCCCTCCGCCGGCGAGCAGCCGGGCACCACCGGCGAGCGTCGCGGCGATCCGCCGTTCGACCTCCTCGGCCGCCGGGCGGTCGATCACCGGCCCCATGTCGGTCTCCTCCAGCGCCGGATCGCCGACCCGATGGGCGGCGACGGCGGGCAGCAGGCGCTCGACGAAGGCGTCGGCGATGTCCTCGTGCAGGTAGAGCTTCTTGACCGCGGCACAGCTCTGGCCGGCGATCTCGAAGCGATGGCCGATGGTGGTCGCCACCGCCCGGTCGAGATCGGCGTCGGGCATGACGAACAGCGGATCGTTGCCGCCGAGTTCCATCAGGCAGCGGACCAGGCCCGAGGCGTTCTTCAGCGCCAGACCACCGACCGGCCCGCCGGTGAAGCTGAGGAGATCGATCGGTGCGCGGGCGAGCGCCAGAGCGGTGTCGGCGCCGCCGTGGATCACCTGGAACAGGTGGCGCGGCCAGCCGGCGGCGAGGGCCAGTTCGGCGAGCCGGGCGGCGGCGAGCGGCGCCTTCGGCGAGGGTTTGGCGACCACCGCGTTGCCGGCGGCGATCGCCGGGCCGAGCTTGTGGCAGAGCAGATTGAGCGGGTAGTTGAACGGGGTCACCGCGCCGACCACGCCGACCGGCTCGAAGGTGATGCGGGCGAGGCGATCGACACCGCCCTCGACGATACCGCAATGGAGCACTTCGCCGTCGAGAAAGGTGGCGGCGTCGCCGGAGAGGCGGAGCGTGTTGCCGGCCCGGCGGACCTCGTTGCGGGCCTCGCGGATAGTCTTGCCGACCTCGCCGGAGATCAACGCCGCCAGATGATCGGCATCCGCCGCGATCGCGTCGGCGAGGGCGTCGAGCAGGCGGCGGCGCTCGGCCGGGGTCGAGCGGCGGAAGCCGTGGGCGGCGGCCTTGGCGGCGATCACCACGGCGGCGACGTCGGCGGGATCGCAGAGGCCGACCTCGCCGACCGGTCGCCGGTCGAACGGCGAGAGGACGGAGAGCGTGGAACTTCCCTCGATCGGAAGGCGGTGCGGCAGGATCGCGGCCATGCGGACCTCGTCAGCGTTCGGGGGGGAGGGCCGACGCCACCACGGCGGCGACGGAGACGGGACGGGCCGGCCAACGGCGGCCGGTGAGATCGCCGGAGAGCGGAGCGGGCGCATCCGGCCGGAGGCCGGCGGCGGCTTCGGCGACCCAATGGGCGCAGAACCGGCCCTGGCAGAGACCCATGGCGAAGCGACCGGAGAGTTTGATCTCACGACCGCCGGGCGCATCGGCACCGTCGACGAGGTCGACGAGATCGCCGACGGTGCGGCCCTCGCAACGGCAGAGCACGGTCTCCCGCGGCAGGCGCTCGACCGGAACCGGGAGGCGGGCCGGGGCGAAGACCCGGGCCAGCACCTGCTGGGCATGGCGTTCGTGGGCGAGACGGCGGGCGGCGGCGGCATCGGCGCCGGGGGCACCGGCGAGCCGCGCCACCACCTCCTCGGCGGCGCGATGGCCGTCGATCTCGGCGGCGGCGACGCCGAGCACCTCGCGGCAGTCGCCGGCCCGGGCCACGATCGGCCGTCCGGGTGCGCCGTCGTCCACCTCGGGCAGACCGTGATCGTTCGACAGCAGTCCGTCGTGCAGCGCCACTCGATCGACCTCGATCGTCTCGGCGCGTCCGGCCCGGTCGCGCAGGGTGACGGCGAGCGCCGTGCCCACCGCCTCGATCCGCTCGACCGTGGTCGCCCGCCGCCAGGGCAGGCGGCCGGCGAAGATCCGCAGGACGTGACCGGAGGCCTCGAGGAGCGGGCGGGGATGGGCGAGAAGGCCGAGCCCGGCGATCGGATGGCGGATCGGATCGCCGGCTTCGACCAGCGCGACCGGCGGCCGATCGGCGGCGATCATCTGTCCGGCGAGCGCCACCAGGAGCGGGCCGTTGCCGGCGAGCAGGATGCGGCCCTCGGGGATCCGGCCGGTCTCCTTCATCGCCATCTGCAGACCGCCGGCGGTGGAGACGCCGGGCAGCTCCCAGCCGGGCCGCGGCCGGACCCGTTCGACCGCACCGGTCGCCACGACGATCGCGTCGGGCCGGAGTGCCTCGACACGTCCCGCCGCGAGGTCGTCGAGGAGCGCCGCGCCGGAGCCGTCGAGACCGAGGAAGGCGGTGCGCAGGCGGATCCGGATCCGCGGACGCCGGAGATCGTCGGTGAGGCGGGCCCAGCGCTTCGCGCCCTCGCGGCCGACCGGCCAGGGGGCGACGCCGTCGATCGGACGCCGGTGGAAGGCGCCGCCGAGCGCCGGGCGCAGCTCGACGAGGTCGACGGCGACACCGGATTCGGCGAGGCGCGCGGCGGCGGCGAGACCGGCGGGACCACCGCCGACGACGAGAACCGAAGCGACGGTCATCGGGCGGCCTCCGGTTCGCGGTCGGCGGAGACGACCACCAGGCCATCGCTCGCCGGGGTGAGGCAGGCTTCGACCAGACGGTCGCCGACCCGCACGAGACAGCTCTGACAGGCGCCGACGCCACAGAACCAGCGGGTGGCACGACCCGCCGGATCGTGTCCGAAGGCGACCACGCCGGCGGCGCCGAGGGCGGTGCCGATGCTCTCGCCGGGGCGGAAGGGAACCGGACGACCGTTCCACAGGATGGTCGGGGCACTCATGCGGCGATCCTCCCGGAGACGAAGCGGGCGGGATCGAAGGGGGCGAGGTCGAGATCGCCGTGACGACCGAGGATCGCGTCGGCGACCGCCCGCCCCATCAACGGACCGAGGCAGATGCCGTCGCCCTCGAAGCCGGTGGCGACCCAGAGGTCGCCGGCGCCGGGGATCCGGCCGACCAGCGGCAGCCCGTCGCGGACCGCGGTGCGCAGGCCGGCGAAGGTCCGCAACAGGCGCAGACCGGCGAGGCCGGGGACCAGCGCGACGGCGTCGGCGAGGACGTGGGCGATCGCCTCGAGATCGGCGACGGCACGATCGGCGTCGTTCTCGCGGGTGCCGCCGACCAGGAACTGGCCGGTGCGCAGCGGATCGATCACCAGTCCGTAGCCGCGCGACGACACCGGTTCGGCGCCGTTGGCGTTCGCCTTGGCGAGCAGGTAGCGGGCCGACATGATCGCTCCGGGCAGTCCGGCGGAGAGCCCGGGCCCGCGTTCGGTGACCAGCAACTGGCCACGCCGGGCCCGCAGCACACCGTCGAGACCGAGGAGAGCGCTCGACCCGCCGCCGGCCGCGACGACCACCACGTCGGCGGCGATCGGACCGCGATCGGTGTCGAGACCGACCACCCGTCCGTCGGAACCGCGCCGCAACGACCGCACGACGAGATCGCGGTCGACCTTCAGGCCGCCGGTGCGGATCAGCCGGCGGGTGATGTCGTAGCCGATCGCATGGCCTTCGCCGCGCACCTCGACGGCACCGGCGGTGTCGCCGGAGAGCGCCGGCGCGATCGTCCGCAGGCGGGCGGCGGACAGGCGTTCGATCTCGACACCGACCGAGGCGAGCCGTTCGGCCTGGGCGTCGAGGACCGCGGCCTCGGCTTCTCCGACGGCGACGAGAAAGGTCGAGCGGGTGGTGAACAGGCCGTCGAGGATCCCGGCCTCGGCGAGTTCGCGATAGAGGCGGAGACCGGCGAGGGCGGCGTTCATCATCGCGCCGGGCCGCTTGGAGGCGACCGAGACGGCGCCGTCGGCGCTGCCGGTCGCCGCCGAGGCCGGGGCGCGCGCCTCGACGAGGCGGACGTCGGCACCGGCGCGGCGCAGGAACCAAGCGGTCGAAACGCCGACGATGCCGGCGCCGACGACCGCGACGCGAAGTTCGGGAGGAGCAACCACGTCGGACACCATCCTCGCTGCCTGTCTTTCGGGCAGTGTCCGACCGTGCCCGCATTCCTGTCGATACAAGAACGGCGCCCCGTCTCCTCGCATTTTTTGTATCGTCGGCGGCGGCCGGCCGTCCTATCCGAGCCGCGGAGACGAGTGCCTCATGGCGAAACTCAATCTGACGCTGATCCAGACGTTCTATCAGGTGGCCAAGCGCGGATCGTTCTCGGCGGCGGCGCGGGAGCTCAATCTGTCCTATCAGTCGGCGGCCAACCACGTGCGGCGGCTCGAGCAGATCCTCAAGGATCGGCTCATCGATTCCGAACAGGGCGCCAAACAGGTGACGCTGACGCCGCGCGGCCGGGCCCTCTACCGGCTGCTCGATCCGGAACTCGAAGTGATGCTGGAGCGCCTGTCGCTGCTGCTCGAGAACCACCGCTCGACGCTCCGGATCGGCATGCCGCAGGCGATCTTCTTCTTCCTGTTCCCGGGCATCCTCGCCGAGTTCCGCAGACGTCACCCCGAACTCGAACTGTCGGTGTTCGAGCGCGACACGGTGCTCGCCGAGCTGGTGGCGAGTGGCAGTCTCGACGTCTGTCTGTCGGAACGCTACTTCGGCGATCCGGTGATGCCGCAGCAACTGCTCGGCACCTATCGGCTGAGCCTCGTCCATCCGCGGTCGTGGGGGCCCTCGCCGACCCCGGACCAGGTGCCGGACTGGGCGCAGGGCCGGCCGCTGGTCACCTTCGAGCCGGGCCAGACGCTGCGCAACCACGCGATGAACTTCCTCGGTCGCGACGGGCGGACGATCGAGCCGTCGATCTCGACCTCCGGCAGTTCCAACATCAAACGCTGCGTCGAGGAAGGGCTCGGCTTCGCGGTGATCCCGAGCTGGTGCGTGACACCGGACGACGCGGCGATCGCCGCCGTCCCGCTGGATAATCTGCCGCAGGTGCGCGTCTACTTCGGCTGTGCCGGTTATCTGCGCAACAATCCCTACGTTCGTGACCTCGTCGAAATCTGCCGAAGACATCTGGTCGGCAGAGTGCTCGACGCGCCGCTCGGAGATCAGGCAGCGCTGCCTTAAATTTCATCAAGAATTCTTTCCTACAAGAAATGGAATAGGAAGCCGCGGCATTCTAGCATTGTCGATGTTCCCGGCACGCTCGACACTTTTCGGCGGATCGTCTCGGATGCGTGACTTCGATCCGAAGAGAGGGAGAGTGAGACATGCGCTGGTGGAAGCAGATCCTCGGAGCACTCGCCGTCGTCGCCTCGCTGAGCGGCGGGACCGCTCAGGCGCAGGGAACCATCGAACAGATCCGGGCGCGCGGCGTCCTCAAGGTTCCCGGCATCCTCAACGAGGATCCCTACTTCAACAAGGATCCGCGCACCGGTGAATGGCGCGGCTTCGCCATCGAGATGGCGCGCGACATCGCCAAGACCCTCGGCGTCAAGCTCGAGGTGACGGAATCGTCCTGGGCCAATTCGATCCTCGACGTGCAGAGCGGCAAGGTCGACATCGCCCTCGGGATCACCGCGACGCCGCAACGGGCGCTGTCGGTGACCTTCTCCAGCCCGACCTACTTCAACAGCTTCGTCATCATCTCGCCGAAGAAGGAGCTCGAAGGGCTGAACTGGTCTCAGCTCAACGACCCGAAGTTCACCTTCGCCGTCGACCTCGGCTCGTCGCAGGACCTGATCGCCCAGCAGTATCTGCCCAAGGCCAACGTCCTCAGGTTCAAGACCCGCGACGAGGCGATCGTCGCGGTGGCCGGCGGCAAGGCCGACGGTCTCGTCAACACCATGCTGAACGGGCTGGTGATGACCAAGAAGGTCGCCACCCTCGGCACGGTGAAGGTGCCGACGCCGGTGCTGTCGACCCCGTCGGTGGTGGCGCTCAACCAGGGGGCCGACGCCAACTTCAAGGACTTCATCTCCGCCTGGGCCGACTACAACCGCCGGATCGGCAACAACCAGACCTGGATCGTCAACAGCCTCGGGACGTTCGGCATCCAGCTCGACGACATGCCGAAAGGTTTCGGCTTCGGCGGCTGAACACCGTCCCCTTCGAGCGAGAAGACAACGATCCGATCGAGCCGTCCCGGCCCGGTCGGATTTCGTGTTTCTGCGGCTCCGATTTCTCCCGGTTCCCACGCCCGCGCGCCGAAATTCGCCGGGAGGCCGACCGACCGCGCTCCACGCGCCGGGCGGGCGCGAATGAAACCGTATTCAGGAATGCGTGAACCGGCTTTCCGGACGAGCGCCGGCCGGTCGATCGGACGAAGTAATGGTTGCGCGACGCCTTTCACCATACTAGTCTAATCACACTTGCCGGTGCGTCAGGCACGACCTCACGCGTCGACCTGCCGTTCGGCGGTATCGGGCCGGGCGGGCATGGAATTCCGACGACGAGAGCGGTGGCGAGGCGCATGGTCGCCCTTACCGATCGTCCCTCGGAGACGTCGGGAAGAACCGGGGTACCGACGACGACGACGGAGGGCACAGAGACCGCCGCGTCGAAAAGACCAGAAAGGGAGAGAAACGATGTTCGACCGTAATCTTTCACGTCGCGGCTTCCTGGCCGCCTCCGGCGGCGCCGGCGTGCTGATGTCCGGCGTCGGGCCGCTCTTCGCGGCGCTGCCGAAGCCGGCCTCGCCGGTCACGCTCAACATCGTCGACGTCGCGGGCAATCTGGCGCTGACCCAGAAGGCGATCGACAACTATCGCAAGGCCAAGCCCGACTGGGTGTCGAAGATCACCTTCACCAAGGCCCCGTCGCCGGAACTGCCGGGCAAACTGAAGGCCCAGCTCGACGCCGACCGCGTCGACATCGACATGGTGCTGACCGGGACCGACACGCTGTCGGCCGGCGTCGACCAGAAGCTCTGGCAGGAGCTGCTGCCGGCCCATGCCGCCGATCTGCCCAAGCTCCAGGACATCCTGCTCGAGCCGGCGTTCCGGATGCAGGGGCTCGCCCAGGGCCAGGGCGTGGTCGTCACCTACTATCCGTCGGGTCCGCTGTTCGAATACGATCCGGAGCGGCTGAAGACCGTCCCGAAGACCGCCGAAGAGCTCCTCGCCTGGGCCAAGGCCAACCCGAAGAAGTTCATGTACGCCCGCCCGGCCAACTCCGGCCCGGGCCGCACCTTCATCATGGGTCTGCCGCACCTGCTCGGCGACAAGGATCCGCAGGACCCGATCAACGGCTGGGACAAGACCTGGGCCTATCTCAAGGAGATCGGCGAGACGGTCGACAACTATCCGGCCGGCACCACCCCGACGATGAAGGCGCTCGGTGAGGGCACCGTCGACGTCATCGCCTCGACCACCGGCTGGGACATCAACCCGCGCGTCCTCGGCGTCGTACCGAAGTCGGCGGAAGTGTTCGCCCTGAAGGGCTTCAAGTGGGTCTGCGACGCCCACTACATGTGCATCCCGAAGGGCATCAAGCCTGAGAAGTTCGCCGTCCTCCTCGACCTGATGAACCACCTCTTGACCCCGGCCCAGCAGGCCTACACCTTCGACGAAGGCTACTTCTATCCGGGCCCGGCGGTGAAGGGCGTGACCCTCGACATGGCGCCGGCCGACAGCCAGGCGGCGATCAAGGAATACGGACGTCCGCAGTACGAGAAGCTGATCGCCGACAACCCGATCGAACTGCCGCTCGCCGCCGACAAGCTCGTCCAGGCGTTCCGCCGTTGGGACGAGGAGATCGGGTCGCGCAAGGGCAAGTGACCGACGCATCCGGGCGGGAAGCCGCCCGGAGGTATCCGCGCTCTCACCGGGCGGGCGAACCGCCCGGTGAGGACATGTATCGATGCCCGCCCTCGGCGGACCTCTACCGAAGCGAGAGACCATGACCGTCGCGACCCGGTTCGAAACGCTGCGCCTCGAAGGCGTCAAACGCGACTTCGGAACCTTCAATGCCCTCAGAGGCCTGGACCTCACCATCAAACGGGGCGAGTTCATCGCCCTGCTCGGCCCTTCCGGCTGCGGCAAGACCACCGCGCTCAACTGCATCGCCGGCCTGCTCGACGTCACCGGCGGCCGGATCATGCTCGACGACCGGCGCGTCGACACGATCCGCACCGAAGATCGCGGCTTCGGTATGGTCTTTCAGAACTATGCGCTGTTCCCGCACATGACGGTGAAGCGCAACGTCGGCTTCGGCCTGAAGATGCGCGGCGTGCCGAAGGCCGAGATCGACCGCCGGGTCGAGGCGGCGATCGCCACCGTCCGCCTGCAGGGCCAGGGCGACAAGCTGCCCGGCCAGCTCTCCGGCGGCCAGCAGCAGCGCGTCGCGATCGCCCGGGCGATCGTCATCGAGCCGCCGCTGGTGCTGATGGACGAGCCGCTGTCCAACCTCGACGCCAAACTGCGTCTGGAGATGCGCGGCGAGATCCGCCGCATCCACCAGTCGCTCGGCTCGACCACCATCTACGTCACCCACGATCAGGAAGAGGCGCTGTCGCTCGCCGACCGGATCGTGGTGCTGCGCGACGGTGCGATCCGTCAGGTCGGCAAGCCCGACGAACTCTATTCGTCGCCGGCGCATCTCGACGTCGCGGACTTCATGGGCTACCGCAATGCGGTTCCCGGACGGGTCACCGGAGTCGAGGGCGATCGGGTGCGGATCGAGGTCGGCGACGGGGCGAGCCTGCTCGGCCGGCCGATGGACGGCATCTCGAGCGGCCCCGCGGTGGCGATGATCCGGCCGGACGACCTCGAGCCGGTCGCCGGCGAGATGGGGGTTCCCGCCACGGTCGACACCATCGAATACCGCGGCCGCGAGTATCACGGTCTCGCCCGGACCGCCGGGGGCAAGGAACTGATCTTCCGCTCGTCGACGCCGGTGGCGCGCGGCGCCGAGGTCCGCCTCGGTGCGGACCAGGACCGCGTCCTCGTCTATCCGGAGCCCAGGCCATGAGCGAAACCCCTCTCGACACCGGCCCGAACCTGCGCCAACGCCTCAGGGCGCGCGGCTTCGACGGGGTGACGATGCTCGTCCTGCCCTGCGTCTTCGCGGTGATCGCGCTGTTCGTCTACCCGTTCCTCTACGGGTTGTGGCTGTCGTTCCAGCCCAAGACCGGCGGCCATCTCGCCAACTACGTCAAGTTCTTCTCGGATCCGTTCCTCTATCGGACGATCCAGACGACCCTGATCCTGTCGCTGCCGGTGACCATCCTCAATCTGCTGCTCGCGGTGCCGATCGCCTTCCGCGTTCGGCTGATGAAGCATCAGCGGATCCTGACCACCATCCTGGTTCTGCCGATCACGCTCGGCACCGTGCTGGTGGCGGAAGGCATGCTGTTCTACTTCGGACCGCAGGGCTGGTTCTCGCGCACCATGCTGGCGCTCGGCATCCTGTCGCAGCCGCCGTCGATCGTGCACGGCTACTGGGGCGTGTTCCTGTCGCTCCTGATCACCGGCTTCCCGTTCACCTTCCTGCTGACGCTCTCCTACGTCACCGGCATCGAACCGGCGCTCGAACAGGCGGCGGCGACGCTCGGGGCGAGCCCGACGGCACGGTTCCGGGAGATCTTCCTGCCGCTGCTGTTGCCGGGGCTGGCGATCACCTTCTGCCTGAGCTTCGTCCAGGCCTACTCGGTGCTGCCGAGCGCGATCCTGGTCGGCGATCCGGCCAACACCACCCGGGTGATCTCGATCGCCGCCTATCAGGCGGCCACCGAGGAATACGATTATCCGCTCGCTTCGGCGATCGCGATGATCATGGGTGCGGTTCAGCTCGTCGTGGTCGTTCTCGTCCTCGGCGCCCGTTCGCTTCTCTATCGCGGCCCCGTCGCCGCAGCCAAGGGGTGAGCCATGCGCGCCGTCGGCGGTGAGAAACTCTCTTCGCGCCTGTGGGCCTTCGCGGTGTGGACCGTGGTCGGCTTCTTCATCCTCAACCTGATCGGGCTGATCGGCTCGGTCCTCACCTCGTCCTTCGCCACCCGCTGGCTCGCCACCTGGTTCCCGGCCGGCTGGACGACGAAATGGTACTTCTCCGCCTGGGACGAGTTCCAGCTCGGCGACGTGCTGTGGGTCACCTTCGAAGTGGTCGGCGCGGTCGTGCTGATCTCGGGCCTGCTCGGCGTGCCCGCGGCCTATGCGCTCGCCCGGCGCGAGTTCGTCGGCAAGAAGTTCGTGGTGCTGCTGCTGCTGCTGCCGCTGCTGGTGCCCTCGGTGACCTACGGCATTCCGCTGGCCACCGTGCTCTACCAGTTCGGCGTCGGCGGCAATCTGGTCGGCGTGATCCTGGCCAATCTGGTGCCGACGGTGCCGTTCGTGGTGCTGGTGATGATCCCGTTCATCGAACAGATCGATCCCAGGATCGAGGCGGCGGCCCGGGTGTTCGGTGCCGGCACCTTCAGCATCTTCGTCCACGTGCTGGTGCCGATCCTGATGCCGGGCGTGCTCGCCGCCCTGCTCCTGGTGCTGGTCCGGACCATCGCGATGTTCGAGCTGACCTTCCTGGTCGCCGGCCCGGGCTCGCAGACACTGGTGGTCGCGCTCTACTACGCGGTGTTCGCCGCCGGCGTGCGCGCCGTGCAGTCGATCGACGCGATGGCGGTGATCTACATGCTGACCACTCTGGTCTGGCTGATCATCGCGCTGAAGTTCGTCAACCCGACGCAGATCGTCGCCCGGGCCAAGAACAACCAGAACCACTGAGGACGACCCTCGCCTCCCGCCCGTCCGTACGGACCCGACCTCGGGATCCCGTCCGGGCGGGCGACGTTCTTCCGGCCGAGCCCGCGACGTTCACGCAGAGACCGTCGGAACCGTGATCGGCGCGGTGAGTTGCAAGTCGATCGCATCCGGTGTAGCGATGCGGGGTCATCGAGAGTTGAGCGACGCTCAACGCCAACCTGCCGACCGGGCAAGGTGGCGCTCCCCTCCGGGGAGGATGTGGCCGATACGGCAACCAAACGGACCTACCGCGTGGTGTCGCCTTCCGCTCTCGGTGCAGCAACCCGAACCGAGACGACACCAGATGCCGATCAAGATCCCCGACGACCTCCCCGCCTTCGCCGCCCTCGAAGCCGAGGGCGTGATGGTGATGCGGGAGGCGGACGCCGTCCGCCAGGACATCCGCCCGCTCCGGCTCGGTCTGCTCAATCTGATGCCGGACAAGATTCGGACCGAGACCCAGTTCGCCCGGCTGCTCGGCGCGACGCCGCTGCAGGTCGAGCTGACCCTGGTCAAGCCGACCGAACACGTCTCCAAGCACACGCCGGCCGACCACATGGAGGCGTTCTATCGCCCGTGGGCGGACGTCCGCACCGAGAAGTTCGACGGCTTCCTGGTGACCGGTGCGCCGGTCGAACAGTTCGCCTTCGAAGAGGTCTCCTACTGGGACGAGCTCTGCGACATCCTCGACTGGACCCAGACCCACGTCCATTCGACGCTGTGCATCTGCTGGGCGGCGCAGGCGGCGCTGCATCACTTCCACGGCGTGCCGAAGCGGGAGCTGGCGCAGAAGGCCTTCGGCGTCTACCGGCACCGCAATCTGGTGCCGACCTCGCCCTATCTGCGCGGCTTCTCCGACGACTTCTCGGTGCCGGTGTCGCGCTGGACCGAGATCCACCGCGACGACATCGCCGGTCTGCCGGTCAGGGTGCTGATGGAATCGCCGGAGGTCGGGCTCTGTCTGGTCGAGGACCCGGCGCATCGATCGCTCTACATGTTCAACCACGTCGAGTACGATTCCGACACCCTGGCGCGGGAATATTTCCGCGACCTCGACAAGGGCGTCGAGATCGCGATGCCGGCTCACTATTTCCAGAACGACGATCCGAAGAGGAAGCCGGAGAACCGTTGGCGCAGCCACGCCCACCTGTTCTTCTCCAACTGGATCAACGAGATCTACCAGTCGACTCCGTTCGATCTCGGCGCCATCGGCGGCTGAGCCGCGGTGCCGGTCGGCCGATCGAGACGAAACGGGCGGGCCCGGCACGGCGCCGGACCCGCCCGTTCGGACGGAGAGGCGCGGCGGATCCGAGGAGACCCGCCGCGGGGACGCATCAGCCGGGATAGGCGGCCTGGATGATGGTGATCAGCACCGCGGCGATGATCGCCGAGGTGATCACGCCGGAGATGTTGGCTCCGAGCGCATGCGGCATGATCACGACGCCGGGGGCATCCGAGGAGACCTGCTTCTGGGCCACCTTGGCGGTGGTCGGAACGCAGCTCACCGCGGCGATGCCGATCACCGGGTTGAACTTCTTGCCGCTGGCGAAATACAGCACGTAGCCGCCGAGAATGCCGCCGATGCCGGAGATCAGCAGGGCGAGCATGCCGAGGAGCAGCAGGACCAGCACCTGCGGGTTGAGCAACAGGCTCGCCTCGCAGAGCACGCCGAGCAGCAGGCCGAGGAACAGCGTCGCGGCATAGAGCACGACGTCGCCGAGCAGCGTGGTGAAGGCCTTGATCTGCGCTTCGCGGATCAACACGCCGAGGAACAGCGACAGGAACAGCGGCGAGGCGACCGGGAAGAGCAGCGACAGCACCACGCAGATGATCGCGGCGAAGGCCATCTTCTGGTCCGACGAGATCGGCTTGCCGCGCTTTTCGGGCGGCATCGGGGTCTGGCGGATGTGCTTGGGCACCATCAGCTTGATCAGGTAGGGATACCCGCCGTAGGTCAGGCCGAGGTAGAGGTAGGCCACCACGGTGATCGGCACGAACATGTCGCGGGCCAGCGTCAGCGAGGTGAACAGCACCATCGGGCCGTCGGCGCCGCCGATGGTGGCCACCGCCGCGGCTTCGCCGGGCGCCAGCCCCATGGCGATGGCGATCGGATAGACCGCGATCGTCCCGAGTTCGCCGCACAGCGCCAGGAACATGCTCTGGAACGGCCGGGCCATGACGTAGCCGACGTCGAGCAGCACGCCGATGCCGAGGAACACCATGCAGGCGATCAGGCCGTTGGAGAAGGTGAAGGTGTAGATCGGCTGCAGCCAGTCGATCTGCAGCACGTTCATCAGCCCGGTGGTCTGGGCCGGATCGTTGGAGGCGGCGAGCGCATCGACGAAGATCGTGTTGGGACCCGGCCGCAGCCAGCCGCCCGGCTTCACGAAGAGCACGCCGGCGTTGATCGTCGCCATGCCGAGTCCCATCGGGATCATCAGCAGCGCCTCGAGCACTCCCTTCTTGCCGAGATAGATCAGCAGGAGGCCGAGGAAGATCAGGAAGATCCGCATGACCAGGATCTTCGGTTCGGAGGCGACCAGCGTCGCCACGCCCTGGAAGAGGTCGAGGATATGGATGTTCTGCATCGTTGCCTCCCCGATCAGGCGATCACGAGGAGGACCTGGCCCGCCTCGACCGCGTCACCGGCGCGAACCGCGATGGACGTCACCGTTCCGGTGTTGTTGGCATGCACCGACGAACGCATCTTCATCGCTTCGATGGTGGCGATCTGATCGCCGGCCTTGACCACGGCACCGACCGCGACGTCGACCGATTCGATGACGCCGGACAGCGGGCTGACTTCTTCGTTGCCGCCGGCGGCGACCGCGGCGGCGGGCGTGACCACCGGAGCGGCGGCGACCGGGGCGGGCGCGACGGGCGCCGCCGCCGCGACCGGCGTGCCGGCCTGGTCGGTGACGTCTTCCACGACGACGGTGTAGGGGCGTCCCTCGACGACGACCTTGAGTGTCCTGTGCATGGCGAGTTCCTGATCTTTCGAGACGTCGGCGTGGGCTCAGGCGGCGGGCGAGCGACCGGCGGCACCGGCCACCGGCTCGATCGAGACGATGCGGCTTCCGCGCATCAGCTGATGGACCGCGGCGGCGATCGCCAACAGATGGTCCGGAGGGATGTCCGTGGCCGCGTTCTTCGCCGGTGCGGCGGCGGGCTTCTCGGCACTCGACACGTTGATGGAGAGGATGGCGACCAGGACCTTGATCAGCACGGCCGCCAGCATGGCGACCACGATCGACAGCCCATAGACCATCAGGGTCAGCTCGATTGCTTCACCCATGGGCGTTTCCTTTCGATGCGACTTCGGTGATGCCTCGGACGGCGGGTCCGCGGCGGACGGGTCGAAACCGGGGCCGGAGGGGCGACGGCACCGGGAGACGGGCGAGGCCGCATCCCCCGGCGGTGTTCGTCGGCCACCGCCGGTCGAGAGCGTCGCGGCCGGCTCAGCCGGCGGCGCCCTCGTAGACTTCGACCGCGCTCGACTTGCCGTCGATCACCAGACGATAGGCACCGAGCCGCCCGTTCGCCGCGGCCTTCGGTTTGGCGGCGGTTGCCGCGCCGGGCGCCGGAGCGCCGGTCGGAGCGGGCTCGAACGCCGCCGGATTGCCGCGGTTCTTCAGGAACTTGAGGCCGACCTGCGGGAACAGCGCATAGGTCAGGACGTCGTCGACCCGACGCTCGCCCTCGGCCAGTTTGATCCCGTCCTTGGCCGCGAGATCGCCGAGCTCGGTGGACAGGCGGTCCATCTCCGGCTTCAGGAGATCGGCCGGACGGCAGGTGACCGCCTCCTTGCCGTTGAGCACCCGGGCCTGGAGCTCGGCGTCGCAGGGCGCCGGCAGCGCGCCGTACTCGCCGCGCAGGATGCCCTGCACCTCCTGGGCGATGACCTTGTAGCGCTCGCCGAGCACCACGTTCATCACCGCCTGGGTGCCGACGATCTGCGAAGTCGGGGTGACCAGCGGCAGATAGCCGAGGTCCTTGCGCACCCGCGGGATCTCCGCCAGCACCTCGTCGAAGCGATGCTCGGCCTTCTGCTGCTTCAGCTGGCTCTCCATGTTGGTCAGCATGCCGCCGGGCACCTGAGCCACCAGAATGCGGGAATCGATGCCCTTCAACGAGCCTTCGAAGGCGGCGTACTTCGGCCGGACCTCGCGGAAGTAGGCGGCGACCTGTTCCAGCGCGCCCATGTCGAGACCGGTCGCCCAGGGCGTGTCGCGGAAGATCGCCACCACCGATTCGGTCGCCGAGTGACCGTAGGTGTGGGACATGCTGGAGATCGCGGTGTCGACGCCGTCGACGCCGGCCTCGACCGCCTTGACGATCGCCGCGGTCGACTGGCCGGTGGTGGCATGGCAGTGCATGTGGACCGGGATCGACAGAGCGCTCTTCAGCGCCTTGACGATGTCGTGGGCCTGGAACGGCGAGATCAGGCCGGCCATGTCCTTGAGGCAGATGCTGTCGGCACCCATGTCCTCGATGCGCCGACCTTGATCGATCCAGTTGGACAACGTGTGAACCGGCGAGGTGGTGAAGCAGATGGTGCCCTGGGCGTGTTTGCCCTGCTTGCGCACCGCCTTCATCGCCACTTCGATGTTGCGCACGTCGTTCAACGCGTCGAACACCCGGAACACGTCGACACCGTTGATCGCGGCGCGCTCGACGAACTTCTCGACGACGTCGTCGGCATAGTGGCGGTAGCCGATCAGATTCTGACCACGCAGCAGCATCTGGTGCGGGGTGCGCGGCATCACCTTCTTCAGTTCGCGGATGCGCTCCCAGGGATCCTCGCCGAGGAACCGGATGCAGGAATCGTAGGTCGCCCCACCCCAGGTCTCGACCGACCAGTAGCCCATCGTGTCGAGCTTCTCGGCGATCGGCAGCATGTCGTCGATGCGCATGCGGGTGGCGAACAGCGATTGATGGGCATCGCGCAGAACGAGCTCGGTCAGTCGCAGGGGTTTGGCAGCAGCTGTCATGATCCGGGTTCCGATCAGGGGTCGGTGGACGATCACACCGCACGTCCGGGCGACGAGCGCCGTCCGGAGGCGTCGAAGACGGGCTCTCGGCCGAGAACGCCGGGAGGGGCAGAATCGGGCCGAACCCGTCTTTCGTTTTTCAGAGGCCGCCCTTGGGGCCTTGGAGTCCGCTCTCGTGGCGGTCCGTCATCGGATGACGGTCCACCGCGGAGACGTCCGCCGACCATGATCGCGGCCTGGGCATGGATGCCCATGCCCGTTCGTTACGGCAGCGTCTCGGCATGCTCAAGAGGAATTTCGAATCCCGGAACGGCATTCGCAACTTACCGGATCCTGCGAGACATCGGGCCGCACCTTGTACTCTTCGACGATTTCCGTGCAGATCTGCAATAAAATGGATTGCAGAAAGGCCCGATTTCTCCGGCGACGAAGAGGAAGACACCGCATACGGGGCAGAATGCGGTCGTTTCGAGACATGTACGGCCACCATCCGGTCGACGGCCGCCTCCGGCGACCACTGCCAAAGGCGTAGACGGGGAGCGATTACTGCATCGTTCCAGATCTACGACGAAAGGCGATACCCGTCTTCGATACATCAGAAGCAACTGTTGCGTCGATCGCACCACCCTACCTAAGTCGTACGCACGAATACGCTTGTCGAGGTAGGCGACGTCGATGCGAGTGTTTGCGGCGACGGTGATGCGGGACAACCTCATCCATGCGATGCGCGCATGGGTCGAACGCCGCGGGTGCGGCGCGCACGATCCGACCGGAATCACCTCGACTCCGACCCGTCCGGAACCGCGTCGCGGCGCCGTCGTTCGACCGGTCGGGGCGCTGCGTGACGACCGCGAGATCGTACGACGGAGACACCGAGGGGGGATGCCGGAGGGTACACCGGTGGCCGCCCGCGGCCGGACGAAAAAACCCCTCCCCCCGAGGGCGGGGGAAGGGGCGGATCGCGGCGGCGTGCGGACCATCCCGGAGCGACGGCTCCGGCCGGCCGCGCTCGGAGATCACTCGGCCGGAACGGCGGTGCCGCGGCCGGTGCGCTGGTCGAGCAGTTCCTTCCACTTGACGATCGCCGACAGCAGGATGACCACGCCGAGGATCAACATGACGATCGACAGGATGCCGTTGAGCAGGCTGTATCCCTTCGAGGCCGTGTTGAGATAGACGTTGGTGATCATCCAGTATCCGGCGGCGTTGACCGTGACGTAGAGATAGACCATCGGCAGCACGCACATCAGCGCGTAGGCCGGCCGGGTGGCGATCCTGAGAACGACGGTGGCGCCGACGATCAGGCCGATCGAGGCCATCAACTGGTTCGACACGCCGAACAGCACCCAGATCGAGCCGATGTCGCCGGACGCCAGGAGATAGCCCCAGGCGACGGTGGCGACCAGGCTGGCGCCGAGCATGCCGGGCATCCAGTCGATCTGCTTCAGGGGCGACCACAGATCGCCGACGAAGTCCTGCAGGATGTAGCGGGCGACGCGGGTGCCGGCATCGATGGCGGTCAGGATGAAGACCGCCTCGAACATGATGACGAACTGGAAGAAGTAGGCGGCGAGGTGCGAGAACCACGGCACCTTGGTGAAGATCTCGGTCATGCCGACCGCCAGGGTCACCGCACCACCGGTGCGCCCGTGCAGATCGAGTCCGATCTCTTCGATCAGACGCGGCAGATCGACCACGTCCATGCCCATCTTCGCGAAGACCGCGGGAGCCGCGTTGATCGCGAAATAGTCGGCCGGATGCAGCACGGTGGCGGCGATCAGCGCCATCACCGCGACCACGCCTTCGGCCAGCATCGAGCCGTAACCGACGGTGAGGATGTCAGACCACTTGTCGATCAGCTTCGGCGTAGTGCCGGAGCCGATGAAGGCATGGAAGCCGGAGATCGCGCCGCAGGCGATGGTGATCGAGACGAACGGCCAGACCTTGCCGGTGATGATCGGGCCGCCGCCGCCGATGAAGTCGGTCACGGCCGGGAAGCGGATCTCCGGATTGAGGAAGACCACGCCGACGATCAGCGCGACGAACACGCCGACCTTCATGAAGGCCGACAGATAGTCGCGCGGCACCAGCAGCAGCCACACCGGAAGCGTGGCGGCGAAGAAGGCGTAGACCGGCAGGATCACCTTGATCGTCTCGGCGTGGATGGTCAGCCACTGGCCGAGCACGGTGCCCTGGATGTAGGGGCCGACGAAGACGCAGACCGCGATGGCGATCACGCCGGCGGTGGTGGCGGCCCGGAGATTACCGGTGAGCCGTTCCCAGATGCCGACGACGATGGCGATCGGGATGGTCATGCCGACGGCGAAGACACCCCAGGGATTGTTGGCCAGCGCATAGACGACGACCATCGACAGGCCGGCCATGGTGATGGTGATGATGAACAGCATCGAGATGCCGGTGCACCATCCGGCGACCGGGCCGAGCTCGGCCTTGGCGACGTCGGACAGCGACTTGCCGCGATAGCGCATCGAGGCGAACAGCACGACGGTGTCGTGGACGGCCCCGCCGAGCACGCAGCCGATCAGGATCCACAGCAGGCCCGGCAGATAGCCGAACTGCGCCGCCAGGATCGGGCCGACCAGAGGTCCGGCGGCGGCGATGGCGGCGAAATGGTGACCCGCGGTCACCCACTTGGGCGTCGGCACGTAGTTCTTGCCGTCGTCGAGTTCGTGCGAGGGTGTCGGTCGAACGTCGTCGACCTGCAACACGGTACGGACGAAGAACAGTCCGTAGAAGCGGTAAGCGATCGCGAAAATGCACAGCGTCGCGATCACGAAGGTCAGCGCGTGAGCCATGACAAGGCGTTCCTCTCGAGGCCGTATCCGATCGACCCAGCTCTTCCCGGATGTCTCGAGTGGACGGCCCGTCTGCCACTCGATCGGGGTCGATCGGCCCAACACCGGCTTCCGAAAGTCGGAACCTCGTTGCGGTCACAACATAGCGCAATATTCCATGCTTTCTCATCCGCCGTTTCACAGATGACATGCTTTTTATATAGTCGGCACGTTGCGTCCACCGGCCGGATTAAACCGTTTAACATGATGATGTTCATGTAATACGATCGTCTGTAATATAAATTACCTAATGTTCACCAAAAAGACGAATCTTCTGCGATTCGAACATTCGTGGCATTCCGCTTCCGGCGAAGTCGCATCGGGCATCGCCTCACGGAAGATTCTCCCGCGCCGATCGGAAGCGCGTGCGGCTCGCCCCGCAGTCCGTGCCGGCGGGTGGCCCGTCCCGGCCGAGGGCGGTGCGGGGGCCGCGGAGGAAGGCGATTCGACCGGTCGATCGCGGAGCCGCTTCGGCGCCTCGCACGACCGTGGGCGCTTACGCAGTCCACCCATTTACACCCCCCTCACCACCGGCTATGCCTGTCGTGTGGTTCTCCGCCGGTTCTGCCGTCGGAGATGAAAAGGGAACACGGTGCGCCGCTCGTCGAGCGGCAATGCCGAGGCTGCCCCCGCAACTGTGAGCGGCGAAGATCGTCGAGAATGCGCCACTGGTCCGACGAGGACCGGGAAGGTTCGACGAGATGAAGACCCGCGAGCCAGGAGACCTGCCACACCCGTCCGCGAAAGCGGGCGATTCGTCGTCTGGCGCCGGGGTGGGCGTCGTGCCGCGTCACGGGGTCTCCCTGCCCGTGTGAGCCGCCGGTCTCCCTCCCTGGTCTCGTCATGATCCGGAGCCGGGTAGGGCTCCCCCGGGAGAAACGACCGTGAAACTCATCGCATCGACCGTGTTCGCCACAGCGCTCGCGAGCTTCGCCGCGGCGCCGGCAGAGGCCCATTTCCAGTTGGTCTACACGCCGAACGTCAATCTCGCCAAACCGGCGGAGATTCCGTTGCTGCTCGTCTTCTGGCACCCCTTCGCCAACGCCCATGTGATGGACATGGGCAAGCCGGAGCAGTTCTTCGTCGTCAGCAAGGGTAAGAAGACCGACCTCCTCGGCACGCTGAAGCCGACGTCGTTCAAGGGGGCGGAAAACGCCGCCGCCGCCTTCGAGACGACCCACCGCATCAAAGGTCTCGGCGACCATGTCTTCGGTCTGGTGCCGGCCCCCTATTACGAGAAGACCGAAGACAAGTTCATCCAGCAGCTCACCAAGTCCTACGTCAATCTGGGCGGAACGCCGAGCGACTGGGCCGAACCGCTCGGTCTCGCGACCGAGATCGTGCCGATGAACAAGCCGACGGCGATCGTCACCGGCTCGACCTTCACCGGAAAGGTCGTCTCGGACGGCAAGCCGGTCGCCGATCTGGAGATCGAGATCGAGTACATCGCGGCGGAACCCGATCCCGCCACCCGCACCGCCGGCAAGCCGACGGCGACGCCGCCCGCCGCCGGCACGCTGGTCGCCCGGACCGATCCCAACGGCGTCTTCACCTTCGGCACCCCGAAGGCCGGATTCTGGGGCTTCGCCGCACTCGGTGCCGGCGCGGCCAAGGAGTTCCAGGGCAAGCCCCTGTCCCAGGACGCGGTGATCTGGATCCGCGCCGACGACCTGAAGTGACGGGGAGGATCGAGACATGCACATCGTCGATGGAGCCCTGTCGATGCCGGTCCTGGTGGCCGGTTCGGCGATCGCCGTCGCCGGCATCGGCATCGGCCTGAAGCAGATGCCGATCGAGAAGATCCCGGCCGCCGGGGTACTGAGTGCGACCTTCTTCGTCGCCTCGCTGGTGCATGTCCCGATCGGTCCGTCGAGCGTCCACCTGATCGTCAACGGCCTGGCCGGGCTGGTGCTCGGCTGGGCCGCCTTCCCGGCGCTGTTCGTGGCGCTGCTGCTGCAGGCGGTGTTCTTCGGTTTCGGCGGGCTCACGGTGCTCGGGGTCAACACCGTCGACATCGCGCTGCCGGCGGTCGCCGTCCACTATCTCTGCCGGCCCGGCATCGTCCGCGGCTCGCCGCAGGTCGCGGCGATCTGGGGGGCGATCGGCGGCGCCCTGGCGATCGCGCTGACCACCGTCTGCGTCGGTGTCGCCCTGGCCTTCTCCGGCGAAGGATTCGTGGCGGCGGCCAAGCTGGTGTTCGTCGCGCACCTGCCTGTGATGGCGATCGAAGGGGTGCTGTCCGGGGCGGCGATCCATCTCGCCCGACGGGTCAAGCCGGAGCTCTTCGAGGCCTTCTCGCCCCGTCCGCAGGGAGCATGACGCCATGACCCGGACCGACACCATCTCCGCCCTCCTCCTCGCGCTCGCACTCGCCGTCGGCGCGGCCTCGCCCGCCGCCGCCCACAAGGTGGTCGCCGGGGCCTATGCCAGCGGCGACCGGATCGAGGGCGAGGTCGGCTTCTCCGACGGATCGATGGCCCGAGACGTCGCGATCGAAGTCTTCGCGGAGGACGGACGCAGGCTCGGCGAGACCCGGACCGGCGCGGACGGCACCTTCGTCTTCGTTCCCACCGAACGGGTCGTCCATCTGTTCCGGGCCGATCTCGGCGGCGGCCACGTCGCCGAGGTCCGCCTGGAGGTCGAGGATCTGCCGCAGACCGCGGCCGCACCGGCGGCGACCACCGCATCCCCGGCCACCCCGTCGACCACCCCGGCAGTGGCCCCGGCGAACGCCGCCGCGGCGCCGGTCGGCGTGGTCCCGGCCGGGATCGGCGATCTCCAGAAGGCGGCGCTCGCCGAAGCGGTGCGCAACGAGTTGAAGCCGCTGCGCCGGGAGATCATCGCCCTGAAGGAGAAGAACGACCTGCAGTCGGTGCTGGGCGGCATCGGCTACATCGTCGGGCTGTTCGGTCTGTGGTTCTTCATCGCCGGACGGCGGCTCGCGAAACGATCGGCCGGCTGATGGGAACCGTCGTCCGCGCCGATGCGACCGGAGTCCTCGAAACCGCGGCGACCCGCCGGAGCCCGCTCGAGCGGCTCGACGGGCGCGTGCGGATCGTCGCCGCCGCGGCCTTCGCACTGGTGGTGGTCGCACTCCCCGACTTCGCCGCGCTGATCGTGGCGCTCGCCGCCGCGGCGGGCGTCATGCTCGCCGCCCGTCTGCCGGTCCTGCGGACCCTCCGCCGGGTGGTGGCGATGGACACCTTCATCGTCTTCATGATCGCCCTGCTGCCGTTCACCGTTCCGGGAGACCCGCTGTTCTCGGTGTTCGGGTTTCCGGCGAGCCGGGAAGGGCTCGCCGAAGGCGCCCGGATCGCACTGGTCGCCAATGCGGTGGTGCTGATGGCGATGGGTCTCCTGGCATCGTTCGAGCCGGTCGGCTTCGGGCGGGCGCTGGCCGGTCTCGGGGCCCCCGAGCGGCTGGTCCACCTCCTCTTGTTCGTGGTGCGCTACATCGACGTGCTGGAGCAGGAGCAGCAACGGCTGCGGCGGGCGATGCGGGCCCGCTGCTTCCGGCCGGCGACGTCGCGACACACCTGGATCAGTATCGGCCATCTCGTGGGTATGATGCTGATCCGGGCGCTCGAGCGGTCGGAGCGGATCCTCAAGGCGATGAAGTGCCGGGGGTTCACCGACCGGCTCCACCTCGACGCGCCGCCGCGGCTCGGGCGGACCGATCTGGTCTTCGCCTCGTGTTTCGCCGGCCTGCTCTTCGGTCTCGTGCTCTGGGAGGTCGTTCGTGCCGCCGGTCATTGAAGCGAAAGGCATCGTCTTCGCCTATCCCGGCCGACCTCCGGTGCTCGACGGCGCCGATCTCGCCCTCCGGGCGGGCGAACGGCTGTGCCTCGTCGGCCCGAACGGCGCCGGCAAGAGCACGCTCCTGCAGATTCTCGTCGGCCTGCTGATGCCGACGGCCGGCCGGGTCGCCGCCTTCGGCCGCGAGCGGCGGGTCGAAGCCGACTTCCACGAAGTCCGCCGACGGGCCGGCTACGTCTTCCAGGACCCGGACGATCAGCTGTTCTGCCCGACCGTCGCCGAGGACGTCGCCTTCGGGCCGCTCAATCTCGGCCGCAGCCGCCGAGAGGCGGCGGAGATCGTCGCGGCGACCCTCGATCGGCTGCGCCTCGCCCATCTCGCGGACCGGGTGACCCACAAGCTCTCGGGCGGCGAGAAGCGCCTGGTGACGCTCGCCGCGGTGCTGGCGATGGAACCCGACGTGCTGCTGCTCGACGAGCCGACCAACGCGCTCGACGAGGAGACATGGGATCGTCTCGTCGAGATCCTGAAGGGCCTGCCGCAGGCGATGATCGTGGTGTCGCACGATCCGCACTTCCGGCGGGCGATCGGTACTCGCGGCCTGCGGCTCGCCGGCGGTCGGCTGACCGATCTCGACGAGCGTTCGCGCACCGATCTGCGCACCGGCGGCCACCGAGCGGATCCGGTGGAGACGATGGACGGCGAGGGATGAGCGGATCGCACGAACATCGTCCGCTCTGGCCGGGGGTTCCCCTCGCCCTCGGCTCGGCGGTGCTGTTCGGTGCGACGCCACCGCTGTCGAAGCTGCTGGTCGGCACGATCGATCCGTTCCTGCTCGCCGGACTGCTCTATCTCGGGGCGGGGCTCGGCCTCCTCCTCGTCCGCTTCGCGTCGCCGGGGCGGCGCGACGGCACCGGCCTCGCGCGCGGCGACCTCGGCTGGCTCGCCGGAACGGTGGTCGCCGGCGGGATGATCGGGCCGGCGCTGCTGATGTACGGCCTGTCGCGGACCACCGCCTCGACCGGGGCGTTGCTCCTCAACCTCGAGGGGCTGGCGACGATGGCGATCGCCTGGATCGTCTTCCGGGAGAACGTCGACCGACGGCTGCTGGTCGGTGCCGCCGCGATCCTCGCCGGAGCGGTGCTGCTCTCGTTCGACGGCGGCGCGGCGACCCTCGACCCCGGCGCACCGGCGATCGCCGGCGCCTGCCTCGCCTGGGGGATCGACAACAACCTGACCCGCCGCATCTCCGGGGCCGATCCGGTGGTCCTGACCATCGTCAAGGGGCTGGTCGCCGGGTCGGTGAACGTCGGGCTGGCGCTCTCCGCCGGGGCCGAAGTGCCGCCGCTCGGAGCCGCCGCGGCGGCGATGACGGTCGGGTTCTTCGGCATCGGTTCGAGCCTCGTCTCGTTCATCGTGGCGCTGCGCCATCTCGGAACGGCACGGACCGGCGCCTACTTCTCGCTCGCCCCGTTCATCGGCGCGATCGGCGCGATCCCGCTGCTCGGCGAGACGCCGACGCTCGGGCTGCTCGCCGCCGGCCTGCTGATGGGCTTCGGGCTGCATCTGCATCTCGCCGAGCGGCACGGCCACGAACACGCGCACGAGGCGCTCGACCACGACCACGTGCACGTCCACGACGTCCATCACGACCACGTCCACGATCGTCCGGTCGAGGAACCGCACCGCCATCCGCATCGCCACGCGCCGATCCGGCATGCCCACCTCCACTACCCCGATCTCCATCATCGCCACGAACACGAGTGACCGGAGCACCGCGGCCGGTACGCCCGGAGGAGTCCGGACGGCGGCACGACGGCGCGGAAGACGGGCACCGGAGTCGGCGGCGGCGTGTGGCTGTGGCGTGTGGCGTGTGGCGAAGCGCCGCCGACACAGCGATGCAATTGACAATCATTTGCAAATACGGTCTGTTCTGCCTCCCGACGCCAACCGGAAGGCCCGACATGACGAAGTCCGCGTCCGCTCTTTCCCTCGCTCTCCTCCTCGCCGCGGCGCTGCCGGCGGCGGCCGAGGAGGTCAACGTCTACACGACGCGCGAACCCGGGTTGTTCGCCCCGCTCGCCAAGGCGTTCACGGAAAAGACCGGGATCAAGGTCAACACCGTGTTCGTCAAGGACGGGCTCGCCGAGCGGGTCGCCGCAGAGGGTGCCGGATCGCCGGCCGATCTGCTGATGACCGTCGACGTCGGCAATCTGGTCGATCTCGCCGACAAGGGGCTGACCCGTCCGCTCGCCTCGGAAGCCGTGAACAAGCTGGTCCCGGCCAACCTGCGGGCCGCCGACGGCGCCTGGACGGCGCTGTCGATGCGCGCCCGGCTGGTCTGGGCCGACAGGTCGCTGGGCCTGAAGGCGATCACCTACGAGGAACTGGCCGACCCGAAGTGGAAGGGCAAGCTCTGCATCCGCTCCGGCCAGCACCCCTACAACACCGCCCTGATCGCCGCGACGATCGCCCACGACGGTCGCGACAAGACGAAGCAGTGGCTCACCGGGGTCAAGGCCAACCTCGCCAAGAAGCCGGCCGGCGGCGATCGCGACGTCGCCCGCGACATCCTCGGCGGGCTCTGCACCATCGGTGTCGGCAACTCCTACTATGTCGGGCTGATGCGCTCCGGCAAGGGCGGGGCGGAGCAGAAGACCTGGGGCGAGGCGGTCGACGTCGTCGTCCCGACCTTCGCCAACGGCGGGACCCACGTGAACATCTCCGGCGCGGCGATCGCGCGCCACGCGCCGAACGCCGCCGCCGCGGTGAAGCTCGTCGACTATCTGGTCTCGCCGGAAGGGCAGAAGATCTTCGCCGAGCAGAACTTCGAGTATCCGGTGGTCGCCGGTGCGGCGGTCGACCCGATCATCGCCGCGCTCGGCAAGCTGACCGCCGACGGCGTCTCGATCGCCGAGGTCGCCCGCCATCGCCGCGAGGCCAGCCTGTTGGTCGACGAGGTCGGCTTCGACCAGTGAGCCCGGGCGCCAGCCCTCGGGCCGCCGTCCGCCGGGTCCTTCGCGACCCCGGCCGGGCGGCGGCCGGTCATCCCGGAGACGCGATGCCGCGCCGATCCCGCCTCGTTCCGCGCCCCGACGGATTCGCGATCCTCGGGGCGTTCGTCGGTCTCCTCGTCGTCGGCCCGGTCGTCGCCCTGGCGATCATCGCCGCGGGTGGCGGCGACGGACCGTGGCGGCATCTCTTCGTCTCGGTGGTACCGCGGGCGACCGTCGAGACGACGATCCTGGTCACCGGGGTCGCGGTCTTCGCCGGGGTGTTCGGGACCGCCACCGCCTGGCTGGTCGCCGTCTTCGATTTTCCCGGCCGCCGGCTGCTGGAGCCGGTGCTGCTGCTGCCGCTCGCCTTTCCGGTCTATGTGCTGGCCTATTCCTGGCTCGACCTGATGCATCCGATCGGTCCGGTGCAGACCGCGCTGCGTGCCGCCCTCGGCTACGCCCGTCCGGCCGATCTCCGGCTGCCCGATCTGCGCAGCCTGCCGGGCGCGATCCTGATCTTCGGATCGGCGCTCTACCCCTACGTCTACGTCTCGGTGCGCGCGGTCTTCCTGTCGCAGACGACCAACCTCGTCGAGGCCGCCCGCACCCTCGGTGCCGGCCCGGCCCGGGTGTTCTTCCGGGTCGCCCTGCCGCTCGCCCGGCCGGCGATCGGCGCCGGTCTGGCGCTGGTCGTGATGGAGACCCTGAACGACGTCGGAGCGGCCGAGTTCCTGTCGGTCAACACCCTGACCGCGACGGTCTATTCGACCTGGGTCAATCGCGGCGACCTGCCCGGTGCGGCCCAGATCGCACTGGCGATGCTGCTGTTCGTCGGCCTCGTCCTGCTGCTCGAGCGCACCGCGCGGGGCAACCGCGGCTATGCGGTGATCGGCCGGGGCCGCGGCCGGGTCGCGCCGATCCGGATCGAGGGGGCCGCCGGCCTCGGCCTGTTCTGCCTCGGCGCGGCGCCGGCGATGCTCGGCTTCGGCTTCCCGGCGCTGCATCTCGCCCGTCAGGCGGCTCTGCGGGTCGCCGAGGTCGGCGTGCCCGTCGAGATCCTGGCGGAAGTGGTCAACACCGTCTCGATCGCCGCGGCCGCGACGCTCCTGGCGGTCGGCGCGGCCCTGCCGATCGTCGCCGGGCGGCGGCTGCACCCCGGATCGCGGATCCACGATCTCTTCGCCCGCCTCTCGGTGATCGGCTATGCGGTGCCCGGCACCATCCTCGGCATCGGCCTGCTCGCCGTCTACGGAACGATCGACGGGACGATCCGCGGAGCGGTCGTCACCCTCGGCGGCACGCCGACCGGCCTCGTCGTCTCCGCGTCGGTCGGCGGGCTGGTGCTCGCCCATGCGATCCGGTTCTTCCGGCTCGGCGTCGGCAAGATCGACACCGGCCTCGAACGGATCTCGCCGTCGCTCGACCAGTCGGCGCGGATGCTCGGCCGCACCCCGTTCGGGGTGATGACCGGCGTGCACCTGCCGCTGCTGACCCCGGCGATGGCCGGTGCCGGCCTGCTGCTGTTCGTCGACTGCATGAAGGAACTGCCGGCGACGCTGCTCCTGCGGCCGCTCGGTTTCGAGACCCTGTCGACCCGTCTCTATGGCGAGGCGGCGCGCGGCACCTACGAATACGGCGCCCTCGCCGCCTGTCTGATCGTCGCCTTCGGCCTGCTGCCGATCGTCGCCATGCTCCGGATCGGACGCCGACCGCCCGCCCCGGCCGACCGCGGAGAGCCCACCCGATGAGCGAGACCCCGCCCGCCCTGCGATTCGACGCGGTGCGCCACGCCTATCGCGGCCGCGAAGCCCTGCGCGGTATCTCGCTCGCGGTGGCGCCCGGTGAGGTGGTGGCACTGCTCGGGCCGTCCGGCTGCGGCAAGACCACCCTGCTCCGGGTCGCCGCCGGGCTCGAACGGCCGACCGCCGGACGGGTGAGCGCGGCGGCCGGGGTGTTCGCCGACGCCACCACCTTCGTGCCGCCGGAGCGGCGCGGCATCGGGCTGGTGTTCCAGGACTGGGCGCTGTTTCCCCACCTCGACGTCGCCGCCAACGTCGCCTTCGGCCTCGCCGACCGACCGGCGGCGGCACGGCGGGCGATCGTCGCCGATCTCCTCGCCCGGATCGGGCTCCCCGATCGGGCATCGGCCTATCCGCACATGCTGTCGGGCGGCGAACAGCAGCGCGTCGCACTCGCCCGGGCGCTCGCCCGACGCCCGTCGGTGCTGCTGATGGACGAACCCTTCTCCAACCTCGATCAACGTCTGCGCCGCGGCCTGCGGGCGGAGACGGCGCGGCTCCTCGCGGAGACCGGGGCGGCGGCGGTACTGGTCACCCACGATCCCGACGACGCGATGGCGATCGCCGACCGGATCGCCCTGATGCGGGCCGGCGAACTGGTCCAGGTCGGAACCCCGGAAGAGATCTTCCGCGCGCCGGTCGACCGCTTCGCCGCCGAGTTCTTCACCGATCTGGTGGTGGTCGCGGCGACGGTCCGAGGCGGGCGGGCGGAGACGCCGTTCGGTCCGTTCGAGGCCGGCCACCTCCCCGACGGCCCGGCGACCGTCTGCATCCGCCGCGACGCCTTCGCGCTCGGCGACGACGATGCCGAATTCACCGCCCGGGTGGTCGCCAGCCGCTTCCTCGGCACCCACCGCACCGTCGCCCTGGTCGTCGACGGGCTCGCCGAGCCGGTCGAAGCGCATGTCGACGCCCATCTGCCGATCGACACCGGCACCCGGATCGGGGTCGGCATCGATCGACGCGAGGTCTTCGTCTTCGCGCAGGGCATGGACCGACCGATCGGCTGATCCCTCCCCCCTCCCGACGATCCGGCCGGCCCGGCGCAGACCGCGGCGGATCGATGCCGCGCGGATCGCCCCTCGCGCCCTCACCATCCGCGGATCGCCCGCCCCCACGTCGGCTGCCGCCCGCCCGATCGACAGACCGCACCCCGGCGACGGATGGGCGCCGTCCCGCGTTCCGATGGACGGCCTCCCGCGCCCACGGCCGCGAGGCGCCCGCCTTCGCGAACCGGCGAAGCGATCCGATCGGCACCGACCGATCGTTTCGGGTGCACGCTCATACTTTGGGCATAGAGATGTCACTCTGGTCTTGTGAGATGTCAATTTCGCGGTCAGCATGTCGGCATGCTCGATCGTGATCCCTGGTCCCTCTCCGTCGCCCCTCCGCCCGGACCGAGTTCGGAGCGTGCCTTCGCCGAGACCCGCCTGCGCCATGCGGTGGTCTGGTGCGAACTGGCACCGGGGGCGGTCGTGTCCGAAGCGGAGCTCGTCGCACGCTTCGGCCTGAACCGGGCCGGCGTCCGCGCCGCGCTGGTCGGGCTGGAGAGCCGCGGTCTGGTCGAGGCGCTGCCGCGTCACGGCTGGCGGGTCCGGCCGGTCACCGGCGCACTGATCCGAGACGTCGTCGCCTCCCGCCGGCTGCTGGAGAGCGGCCTCTCGCTCGCTCCGGCGAGCGAAGCGAAACTCGGGCGGATCGACGAGATCGCCGGGATGACGGCGGTGCTCGCCGGACGCCCCGAACCGGCCGCCCGTGACAGTCTGCGCACCTACGACCGGGATCTCCTGGAGGTCCTGTTCGACGGGCAGGGCGAGATTCGCCACCGCTGGCTCGCCGAGGTCTGGGACCACTGCGATCGGCTGGTCCGGTTCTTCGAGGCCGACGACACCCTCCGGCTCCGGCCGGTCGACCGCCGGCCGCTCGCCCGCGCCTGCCGTGCCGGCGACGAGGCGGCGGCCCGCGCTCACCTCGCCGCAGCGCTCGGACATCTCGAAACCTTCTTCGTCGACGGTCTCCTCGCCCGCGAGACCGCGATCGACTGGCCCGGTGGGACCACTCCGAAGCGGCGCACCGAGGCCGCCCGCCCCGACGGGCGAGCGGCGGTTTCCTTCGAAAAGCCCCTCCAACCGAAGAGAACGGTATGATGGCTCGCAAGGCGTTCCTGCGCGCGGTGCTCGCCGCGACGACGATCTCGCTGGTATCGGCGGTCACCGCCGCCGCGAAGGACAAGATCACCATCGACCTCGTCAACGAGCCGTCGATGCTCGATCCGCACACTCAGTGGAACCCCGACAGCTATTTCGTCTATCGCAACATCTTCGACAATCTCGTCACCCGCGACGACGCGGGCAAGATCGTCCCGCAGGTGGCGAAATCCTGGAAATATCTGTCGGACACCAGGATCGAGTTCGCCCTTCGCGACGACATCAAGTTCCACGACGGCACTCCGCTGACCGCCGAGGACGTCGTCTATTCGGTCAAGCGGATCACCGACCCGGCCTTCGCCAGCCCGCAGCTCGGCCAGTTCAACAAGATCGTCGGCGCCGAAGCGACCGGACCGGCGACCGTGGTGCTGACCACCGACGGTCCCTATCCGGTGCTGTTGCCGCAGCTGGTCAAGCTGTCGATCGTGCCGAAGCACGTCGTCGAGAAGGTCGGCAAGGCGGAATTCAATCTGAAGCCGGTGGGCAGCGGTCCCTATGCCTTCGCCGACTGGCGGCGCGGCGTCGAGGTGACGCTGAAGCGCAACGACGGCTATTGGGGCGGCAAGGCGGCCTTCCCGACCGCCGTCTTCCGGGCCGTGCCGGACGCCGCCACCCGGCTCGCCGATCTCCAGGCCGGCACCGCCGATCTGGTGGTGACCCTCGATTCCGATCAGGCCCGGCAGCTCGACGCCAGCCCGGTCGCCAAGCCGTTGATCGTCCAGACCGAACGGGTCGCCTATTTCGCCCTGAACTCGACCAAACCGCCGCTCGACGACGTCCGCGTCCGCAAGGCGATCGCCCTGGCGATCGACAAGGTCGGCATCGCCGAGGGGATCCTCGCCGGCGGCGAAAAGGTGGTCGGCGAGCTGGTGGCGCCGGCGAGCTTCGGCTGGACCGACGGCATCGAGCCGTTCCCCTACGATCCGGCGGCGGCGAAGAAGCTGCTCGCGGAAGTCGGTGCTCCCGCCAAGGTCAAGATGGGGCTCGCCACCTCGCCGGTCTACGACCAGAAGGTGGTGCAGGCGATCCAGCAGATGCTGCGCGACGTCGGCCTCGACGTGTCGATCGACATGACCGACATGGCGACCTGGCTGAAGAACCAGCAGGTGCCCAACACCGAAGCGCCGATGCTGACCTTCTCGCGCTGGTCCTGCGCCTGTCAGGACGCCGACGGCATCATGTTCCCGCTACTGCACTCCTCCTCCGCCTGGTCGCGGTGGAAGACCCCCGAGGTCGACCAACTGCTGGAAAAGGGGCGGTCGCTGCTCGACGAGAAGGCCCGGCTTCAGGCCTACGGCGCCGTCCACGCCTATGTGAAGGAAAACGTGCCGCTGATCCCGCTCTATCAGGCGGCGATCATCTACGGCGCCCGCAAGGGCCTTCAGTGGACGCCGACCGCCAACGAGAGCCTCTTCCTGGCGCGGATGGCCTGGAAGGACTGAACCCCGCGGCGCTCCGCGCCCGACGATCGATCCCCGGCGGATTTCTCATACCTCTGACAATAAAAGAGAAATCCGCGCTCCGCCGACGGCGGGACGTGATGTCCCGCCGTCGGCCCGGAACAGGAGATCCTGCTGGCGATGGTACTCTTCGTTCTGCGCCGGATCGGTCAGGCGCTGATCGCGATCTTCGGCGTGATGACCCTGGTCTTCTTCGTCCAGCGGCTCACCGGCGATCCGACCTTCCTGCTGGTCCCGGAGACCGCGACGCGGGCCGACATCGAGGCGGTACGCCGATCGCTCGGCCTCGATCGGCCGCTCCTCGTCCAGTATCTGGCGTTCCTCGCCGACGTGGCGCGGGGCGACTTCGGCCTCTCCTACGTCCAGCGGATCCCCGTGACGCAGATCATCGCCTCGCGGGTGCCGTTCACCCTGGAACTGGCCGGCGGTGCACTGCTCGTCTCGGTCGGTCTCGGCCTGCCGTTCGGCGCGGCGATGGCGCTCGGCCGCGGCCGGGCCTCGACGAAGCTCCTGACCGGCTTCGTCTTCGCCTCGCAGAGCATGCCGACCTTCTGGAGCGGCATCCTGTTCATCCTGGTGTTCGCCGTCTGGCTCGGTTGGCTGCCGCCCTCGGGCGCCGGCGGATGGGCCAATCTGGTGCTGCCGTCCTTCGCGCTCGGGCTCCTGTCGATGGCGACCTTCGCCCGGGTGATGCGGACCGCGCTGCTCGACGAACTCCACAAGGACTACGTCCGCTCCGCCCGGGCCCGGGGCGTGGCTCTGCCGCGGCTGTTCTTCCGGCACCTGTTGCGCAATGCCGCGATCCCGCTGATCTCGGTCTCGGCGATCGAGATCTCGCAGCTGCTCGCCGGTGCGGTGATCGTCGAAACGGTGTTCGCGTGGCCGGGACTCGGCGCCCTGACCGTCCAGTCGATCGTGTCGCGCGACTTCCTGGTGGTCCAGGGGATCGTGCTGATCGGCTCGTTCGTCACCATCGGACTGAACTTCGCCGCCGACATCCTCTATTCGGTGGTCGATCCCAGGATCCGTCTCGACGGAGGCGCCGCATGAATCCGGCCTCCCCGCCCGCCGCGCCGTCCGCTCCCGTCGCCGCGGCCGCGTCCCGTCGCCGCCGGTTCCGGCTCGGCGTCTGGCCGTTCGTCGCGATCTTCGCGCTGTTCGTGGTGGTGGCGCTCGCCGCTCCTTGGATCGCGCCCTACGACCCGAACGTCCAGAACCTGTTCGGCCGGCTGAAGCCGCCGGGCACCACCGCCCGCAACGTCTTCTATCTGCTCGGCTCCGACGAACTCGGCCGTGACCTGTTCAGCCGGATCCTCTACGGCGCCCGCATCTCGATCGCCGCCGCGGTGCTGTCGGTGGTGCTGTCGTCGATCGTCGGCAGTCTGCTCGGCATGGCCGCCGGCCATTTCCGCGGCGTGGTCGAGACGATCGTGATGCGCACGGTCGACATCTTCCTGTCGGTGCCGGCGATCCTGCTGGCGATCATCACCGTGGCGGTGCTCGGCCCGGGCTTCCTCAACGTGGTGATCGTGCTCGGGCTCACCCGCTGGCCGCGCTACGCCCGGGTCGCCTACGGCCAGACCCTCGCGGTGGCGGGGCAGCCCTATGTCCGGATCGCCCGCTTCATGGGGGCCGGCCCGATGCGTCTGCTGCTCGTCCACATCCTGCCGAACATCGTCGGGCCGCTGACCGTGGTGGCGACGCTCGAATTCGGTCTGATGGTGCTGTTCGAGGCCGGACTGTCGTTCCTCGGGCTCGGCGTGCAGCCGCCGACGGCGAGTTGGGGGGCGATGCTCAGCGTCGGCCGCAACTACGTCGCCACCGCCTTCTGGATCGCCACCTTCCCGGGGCTCTGCCTGTTTCTCCTGATCCTCTCGGTCAATCTCCTCGGCGACCCGCTGCGGGACCGGCTGGATCCCAAATCGAGGTGAGGACCATGCGTTTCGACGACGAATTCCGTGGCAAGGCGGTGGTGGTGACCGGTGCGACCGGAATCTACGGCCGGATGCTGGTCGAGGCCTTCGCCGCGGAGGGCGCCCGGATCTGCGCCACCGATCGCGATCCGGCGGCGCTCGCGACGCTCGCCGCGGAGATCGCGCTGCCCGAGGGCAGCTTCGTCCTCGCCGCCGACCTCACCGACGACGCCGGGCTGACCGCGCTGATCGATGCGGTCGGCGCTCGTTTCGGCGCCCCCGACATCGTCCTCAACAATGCGGGCATCTACCCGAGCGGCTTCCTCCTCGACATCGACACCGCCGAATGGGACCGCATCTTCGACGTCAACCTCAGGGCGCCGTTCGTCCTGTCGGTCGGCTTCGCCAAACAGATGATCGCCCGCGGGATCGCCGGGCGGATCGTCAACGTCTCCTCCGGCGCGTCGCGGCGGATGCGCAAGACGGTGGTCGCCTACTGCACCTCGAAGACCGCGCTCGACCGGCTGACCAAGGGCCTCGCCCTCGAGCTCGCCGAATACGGGATCACCGTCAACGCCTTCGAACCCGGTTTCGCGGCCGGGTCGACCGCCAGCGCGCTCGCCGACGAGCACGTGAAGAAGGCGACCGCGTCGGTGCCGCTGGGACGGCCGACGCTCGCCTCCGACGTGATTCCGGCGGTGTTCTACCTCGCCTCCGCAGCCGGCGCCTACGTCACCGGTTCGACCCTGACGGTCGACGGCGGTCATTCGATCGGCTTCCTCGACGTCTATCAGGACAAGAAGCATGCCCTCTGAACGACCCGCGACGGCTCACGACGACACCTATGTCTGGCCGGCGGGCAAGCGCAGCGCCGCCTGCTTCACGCTCGACTTCGACGCCCACGCGCCGTGGCTGTGGACCCATCGGGCCGGGGTGCCGCCGCTCCTGTCGCATCTCGAGCAGCGCCGCTTCGGTCCGCGGGTCGGGATCTTCCGGATTCTCGATCTGCTCGACCGCTTCGGCATCCGCGCCACCTTCTTCGTGCCGGGCAAGGTCGCCGAGGACCATCCGGAGATGCTGCCGCTGCTCGTCGAGAAGGGCCACGAGGTCGGGTTGCACGGCTATTTCCACGAACTGGTCACCGAGATCTCCGACGCCGGCTTCACCCGGGCGCTGGAGGGTTCGATCGCCCTGTTCGAACGCCAGACCGGGCGGCGGCCGACCAGCTTCCGCTCGCCCGCCTGGGAGATGACGCCCCACATGCTCGGCGAGCTGAAGCGGCTGTCGCTCTGCGATTCCTCGCTGATGGGCTACGACCATCCCTACGAGATCGGCGGCGTCACCGAGGTTCCCGTCCAGTGGACCCTCGACGACGCGATCTACTTCAAGTTCCTCGGCGGCGGCGGCGACATGGGACCGCCGGTGGCGCCGGGGCCGCTGCTCGACGGCTGGCTCGACGAGTGGCGGCTGCTGCACCGTTGGGGCGGGCTGTTCATGCTGACCGTCCACGACTGGATCTCCGGCCGTGCCCAGCGCATCGCCATGCTCGAACGGCTGCTCGGCCGGATCGGCGAAGAGAACGACGTCTGGTGGGCGACGGTGACCGAAGTCGCCCGCCATCACGAGGCGACCGCGGCGGGACGGTGGGCGGTCGACGCCTCCGCGCCCGGCGGGGTCGCCGGCCACCCCCTCGGGATCGACTGATGCAGACCTGGATCACCCATCGCGGCGAAGTCGCCTCCCGCCACGGCCTCGTCGCCGCCCAGAACCTCGAAGCGGCGGAGGCCGGCGCGCGGGTGCTCGCTGCCGGCGGCAACGCCGTCGACGCGGCGGTGGTCACCGCGCTGTCGCTCGCCATCCTCGAACCCTGGCTCTCCGGCATCGGCGGCGGCGGCTTCCTGCTGTGGGCGCCGGCCGGCTCGCGGCGGGTCGAAGCGCTCGACTTCTCGGTCCGCGCCCCCGCCGGGATCGATCCCGCCGACTACCCGCTGGTCGACGGCGAGGCGGACGGCAACTGGTTCGCCTGGCCGGCGGTCGCCGAGGACCGCAACGTCTCCGGATACCCCTCGATCTGCGTGCCCGGCACCATCGCCGGCCTCGCCGAAGCATTGGAGCGGCACGGCACCCTGTCGTTTTCCGAAGCGATCGCCCCGGCGATCGCCTTCGCCGACCGGGGAATGGTGGTCGACTGGTTCTCCTCGCTGTGTCTGGCGATCGACGCCCGCGGTCTCCGGCGCTTTCCGGCCTCGGCGGCGCTGTTCCTGAAGGACGGCGAGGCGCCGATCGCCGCCGACGGCGAGGGTCGGCTGCCGATGCCCGGCGCGGCGGCGACGATGCGGCGGCTGGCGGCGCGCGGGCCGCGCGACTTCTACGAAGGCGAGACCGCGGCGCTGCTGGTCGACGACCTCGCGGCGGGCGGCAACAGGATCACCCGCGCCGATCTCGCCGCCTATCGGCCGACCTGGAGCGAGGCACTGATCGGGACCTATCGCGGCCGCGAGATCGCGGTGGTGCCGGGGCTCGGCGGCGGCCGCTCGCTGCTCTCGGCGCTCGCCCATCTCGAAGCGGACTGGCGGCCGGACGGCGCCCCCGACGCCGTCTCGGCGCTCGCCCAGGCGCGGGCGATCCGCCGGGCCTATTGCGAGCGGCTCAACCGGATGGGCCACGCCGCGGCCGGCGGCGACTGCACCTCGCATCTGTCGGTGGTCGATCGCCACGGCAACATGGTGTCGCTCACCAACACCATCCTCTCGCGCTTCGGCTCGAAGGTGGTGCTGCCGCAGAGCGGCATCCTGATGAACAACGGCATGATGTGGTTCGATCCGCGCCCGGACATGCCGAATTCGATCGCTCCGGGGGCGCAACCGCTCGCCAACATGTGCCCGGTGATCGAGATCGACGAGACCGGACCGCGCCTCGCCATCGGGGCGGCGGGTGGCCGGGCGATCTTCCCGGCGCTGGCCCAGCTCCTCTCCTACCGGATCGACCACGGGATGAACCTCGAGCGGGCCTTCCTGGAACCGCGGATCGACGCCTCGACCCCGACGATTCGGGTCAACCGGGCGGCGGCGGCCGACGTCGCGGCGAAGATCGCCGGGGAGTTCCCGGTCGAGATCGTCTCCGACACGCTCTATCCCGTGCATTTCGCGATTCCCTCGGCGGTCGCCCGCGATCCCGCCACCGGCCTCTCGGTCGGCATGGCGCATCAGACCAATCCCTGGGCCGGCGTGGCGCGCGAGGAGACCTTCCTTGCCCGCTGATCCCACGCCCCGACCGGTCCTCGCCGTCGCCGACCTCGTCGTCGAGATCGGCGGCCGGGCCGTGGTCGACGGCGTCTCGCTCGAGGTGAAGCCCGGCGAGGTGGTGGCGCTGGTCGGCGAGTCCGGGTCCGGCAAGAGCCTGACCGCGCTGTCGGTGATCGGCCTCCTGCCGAAGGCGGCCCGGGCCGCCGGAGGGCGCGCCCTGCTCGACGGCGAGGATCTGCTCGCCAAGAGCGAGGCGGAGCTCCGGGCGATGCGCGGGCGGCGGCTGGCGATGATCTTCCAGGAGCCGATCGCCTCGCTCAATCCGCTGGTCAGCGTCGGCGATCAGGTCGCCGAGAGCCTGATCGTCCACGGCGAGGCCTCGCCCGCCGAAGCCCGGCGGCGTGCGGTCGAGATGCTGCGGCGGGTCGGCATCCCCGAACCCGAGCGGCGGGCGCGACAGTTGCCGATCGAACTGTCCGGCGGCATGTGCCAACGGGTGATGATCGCCTCGGCGCTGGTCTCCGGGCCGCGGCTGCTGATCGCCGACGAGCCGACGACCGCCCTCGACGTCACCATCCAGGCCCAGATTCTGCGCCTGATGAAGGAACTCCGGCGCGAGCGGGACACCGCCGTGCTGGTCATCACCCACGACATGGGGGTGGTCGCCGACATCGCCGACCGGGTCTCGGTGATGTATGCCGGCCGCATCGTCGAGACCGCGCCGGTCTTCGACCTGTTCGAGCGGCCGAGCCACCCCTATACGCGGCTTCTGCTCTCGACCATTCCGCGGCTCGACGGCACCCGCAAGGCCGATCTCCGGACGGTCGAGGGCACCGTCCCCGATCTCGCCCACTGGCCGGCCGGCTGCCGGTTCCGCACCCGCTGCCCGATCGCCGACGCCGGCTGCGCCGCGGTCCCGGCGATGGTCGCGGTCGGCCCGGAGCACACGTCCGCCTGCCGGCGGCTCGACCGTCTGGAGGAGATCGGATGAGCGAGCCGTTGCTGAAGGTCGAGGGCCTGCGTGTCCACTTCCCGGTCCGCGGCGGCTTGCTCGGCGGCGAGATCGCGGTGGTGAAGGCGGTCGACGGTTTCGATCTCGAGATCGGGGTCGGCGAGACGGTGGCGCTGGTCGGCGAGAGCGGCTGCGGCAAGTCGACCGCCGGCAACGCCATCCTCGGGCTGACCCGGGCCTCGGCCGGGAAGATCTTCTTCGAAGGCGTCGACCTCCTCGGTCTGCCGCCGGCCGAGCGGGCGCGTCGGCGCCGCGAGATGCAGGTGATCTTCCAGGATCCGGTCTCGGCGCTCAACCCGAAGCTCTCGATCGCCACCTCGATCGGCGAGCCGCTGGCGATCGCCGGGATCGCCTCGGCGGAGCGCCGCGCCCGGGTCGGCGACCTGCTCGACATCGTCGGGCTCGGTGCCGCACAGGGCGGCCGCCACCCGAACGAACTCTCCGGCGGCCAGCGCCAGAGGGTGGTGATCGCCCGGGCGCTCGCCACCTCGCCGAAACTGATCGTCTGCGACGAACCGGTCTCGGCGCTCGACGTGTCGATCCGCTCGCAGATCCTCAATCTCCTGATGCGGCTGCAACGGGAGTTCGGCTTCTCCTATCTGTTCATCTCCCACGATCTGTCGGTGGTGCGCCACATCGCCGACCGAGTGGCGGTGATGTATCTCGGCACGATCGTCGAGGACGGACCGGCGGAACGGGTGTTCGCCGACCCGCGCCACCCCTATACACAGGCGCTGATCGCCGCGATCCCGCTGCCCGATCCGCGGGCCCAACGGTCGCGGCCCGACGTGCCGCTCGACGGCGAACTGCCGAGCCCGCTCGACCCGCCGAAGGGCTGTCCTTTCGTGACCCGCTGCCGTCTCGCCGAGGACCGCTGCCGGGTGCGGCGGCCGGAGCTCACGGCGACCGGAGCGGGCACCCGGGTCGCCTGTTTCCTGCGGGCGCCGTCACGAGGAACCGTGCCATGACCATCGAGAAGAAGAACCCGCCGACCGTCGCCCCGCCGGTCGGCCGCTACCGGCATCTGGCGGTGGTACCGGCCGGATCCGATCTCCTGGTGGTCGCCGGACAGCTCGGCCTCGATCGCGACGGGCAGCTGCCGGCGACGGTCGAAGCGCAGTTCGAGAACGCGCTCGCCAACATCGCCGCAATCCTGGAGAGCGAGGGAGTCGGGGTCGAGGCGGTGTTCAAGGTCAACATCTGGCTGGCGCAGGAGATCGACATGGAGCGCTACGTGGCGGCGTGGCGGGCCTTCCACCACGACGATCCGCCGGCGACGATGTTCGCCTACGTCGCGCGGCTGATCCGGCCGGAGTATCTCTGCGAGGTCGAGGCCTGGGCGGCGCGGCCGCCGGCCGACCGGGCCTGACGGCGGGGCGGCCGGTCAGGGGGCGGCGAGCACGTCGGCGCAGGGTCCCGGCAGATCGGCGAGCTTCAGCGGCGGCTTCGGCGGCTCGGGCGGCGACGGCTTCCACGGCTCCGGCCCCAGCCACCACGCGAGATCGGCGCCGCAGCCGTCGCCCTTCGGGACCGGATCCTGATCGACGCAGCCCGACGCTCCCGCCGGACAGGCGAGGCGGACGTGGAAGTGGTAGTCGTGGCCCCACCACGGACGGATCTTGGCGAGCCATCCGCGATCCGGATCGGGGCGGTCGCAGAGCGCCTTCTTGATCGCCGGATTGACGAAGATCCGGGCGACACGGCCGTCGCCCGCCGCGAGCTTCAGGAGCTTCGCCCGGCTCTCGGTCCAGCGGCCGGCGTCGATCTTCCGCTCCGGCGTGACCATCGACACCGCCGAGATCGTCTCGCGTTCGTCGAGGGAGAGCCGTCGATCGGGCATCGGCAGGAACCACAGATCGGCGTCGAGACCGATCTGGTGGCTGGCGTGGCCGGTGATCATCGGGCCGCCGCGCGGCTGGCCCATGTCGCCGACCAGGAGCCCCGGCCAGCCGACGCTCCGGCCCTTCGCGGCCAGCCGCTCGAGAAAATCGATCAGGACCGGATGGCCGTACATGCGCCCGCGCGAGGGACGCATCACCTGCCAGTCGGGGCCGTCGAGCGGCATCGCCACCGCCCCGGCGATGCAGCCGCGAGCGGTGCCGCCGATCGAGCGGGGAGGTCCGGCGGAGGGGGCCGCGACCGATCCGAACAGCACCTTGGCGGCATCGGCGGGCAGCGTCGCCCGAGCCTTCTCGATCAGAGTCAGGCTCTCGCTGCCGCTCGACTGACCGAAGGCGGCGGTCGCCGTGAGCAGCGCCGCGGCGAGCACGGCGGCGGCGAGCGGTCTCCGGCGATCGATCATCTCGCCCTCCTCAGGCGGAGGGGCCCGACGCTTCGAGCAGGCGGTGGACCAGACGGGCCGCGACCAGATCCTCGAGCGCCGTGCCGACCGACTTGAACAGGGTGATCTCCTCGTCGGCTCCGCGCCCCTCGGCCGTGCCCCGGCAGAGATCGGCGAGGTCCGCGACGATGTCGTCCGGACCGATCCGCCCATCGGCGATCGGCTGGACGATGTCGCCGGCCTCGGCGGTCGCGCCGGCCCTCGTGTCGACGAAGATCCGGGCCTTGGCGATCGCTGTGTCGTCGGTCTCGCGCATCTTCGGCGTGTAGGCCCCGACCAGATCGAGATGGGTACCGGGCGCCAGCCACTCGCCCTTGACCACCGGATCGGCCGACATGGTGGCGGTCGAGACGACGTCGGAGGAGGTCACCGCATCGGCGAGGTCGGTGGCGACGCTCACCCGGAAGGCGCGGCCGGCGAACTTCGCGGCGAGCGCCTCGGCCCGGGCGGGATCGCGGTTCCAGATGCGGACGTCGCGGATCGGCCGGATCGCGGTGTGCGCCTCGATCAGGTGTTCGGCGAGCGCGCCGGCACCGACCATGGTCAGGCGGGCGGCGTCGCGGCGGGCGAGACGATCGGCGGCCAGCGCCGAGGCGGCGGCGGTGCGCCAGAGCGTGAGGCGGGTGCCGTCGAGCACGGCGAGCGGGGCGCCGGAGATCCCGGACATCAGCACGTAGGTGCCGATCACCGAGGCGAGGCCGCGGGCGGCGTTGCCGGGCACCACGGTGACGATCTTGACGCCCATCACCGCGTCGTCGGAGAGGCCCTCCGCACCGTCCGACCAGGCCGGCATCAGGAGCAGCATGGCGTCCGCCTCGCCGGCGCGCGCCAGCGGGTGGTGATGGCGGACCGGCGTGACGACGGCTTCGCGGAAGCCGTCCGCCAAAGCCTCCACCATCGCGGCGCGGGTCAGCACGCGATCGATCGTATCCGCATCGACGAAGCGCATCGGTCTTCTCCCGTGGTTGATCGACCGCGGGCGGCCGGAAAGGGATCCGTGTGCCGACCGGCGTCGCCGATCTCAGGCGGCGCGACGGCCGCCCGCCGGCAGGCCGGGCAGCGCCGGAGCCGCCTCTTCGTGGCGGGCGAGTTCGGCGAGCAGACGCCGGTTCTCGCCCTCGAGCTGCTCGATCTCGCGACGACGGGCCCGGGCGATCCGACGGTTGACGCCCTGGCGCCACCAGACGGTGAGGCCGCCGAGGAGGACGCCGGCGAGCAGCGCGGCGAAGATCAGGGCGAACAGCGGCACCGCGACCGAGAAGGCCGGGCTGTCCGGACGGAACGGATCGAGCGACAGGACGATCGACCGACGGTTGGCGACCGCCAGAGCGACGACGACGACACCGACCGGCACCGCCAGGAGCCAAGTGAGGACACGAGCCATGGGTCTACTCTTCCCGAGAACTCGGCATTCGGACGCCGCCGCTCAGTCGTCGGCGACGTCGACGCCGTCGTTGAGGCGTTCGCGCATTTCCTTGCCGGTCTTGAAGAACGGCACGTACTTCTCGGTGACCGCCACCTTCTGACCGGTGCGCGGATTGCGTCCGGTGCGGGCCGGGCGGTTCTTCACCGAGAAGGCACCGAAGCCGCGCAACTCGACCCGATCGCCGCGGGTCAGGGCAGACGTGATCTCGTCGAGGACGGCGTTCACGATGTGCTCGACGTCACGCTGGTAGAGATGCGGGTTGCGTTCCGCCAGACGGCTCACCAGCTCTGACTTGATCATCGGCCGATCTCCCGGGAACTCTTCGCATTTTCAAGGCCGTCAAGGTGCCAGTCCGACCGTAGTCCGTCAAGCGGGCGGTTGGAGGCGAGTTGACGCTCGAGCCCGAAGGCCGCCAGCACGCCGCGGGTGACCGCCTCGGCGGCGGCTTCGGCGAGCGGCCACGAACCGATCGCCGGCTTCGGTTTCCAGTCGCGCACCGGCAGGTCCTTGTCGACCCCGCGGCCGGTCAGCCAGGCGCGCGCGACGCTCTCCTCGCCGATCGCGTCGACGAGTTTCAGGCCGACCGCCTGCCGCCCGGTCACCACCCGGCCGTCGGCGACCGCATGGGCGGCCTCGGAAGAGAGCCCGCGCCGCTCGGCGACCAGACCGACGAACCACTCGTAACTGTCGCGGATCGCCCGATCGAGCATCGCCCGACCCTCCGGCGAGGTCGGCTTGAACGGCGACGGCTCGGCCTTCATCGGCGACGACTTGATCTCGTCCACCCGCACCCCGACCGTTTCCATCAGCTTGGAGACGTCCGGCCACTGCATCAGCACGCCGATCGAGCCGGTCAGCGCCGAACCGCGGGCGACGACGTGGTCGGCGGCGATCGCCGTCATGTAGCCGGCGGAGGTGCCGAGCGAGCCGATGTAGGCGACCGTCGGCTTCTTCGCCGCGAGGCCGCGGACCGCCGCGTAGAGCGCCTCGCCGCCCGAGGTCGCCCCACCGGGGCTGTCGACGGCGACGATCACGCCCTTGACCGCCTCCGACCTGGCGACCTTGTCGACCAGTTCGAGGAAGGTGCGGTCGGGCAGGATCATCCCCTGGACGCTCAGACGGGCGACGTGTGGCCGGTCGAGGTCGAGCCCGCCGAAGGCGCCGAACCGCGCCGAGACGAAGACCAGGACCACCACGGCGAGCAATGCCGCGGCGATACGCCACAGCCCGAGGCGTCGCTTCAGGCGTCGGCGGTCGGCGAGAGCATCGGGATCGAGGATCATGGACGGGTCCGGGCTCGTGGGGACTCGGATGGCGTATCAGCCCCGCCGCCGCCCGGCAAGGACGGATGGCGCGGCACCGGGCATTCCCATGCCGCGGTGCGGAACCGGCGGCGGCGCGGACCACGGGACCATCGCCGGGGGAGAGAACGCGGAAAGGCCCGCGCCGGTTCCCCGACGCGGGCCTCTGGTTCCGATCGACGGCCGGGTGTCGCCACCCGGCCGGAAGATCACTTGTCGTCCTGGCGGGCGCGCAGCGCCGCACCGAGGATGTCGCCGAGCGAAGCGCCGGAGTCGGACGAACCGAACTGGGCGATCGCCTCCTTCTCCTCGGCCACCTCGAGCGCCTTGATCGACACCTGGACCTTGCGGGTCTTGCGGTCGAACTGGATGACGCGGGCGTCGAGCCGCTCGCCGACGGCGAAACGATCCGGACGCTGGTCACCACGCTCGCGGGCGAGCTCGGAGCGCTTGATGAAGGTGGTGAACTCGGTGTCGACGATCTTCACCTCGACGCCGGCTTCCTTCACCTCGATCACCTCGCAGGTGACGATCGAGCCGCGACGGATGTCGCCGGCCTTCTCGAAGGGGTCGCCGGCGAGCTGCTTGACGCCGAGCGAGATCCGCTCCTTGTCGACGTCGACGTCGAGGACCACCGCCTTGATGCGGTCGCCGCGACGGAACTCCTCGATGACCTGTTCGCCCGGACGATTCCAGTCGAGGTCGGAGAGGTGGACCATGCCGTCGACGTCGCCGTCCAGGCCGACGAACAGACCGAACTCGGTCTTGTTCTTGACTTCGCCCTCGACCACCGTGCTCGGCGGATACTTCTCGACGAAGACTTCCCACGGGTTGGCGAGCGTCTGCTTCAGGCCGAGCGAGATGCGGCGCTTGACCGGATCGACCTCGAGCACCATCACCTCGACCTCCTGAGAGGTGGAGACGATCTTGCCCGGATGGACGTTCTTCTTGGTCCAGCTCATCTCGGAGACGTGGATCAGACCCTCGATGCCCGGCTCGAGCTCGACGAAGGCACCGTAGTCGGTGATGTTGGTCACGCGGCCGTTGAACTTGGCGTTCACCGGATACTTGGCGACGATGCCCTCCCACGGATCCGCCTCGAGCTGCTTCATGCCGAGCGAGATACGGTGGGTCTCCGGGTTGACGCGGATGATCTGGACCTTGACGGTCTGACCGATCGACAGCACCTCGGAGGGATGGTTGATGCGGCGCCACGCGATGTCGGTGACGTGCAGCAGGCCGTCGATGCCGCCGAGGTCGACGAACGCACCGTAGTCGGTGATGTTCTTGACCACGCCGTCGACGATCTGGCCTTCCTGCAGGCTCTGAACCAGCTCGGAACGCTGCTCCGCCCGGGTCTCTTCCAGGACGGTCCGGCGCGACACGACGATGTTGCCGCGGCGCTTGTCCATCTTGAGGATCTGGAAGGGCTGCGGCACGTGCATCAGCGGGCCGACGTCGCGCACCGGGCGGATGTCGACCTGGCTGCGCGGCAGGAACGCCACGGCGCCGTCGAGGTCGACGGTGAAGCCGCCCTTGACCTGGTTGAAGATCAGGCCGGTGACCTTCTCGTTCTTGGCGAAGGCCTCCTCGAGGCGGGTCCAGCTCTCTTCGCGGCGCGCCTTCTCACGGGAGATGACGGCTTCGCCGAGCGCGTTCTCGACACGGTCGAGGTAGACCTCGACGACGTCGCCGACCTTGATCGGGGCGTCACGGCCGGGAAGACCGAATTCCTTCAGCGCGACGCGGCCCTCGACCTTGAGCCCGACGTCGATGACGGCGAGATCCTTCTCGATGGCGACGACCGTGCCCTTGACGACCGAGCCCTCGTAGAGATTCGCCTTCTCGAACGACTCGTCGAGGAGGGCTGCGAAATCGTCGCGCGTGGGGTTCATCTGAGACATTGAAACTCCTGATGCCGATGCTTCGGCCTCGCGCCGGCGGGCTGGTGTTGATGGTCGACTCCACTCGCGTCCGGCTCCTCGGCTGACGAGGAGCAGCCACGGGGCGATCCCCGCGGGCCGGCGCCGGCGAACGTGTGCGAAACCGGTGTTCCGTGGTCCGTGGCCTCCCCCGTCGCCCCCGGCCGCGCTCCCGCACGACCGATGGAACGGCGAAACCGGCCGCTTTCGGCAGCCGGTCGCACGAACCGGCGTTCCATAGCGAAAAGCGGCGCCGCGAGCAAGCGCCGAGGGCGGAAATCAGCCGATCGGAGGAGACGCCACGTCAATCGAGCGGACCTCCCTCTCCCGGCAGACCGTAGCGGTCGCGATCACGGTCGGCGACGGCGTCGCCGACCCGGAACTCGAAGCCGGCGACCCGGCGGCGGTCGGCCGTCAGATCGCAGCGGAAGGCCATGCGCCACCACCGTCCGCGGCCGTGGACGGCGGCACCGTCGGCGATCAGCGCGCTGCCGTCGGCGACCACGTCGGCGGTCGCGTAGGCGACGACCCCGTCGGGCGCGAGACTCGGCTTCCAGGCGGCGACCTGGGCCATCGCCTCGAGCCCGCACAGCTGGATCGCCCGATCGTCGGGCGCCATCGCCGCGAGGTCGCGACGGGCCGCCCGGCTGCGCGGATCGTCGAGCGCGGCGGCCGAGAGCAGACGGGAGGGCTTCACCATCGCCGTGGCCGGAGGCGCC
>CALFRR010000040.1 GCA_937919435.1 uncultured Alphaproteobacteria bacterium | reverse complement strand
GGCGCGGGCCGCTTCGATCGTCGCGTTGAGGGCGAGCAGATTGGTCTGGTGGGCGATCTGATCGATCAGGCCGGACACCGTGCCGATCCGTTCGGCGGCGGCGGCGAGGCCGGAGACGATCCGGCCGGTCTCCTCGGCCCTGGTGACCGCGGAGCGGGCGATGTCGGCGGAGCGTTCGATCTCGTCGCCGATGCCGCGGGCGGTGGTGGTCAGCCGGTCGGCGGCGTCGACGACGCTCTGGACGTCGCGGGTGGCGGTCTCGGAGACGGACGCCGCCGTATCGGCGTCGCGGTCGGTGTGGCCGGCGTCGTCGCCCATCCGTTCGGCGGCTTCACTCATGCTCCGGGACGATCCGGTCAGGGTCTCGACGATCGAATTGATCGTCGCGGCGAAATCCTCGGTCGAAACCCCGAAGGCCTCGACCCGTTCCTCGATCCGGTCGGTCGCTTCGTTGATGGTGGTCGAGGCCCGGAGCAGGGCGCCGTGCATGCCGGCCGGCAGGATGCGCCGGTAGTACTGGTTGTGGCGCACCGCATCCATCGCGGCGCTCGATTCGCGCACGAAGGCATCGATGTGATCGGCCATGTCGTTGATCGCCTCGGTCAGCTCGCCGAGCTGGCCGTGCCGGTCGTAGTCGAGATCGCGCACCTCGAAGTCGCCGCGGCCGAGGGCATCGGCGACGCGGATGGCGCGGTCGACGCCGGTCGCCATCCGGACGGCGAGGACCAGGGCGAGGCCGGAGGCGGCACCGGCGAGCACGATCCCTCCGGCCGCGACCAGTGGCGCGCCGATCGTCAGGCCGGCCGCGGCGACGCCGACACCGCCGAGGGCGGCGATGCCGGGCAGCACCGCCTCAGAGCGAAAAGACCAGTTCGTCATAGCTGGAGGCCTTCGAACGGACGATGTTCGCCAACTGCTCGTAGGAGGCCGCGAGACCCTCCTTGGCACTGGCATGGGCGGCTTCGGTGGCCAACAGGCCGGCGTAGACCGGTTCGATCACCTCGTGCACCACCCGGCGGTCGGGCACCCGGCGGTTCGAATGGTAACCGACGACCTTTCCGGTCGAGTCGTAGGACGGCGTGACGTGGGCGAACACCCAGTAGTAGTCACCGGCCTTGGTCATGTTCTTCACGTAGGCGAAGACTTCGTGTTCTTCGCCGAGCCGGTCCCAGAGCAGTTTGAACACGGCTCGCGGCATGTCGGGATGGCGGATGATCGAATGCGGTGCTCCCATCAACTCCGCGCGGGTGAATCCGCAGATGTGCGAGAAGGTGCTGTTCGCATAGGTGATGCGGCCCTTGAGATCGGTCTTGGAGACGATGATCTCGTCGGGCCGGAAGGTGACTTCGCGTTTCGTCGGGATCGGCTTGACGGCCATGCGCAGGGCCTCGACAGCAGATTGCGGGCAGGGAACAACACTCGGAAATTGAAGTCGAACGAGTTAAGAAACCGTTCGGATTCGTCGAAACTCCGGTGTCGACTGAACATGTGCAGTAATATTTCAGAATGCTGCCTCAGCGTCATCGGTGGGAACGTCGATAGACCTTGGTCGAATGCCTCTGAAACGGTCGGTGGAGCGGGGTGCTCGGACGAGAGCCACAGCATCGGCACGGTAGGCCGCCGTAAAAAGCGTCGACCGGTCCGGAAATTTCGCATGCCGGCCTTGATCTTTTGCAATGCAATATTAGATTTTCCTAGTGGACGATGCGGTGCATCGGTCATGGCGCCCTCGGGCGTTTCCTCCCTCCGACTCGGGCCGCCTTCGGGCGGCCTTTTTTCGGTCGAACCGAGGGTGATGATCGCGGGAAACGCCACGTCGACGGGAGTGCGCATGCCCCACGATCCCCGGTTCGGGCCGGATCCCGACCTCCTCCATCCGATCCCCGAGCATCCGCGGGTGGTGTTCGTCTGCAACCTGCCGCTGCCGGAAGGCGTCGAGGTCGGTGCCTACACCTATTACGACGACCCGGCCGGCCCGGAGGCCTTCCTCGGACGGATCCTCTACCACTACCCGTTCATCGGCGACCGGCTGGTGATCGGCCGGTTCTGCGCGCTGGCGACCGGCACGAGTTTCCTGATGAACGGCGGCAACCATCGCACCACCGCGCCGTCGACCTATCCGTTCCAGATCTTCGGCGGCGGATGGGTCGGCCGGTTCGACGGCGAGTTCGAGTTCCCGAACCGCGGCGACACGATCGTCGGCAACGACGTGTGGACCGGCTGGGAGAGCACCGTCCTGCCCGGCGTGACGATCGGCGACGGCGCGATCGTCGGGGCGAAGGCGGTGGTCGCCTCCGACGTGCCGCCCTACGCGGTGGTGGTCGGCAATCCGGCCCGGGTGGTGAAGATGCGCCACGATCCGAAGACCGTCGCCCGGCTGCTCGAGATCCGCTGGTGGGACTGGGACATCGCGAAGATCACTCGGAACCTCGCGGCGATCTCCGGCGGCGACGTGGCGGCGCTCGAACGGGCGGCGTGAACGCCCCCCCGGAGCGTGGGTCCGCGAGGTTCAGCCGGCCGGCGGCAGCCGCATCGGCCGGCCGTCGAGCCCGCGCAACGGGAAAAGCCCGGCCTGGAAGGCGGTCGCCATGTTGCGGGCCTTGGTCAGCACCGCTTCGGCGAGGTCGTCGGGCAGTTCGGCCCGCACCGCCGGGGCGAACAGGGCCATCCAGTGTTCGAAGTGCTCGGGTTCGATCGGCAGCCGGGCGTGCGGCGGGAAGGGGCGGCCGGCGTAGCGGTCGGTGCCGAGCAACTGGCGCGACCAGAAGTCGGCGATGATCCGCAGATGGTGCTCGAGATCGCCGATCCCGGCGAGGATCGGCGCCAGCAGTTCGTCGTCGTGCCAACCGTCGTAGAAGCGACGGACCATCCGGTCGATCGCCGCCTCGATCGCCGCCGGATCGGGCGCGGCGGGGGTGAGGTCGATCTGCTCCGGGCGCATCGCGGGCCTCCGTTCCTCTCGCGGCGGGTGCCGCGGGAGGAAGGTGGGACGCCGCCGACCGGACGTCAACCGGAGCGGCGATCGCGGGCGACGGCGTGGAAGAACGAGCCGGTGACCAGTCCGCGGCGGCTGCCGGTCGGCGTCTCGGGGCCGCCGTGGGCGTCGCGGGCCAGCGCGAAGGGAGCGTCGTCGCCGAGCGAGGCGATCGTCGCGTAGTGGAACTCGTGGCCGGTGAGCCGGGTCCCGGCCGGGCCGAGCGGGCCGTCGGCGACCAGCGTCGCGGCGCGATAGCCGAGGGTCATCTTCCTCGTCGCGAAATCGGTCTCGACCGACAGCAGGTCGAGCATCGGATGGACGATGCCGCCGGCATCGCGGATCGAGCGGCCGAGCACCATGTAGCCGCCGCACTCGCCGTGCACCGGCCGGGTCGCGGCGAAGCGGCGGAGGCCGTCGCGGAACCGGGTGGCGGCGACGAGCCGGGCGGCGTGGAGCTCCGGATAGCCGCCGGGCAGCCAGCAGACGTCGCAGTGGTCGGGCGGCGGCTCGTCGGCGAGCGGCGAGAAGGTGGCGATCTCGGCGCCGGCCGCCCGCCAGCCGAGGAGCAGGTGGGGATAGACGAAGCCGAAGGCGGCGTCGCGGGCGAGCGCGATCCGCCGTCCCGGCGGCGGCAGGGCGACCGGCGTGGCGGTCGGGAGCCGCGCGAGCGGGGCCGCGGCGGCGGCGACGGCGTCGAGGTCGACGTGGGCTTCGACGAAGTCGGCGAGCCGGCCGAGCACGGCATCGAGATCGTCGGTCTCCGCCGCCTGGACGAGGCCGAGGTGGCGTTCCGGCAGGACGAGGTCGGGCCGGCGGGGCAGGTCGCCGATCACCGGGACACCGAGCGCCTCGATCGCGGTCTTCGCCAGCCGCACGTGGCGCTCCGAACCGACCCGGTTGAGGATCACCCCGGCGAGGGCGACGTCGGGAGCGAGGGCGCGCACCCCGGCGACCGACACCGCCGCCGACTGCGACTGGCCGGAGACGTCGAGGACGAGGAGGATCGGCAGGCCGAGCGCGCGGGCCACCTCGAGGCTGGCGCCGGTGCCGCCGAGCGGGCCGGGAACCCCGTCGAACAGGCCCATCAATGCTTCGGCGATCAAGAGATCGGCCCCGTCCGAGGTCGCCGCGGCGAGGCCGGCGAGGAGGTCGGGCGGCATCGTCCAGCTGTCGAGATTGAGGCTCGGTCGGCCGGTGGCGGCGGCGTGGAAGGCGGGATCGATGTAGTCGGGGCCGCACTTCGCTCCGGCGACGCCGACGCCGCGGCGGGCCAGCGCCCGCATCAGCCCGAGGGTCACGGTGGTCTTGCCGCTGCCCGAGCGCAGCGCCGCGACCAGGAGACCGCGCGGGGCGGCGGGACGGGCGGGAGGTGAACCGCTCATGGCCGACCGTCGCCGAAACCGAGGGCGGCGCGCAACGGCACGATCGAACCGACCACGGTGATGGTCGGCGCCTCGACCTGAGCGCGGGCGGTGTCCTCGACCGCCGCCGCGAGGCTGGTGACCAGTACCCGCTGCTCCGGCGTGGTCGCCTTGGTGACGAAGGCCATCGGGGTGTCCGGTCCGAGCCCGGCCTCGCGCAGCGCGGCGACGATCACCGGCAGGTTGGCCATCGCCATGTAGAAGACCAGCGGCGCGCCGGTACGGGCGAAGGCGGCGATGTCGGTCGCCTCCGGGCCCTCGACCGCGTAGTGGCCGGTCATCAGGATGATCGCCTGATTGGTGTCGCGGGTGGTCGCCGGGATACCGGCGACGGCGAGGCCACCGAGACCGGAGGTGATGCCGGGCACCACCGAGAACGACACGCCGGCTCCGTGCAGCGCCAGCGCCTCCTCGCCGCCGCGGCCGAAGACGAAGGGGTCGCCGCCCTTCAGGCGGAGAACCCGCTTGCCCTCGCGGGCCAGTTCGATCAGCCGCTCGGTGATGTCGCGCTGTTTGGCCGACGGCTTGCCGCCGCGTTTGCCGGCGAACTCGAGGGCGCAGTCGGGCCGCACCAGGGCGACGATCTCCGCCCCGACCAGGGCGTCGTAGACGACCACGTCGGCATGGGCGAGGGCGTGGATCGCCTTGGCGGTCAGAAGCCCGGGGTCGCCCGGGCCGGCACCGACCAGCCAGACGCTGCCCGGCTCGAACACCGGCATGTGCGGCGCGAGCGGTCCGAGATCGATCATCGACAATCCTTTCGTTGACGCGCGCCGTGGTTCGGATACCAACTCCGGGTATGAACGACGACGATCCTTCCAAGAGTGGGGACGAGCCGAACGCTCTCAGGCGCGGCTGGACGACGGGCGCCTGCGCGACCGCCGCCACCAAGGCGGCGCTGACCGCGTTGCGTACGGGTGCGTTTCCCGATCCGGTGACGATCACCCTGCCGGGTGGTCAGACCCCGGCCTTCGCACTGGCGAGGGCGGAGTGTGGCGACGGCTTCGCCCGGGTCGGTGTGGTCAAGGACGCAGGCGACGATCCCGACGTCACCCACGGCGCGGTGGTGATCGCCACGGTGCGGCCGGGCGCTGCGGGCGCGGGCGTCGTCTTCCGGGCGGGACCGGGGGTCGGCACGGTGACCCGGCCGGGTCTGCCGATCGGGGTCGGCGAGCCGGCGATCAATCCGATGCCGCGGGCGATGATGCGCACCGCGGTGGGCGAGGTGGTCGCGGATCACGGCGGCGGCGACGACGTCGAGATCGAGATCTCGATCATCGACGGCGAGCGGCTCGCGCTGAAGACCCTCAATCCGCGGCTCGGCATCCTCGGCGGCCTCTCGGTGCTCGGCACCACCGGCATCGTCGTGCCGTTCTCCTGCTCTGCCTGGATCCACTCGATCCATCGCGGCATCGACGTCGCCCGGGCCTGCGGCCTCGACCACGTCGCCGGGGCGACCGGATCGACCAGCGAGGCCGCGGTCGCGCGGCTCCACGGCCTGTCCGAGGAAGCGCTGATCGACATGGGCGACTTCGTCGGCGGCATGCTCAAATATCTGCGCACTCATCCGGTGGCGCGGGTGACGGTGGCGGTCGGCTTCGCCAAGGCGGTCAAGCTCGCCCAGGGGCTCACCGACCTGCATTCCAAGCGTGGCCGGATCGACCACCGCTTCCTCGCCGGGCTGGCGGCCGAGGCCGGGGCGCCGGAGCCGCTGGTCGCCCGCATCGAGGCCGCCAATTCCGGGCTCGAAGTGCTGGAGATCGCCCGCGCCGAGGGGCTCGACGTCGGCGCCCGGGTGGCGGACGCCGGCTGGCGCACCGCGGCGGCGCTGCTCGGTGGCGCCGGGATCGCGCTGGAGATCGCGGTGTTCGACCGCGAGGGCGGGCTCGTCGCCTCGACCGGTTTCCGGCCGGTCGGCTGAGGTGGGGGCGGCGCGGCATCGCTCCGGCTGGACAGACGCCGCCGGCCGCCGCATGGTCGCGCCTCCGGCACCGGTGCCGGCGATCGCCGCGGCGCGGAATGCCCGGGGATCGACCAGAGGAGAGCCCGCATGACCGACGACGGTCGCCCCGCCGCCCGCCGCTACGCGACCCCGCAGAACTGGGCGCTGCTCCTGTGGTTCGTGCTGTTCCTCGGCGCCTTCACCGACGGGATCGGCAGCATCGTCGCGGTCGTCGCCGCGCACCTGATGGCCGGGCGGCTCGCCGAGACGATCTACGGCTCGCACATGCAGTCGGTGATCCGCACCTTCTGGGTCGGCCTCGGCGGCGCGGCGCTCGGTTTCGCGATCGGGTCGCTCGGATACGCCGACCAGGGCCGCTGGATGATCGTGGCGATCGGCATGTGGAGCCTGTTCCGCGTGTTCCGCGGTTTCTTCCGGGCGCTCAGAGAACAGCCGATCGTCGATCCGACCGGTTGGCTCTGATCCACCGAGTCTCCACAACTTCTCCACGGTCGCTCCCGCGTTTTTCCACTGGACAGAGTCGAGACTCCACCGCATCGTCGGCGGGTGGTTTCGATCGTCGATCCGTCGCAGGGAGTACGCGATGTCCTTCACGCCGACCCCAACTCCCGATCAGAGCACCCTCGCATCTCCGAAGACATGGGCGGTGGTGGTCTGGGTCCTCTATCTCTCCGGTGCGGTGACCGGCGGCGTCGGCGGTATCGTCGGGCTGATCGTCGCCTACCTGAAGCGACCGGAAGTCGCCGGCACCGCCTTCGAAAGTCACCTGACCTCGGCGATCCGTACCTTCTGGATCGGCCTCGTCGCGGCGCTCGTCTGTTTCGTCCTGGCGTTCGTCGGCATCGGGTTCCTCCTGATGTTCGCGGTCGGCATCTGGGGCCTGTTCCGGGCGGTGCGCGGTCTGCTCCGGGCGCTCGACGGCAAACCGATCGTCGATCCCCTCGGCTGGCTCTGACCGCTCATTCCGGCCGCCCGTCGCGACCGCGGAAGCGGCGCTGGTAGGCGGCGTCGTAGAGCGAGGATTCGCGGAACCCGGACGCGGCGAGCGAACGCCCGACCAGGATCAGCGCGGTGCGTTCGATCGGATCGGCGGCGACCCTGTCGGCGATGTCGGCGAGAGTGCCGCGGATCACCTTCTCGTCCGGCCAGCTCGCCCGATAGACCACCGCCACCGGGCAGTCGGCGCCGTAGAACGGCTCGAGTTCGGCGACGATCCGGTCGAGGACGTGGATCGACAGATGGATCGCCAGGGTCGCCCGGGTGGCGCCGAAGGCGGCGAGGGTCTCGGTCGGCGGCATCGCCGAGGCACGGCCGGAGGTGCGGGTCAGGACCAGCGACTGGGCGACTTCCGGCAGGGTCAGTTCCTGGCCGAGCACCGCCGCCGCGGCGGCGAACGACGGCACCCCCGGCGTCACCGTGTAGGGGATGGCGTGGCGCTCCAGCCGGCGGATCTGTTCGCCCATCGCGCTCCACACCGAGAGGTCGCCGGACTGCAGTCGGGCGACGTCGTGGCCGGCCGCATGGGCGGCGACGAACTCGGCCTCGATCTCGTCGAGCGACAACGGCGCGGTGTCGACGATCCGGGCGTCGGGGCGGGCATGGGCGAGGATCTCCTTCGCCACGATCGAGCCGGCCCACAGTACGACGTCGGCCCCGGCCAGCAGATCGCGGCCGCGCAGGGTGATCAGGTCGGGAGCGCCGGGTCCGGCGCCGATGAAATGGACGGTCACGCGGTGGTCTCCTCGGTTTTTCCGCCGAGCGCCACCGCCACGGTGACGCCGGCCTCGGCGATGCGTTCGACGATCAGGCGGCTCTGCGGCCCGGCCCCGGCGAGAGCGGCGGCTTCCGCGATCGCCGGGACGCCGAACAGCTCGACCACCCGCTCGGAGCGGAGGGTCACCCGGTCGGCGACGGCGGCGAGCGCCTCCTTCGGCAGATGGACGAGCGGCAGGCCGAGCCGCGCCGCGGCTTCGCCGATGCCGATCTCGCCGACCTTGTCGGAAAGGGTGAACAGCACCGCCGGATCGCCCGGGCGGGCGGCGGCGGCGAGGGCGCGGGTCACCAGTGCGGCGATCGCCTCGCCGCCGACCCCGCGCCGGCAGCCGACGCCGATCGCCAGGAAGGGCGCCGTCACCGGGTTTCTCCCCCGGTTCCGGGCGTGAACATCCCTCGGACATCCACAGGGCCGTCCACAGGAGTCCCGCGGCCTTCGGAGCGGCTCTCCCACCGGTCGTCCACAGGGTTTTCCACCGGGTTTTCCCCAGGGTTTTCCACAGGGTCGTCCACCGGTTCGTCCAGGGCTCCGTCCACAGGATCTCCGACCATCCGTCCGGCGGTTCTCCCCAGATCGTCCACCGTCACCGGAGCGTCGGCGGGCTTCTCCCAGAGCCACTGGACGATCGGCATCGCCGGGCGGAAACCGCGGTAGCCGCCGATCGGCGCGGCGCGGGCGACGGCGATCTGCACCAGTTCTCCGCCGTGGCGGCCGTGCAGCTCGATCAGCTCGGCCTGGGTCTCCAGGGTGACGGCGTTGGCGACCAGCCGGCCGCCGGCGGCGAGCCGGGCCATGCAGGGATCGACGATCTCCGCCCCACAGCCGCCGCCGCCGAGGAAGATCGCCTGCGGGGTCGGCAGGCCGGCGAGCGCCTCCGGCGCGGCGCCCTCGACCACCGCCAGGTCGGGCACGCCGAAGGCGGCGGCGTTGCGGGCGATGCGGGCGGCGCGGTCGGCCTTCGGCTCGATGGCGATCGCCCGGTTCGACGGGTCGGCGAGCATCCACTCGACCGAGATCGAGCCGGTGCCGGCGCCGACGTCCCACAGCAGTTCTCCGTGGCGGGGCGCGAGCTTGGCCAGCGTCACCGCACGGATCTCGCGCTTGGTGATCTGGCCGTCGTTCTCGAACAGCGAATCCGGCAGGCCCGGGCTCGAGGCGAGGACCCGGGCGCCGGCATCGGCGATCACCTCGATTGCCACGGTGTTCAGGGGATCGAGGTCGTCGCGGTCGAAGTCGCGGGCGGTGGCCGCGATGATCCGTTCGCGCAGGCCCCCCATTGCCTCGCAGACGGTCAGCCGCGACCGGCCCATGCCGTTCTCGGTCAGGTGGCGGGCGAGCCGGCCGGGGGTGGTGCCGTCCCAGGAGAGGACCAGGATCCGCCGTCCCGGCTGGAGGTGCGGCACGATCTTCTCGAAGGCGCGGCCGTGCAGGGTGACCAGCGCACAGTCCTGCACCGCCCAGCCGACTCGGCTGGCGGCGAGCGAGAAGGCGGAGGGCGCCGGCAGGGTGACGTATTCGGCCGGAGCGACCTCGCGGGCGATCAGCGAACCCACTCCGTAGGAGAACGGATCCCCCGAGGCGAGCACCACCACCGGCCGGCCGCGGCGGGCGAGAATCGCCGGAAACGCATTGGTCAGCGGCACCGGCCAGGGCAGTTTCTCCGCCTTAACCTCACCGACGAGAGACAGGTGACGACGGCCGCCGACCACCAGTTCGGCTTGATCGAGAAGCCGTCGTGCGGCAGGAGTGAGCCCGTCGAGACCGTCCTCGCCGAGTCCGAGGATGGCCAGCCAGGGGCTCGGCGACGTCTTGCGTTCGCTGATCGGATCGGTCATCGGACGACCTTTCGGGGGAAGATATGCGGTTGTTGCTGCTCGGCGGAACCACGGAAGCGAGCGCGCTCGCCAAGGTTCTCGCCCATCGCACGGACATCGAGGCGACGCTGTCGCTGGCCGGCCGGACCGAGGCACCGGCGAAACAGCCGTTGCCGACGCGGATCGGCGGATTCGGCGGCGTCGACGGGTTGGTCGGCTGGCTCAGGGATCATCGTATCGACGTTCTGGTCGATGCCACCCATCCCTTCGCCGCCCAGATGTCGCACCATGCGGCCGCGGCGGCTGCGATCGTCGGCATCCCGGTCGCCGCCTTCGGCCGTCCCGCCTGGGAAAAGCAGCCGGGCGACCGCTGGATCGAGGTCGGCGATCTCGGCTCCGCGGCGCTCGCCATCGGCGAGACGAAGAAGCGGGTGCTGCTGACCACCGGCCGGCTCGGGCTCGCCGCCTTCGAGGCGGCGCCGCAGCACCACTACGTGATCCGCACCATCGAACATCCCGGCGATCTCGACGGACTGCCCGACCACGTGCTGATCCTCGATCGCGGTCCCTTCGACCTCGATCAGGAGCGCACCCTGATGAGTGCCGCACGGATCGACGTGGTGGTCACCAAGAACTCCGGCGGCGAGGCGACCCGGCCGAAGCTGGTGGCGGCGCGCGAACTCGGCATCCCCGTGGTGATCGTCCAGCCGCCGGCGCGGCCGGAGGGCGTGCCGCTGTTCGGTTCCGTCGCCGAGGTGCTGGCCTTCGTCGAGGCTCATCGGCCGATCTCCGTGCCGCCGACCGAGCGCGGCGAATAGACGAAGGGCGTCCGTCCGTCCGGGCGTTCGACGAGCCGGGTCTCGGAGTTGCCGATCACCACGCAGGTCGCCATGTCGACCCGGTCGAGGTCGACCTCGGCGAAGCTGGTGATCGTGATCCGCTGGTCCGGCCGGCCGACGGCGCGGGCGAGGATCACCACCCGCCCGGGTTCGACGAGATCGCCGAGCCGGGCGAAGGCCTCGTGGATCTTCTTCGGTCGGGCGAGCGAGGCGGGATTGTAGAGCGAGACGACGAAGTCGGCCTCGATCGCCTTCCGCAGCCGGCGGATCACCACCTCCCAGGGCTTCAGATTGTCGGAGAGCGAGATCGCGCAGAAGTCGGCGCCGAGCGGTGCGCCGAGCGCGGCGGCCGCCGCCTGCATCGCCGAGACGCCGGGGTGGACCGAGACGTCGAGGCCGCGCCAGGCGGGATCACCGAACTCGATCGCCTCCATCACCGCCGCGGCCATCGCGAAGACGCCGGGGTCGCCGCCGGAGACCACCGCGACGTCGCGACCCGTCATGGCGAGGCCGAGGGCGAGGCGGGCACGGTCGAGCTCGACCCGGTTGTCGCTGCCGTGGCGGGCCTGATCGGGCCGCTCCGGGCAACGGGCGAGATAGGGGCCGTAGCCGACCAGATCGGTCGCCTCCGCCAGGATCTCGGCGGTCTCCGGGGTCATCCAGCGGGTCGGGCCGGGACCGGTGCCGATCACCCTGAGGCGGCCCTTCGCGGCGTCGCTCATGGCCGGCGTCCTTCGCCCGGGATCAGGATCAGCGAGAAGTAGGGAGCCTTGTCGTCGGGCTTGTCGGCGAGGCGCATCACCGTCTCGTCGGCCATGGTGCCGCGCTCGACGTAGGTCGCCCGGTCGAGGCGGCCGCAGCGCTCGATCGCCCGGCGGACCTTCGGATAGTTCGAGCCGAGCTTCATCACCACCACCGCCTGAGCAGCGGAGATGCCGGCGACCAGCGCTTCCTCGTCGAGGGTGCCGGGCAACACGGTGAGCACGTCGTCGCCCCAGGTCATCGGCAGCCCGGCCGAGGCCCAGCAGCCGGCCATGCCGGTCACGCCGGGCACGACGCGGGTCGGATAGCGTCCCTCCAGCCGCAGATGCAGGTGCATGTACGAGCCGTAGAGCATCGGGTCGCCCTCGCAGACCAGGGCGACGTCGCGGCCGGCGTCGAGCTCGGCGGCGATCCGGGCGGCGCTCTCCTCGTAGAAGGCGCCGAGCGTGGAGATGTAGATCTCCTCGCCGAAGTGGGTTTCCGTGGTCATCGGATAGGGCAGCGCCATCTCGGTCTTGCCGGGAGCGATCCAGCGATCGGCGATGGTTCGGGCGTGGCCGCGCTTGCCCTTCTTCGAGAAGAAGGCGACGACGGGGGCGGACTCGATCACCCGCACCGCCTTCATCGTGATCAGATCGGGGTCGCCGGGGCCGAGACCGACGCCCCAGAAGGTGCCGGTCGCCGGGCGGGCGGAGTCGGGTCGCGCATCCATGGTCATTCCCTCTCGCAGGCGAGGGCGTTGACCGCCGCCGCCGTCATGGCGCTTCCGCCTTTTCGGCCCCTGACGACGAGGGCCGGGACCCGGCCGTCGGCGAGGAGTGCTTCCTTGGATTCCGCCGCGCCGACGAAGCCGACGGGCATGCCGATCACCGCCGCCGGCAGGTCGGCGCCCTCGTCGAACAGCTCGAGCAGCCGGAACAGCGAGGTCGGGGCGTTGCCGATCGCCACCACCGCGCCGGCCAGCCGTGGCCGCCACAGTTCCATCGCCGCCGCCGAGCGGGTGGTCGAGAGCCGTTCGGCGAGCTCGGCGACCACCGGATTGCGCAGCGTGCAGACCACTTCGTTGTGGGCCGGCAGGCGGGCGCGGGTGATGCCGTGGGCGACCATCTCGGCGTCGCAGAGGATCGGGGCGCCGGCCTTCAGCGCGGCTTCGGCGGCACGGGCCGCACCGGGGGTGAAGACCAGATCGGAGGTGATCTCGACCATTCCGCAGGAATGGACGATGCGCACCGCGGTGCGTTCCTCGACCGGCTCGGCGAACCGGGCGAGGTCGGCCTCGGCCCGGATGATCCGGAACGATCGGTCGTAGATCGCCGCACCGTCGCGGATGTGGTCGCGGGCGGCCGGCGGGAGGGGCTTCGGCGTGTCGGTCAAGGCGGGCTCCGGCGGTGGCGCGAGGGCTGGGGGGCGACGAAAGGGGCGGGGACGAAGACGGGATCGCAATCGTTTCGGTCGAGGTCGGCGTGGAACGGCGGCGGCGGGTGGCGGAGGGGGCGGACGGCGGTCATTCGCGCTCCTCCAGGGTCTCGGCGATGCGGCCGGCGACCGAGTTGCGCCGGCTCGCCCAGTGGCCGCGGCGCAGCGCCTCGTCGAAGTCGCGGGCGATGGCTCGGGCGGCGAGCGGGTTCTCGGCGACCAGGAAATCGCGGACCCGGTCGTCGCCGAGGGTGGCGTCGAACACCTGATCGAAGGCGGTCGAGGCGACCTCGTCGGAGAGCGCGGCGAAGGCGCAGAGATTCGACACGGTCTCGGCGATCTCGGCGCCGCCGCGGTGGCCGTGGCGCATCTGGCCGTCGAGCCAGCGCGGATTGGCGGCGCGGGTGCGCACGGCGCGGGCGATCTCGCGGGAGAGCGTCCGGATCTTCGGCCGGTCGCGGCGGGTGGTGTCGGCGTGCAGCATCACCGGGCGGGCGCCGAGGCTCGCCGCGGCGGCGGCGAACCCGCCCTCGTGCTCGGCGAAGGCATCGGCCTCCAGCACGTCGCGTCCGGCGAGATCCTCGACGTGGACGAAGGCGTCGGCCGCCGCCACCCGGGCGGCGAAGGCGGCGGGGGCGGCGACGCCCATCGCGTCGCGGCCGAAGGCGTGGCCGGAGGCGTCGAGATAGCGCCGGGCGAGGTCGTCGCGACTCCCCCACGCGCGCTCGGCGATGGTGTGGGCGAGGCCGATGCCGTAGCCGCCGGGGGCGGCGCCGAAGATCCGCCAATGGGATTGCGCGGTCGCGCCCTCGGCGCGGACTCGGGCGGCGAGCGGATTCTCCTCGGCGTCCTCGTCGAGGGCGGCGACGGCGCGGACCGCGGCGTCGAACAGGGCGATCTGGCTTTCGAAGACGTCGCGGAACAGGCCGGAGATGCGCAGGGTGACGTCGACCCGCGGCCGGCCGAAGATCGCGGTCGGCAGCACTTCGAAGCCGGAGAGCCGGGCGGAAGCCGCGTCCCACACCGGCTTCACCCCGATCAGCGCGAAGGCCTGGGCGAGATCGTCGCCCCCGGTGCGCATCGAGGCCGAGCCCCACAGGTCGAGGACGATCGCCCGCGGCCAGTCGCCGCGTTCCTGGACATGGGCGGCGATCACCTCTTCGGCGGTGCGCCGGCCGATCTCCCAGGCAGTGCGGGTCGGCACGCCGCGCGGATCGACGGCATGGAGGTTGCGCCCGGTCGGCAGCACGTCGAGCCGTCCGGCGGCCAGCGCCCCCGCCGGTCCCGGGGCGACGAAGCGGCCGTCGAGGGCGGCGATCAGCCCGGCCCGTTCGGCGGCGGGAGAGGCGGCGAGGCGACGGACGAGATCGTCGACCGCGGCCGGTTCGAAGCCTTCCGAGAGTGCCTCGAGCGCCTCCCGGCCGGTGGCGCGTTCGGAGGCGCGGCCGAAGACGTGCAGGCCGTCGCCGATCCGGGCGTCCTTCAGGTCGCAGAGCCAGGCGTCGAGGGCGAGCAGCGCCGCGGTCTCGTCGAGCGTGCGGTCGAGGCCGCATTCGGCGGCGAGGCCGGTTTCGCGGGCCCGGTCGAGGATGGTCGAGGTGAGCAGCCGGGCGCGGCGGGCGTCGAGGGTCTGGGCCTGCGACAGCTCGTCGAGCAGCGCCTCGATCTCGGCCGCCGCGCCGTGGCTGCCGGCCCGGGTCAAGGGTGGGGTCAGATGGCCGACGGTGACCGCGGCGATCCGTCGCTTGGCCTGCGCGGCTTCGCCGGGATTGACCACGACGAAGGGGTAGACGACCGGGATCGGTCCGATCAGGGCGGTCGGGGTGCAGTCCTCGCCGGGGGCGGCGGCGCGGCCGGGCAGCCATTCGAGGGTGCCGTGGGCGCCGAGATGGACGAGCGCATCGATCCTCGCGACCTCGGCGAGCCAGAGGTGGAAGGCGACGTAGCGATGCGACGGAGCCAGCGTGGTGTCGTGGTACTCGGCCTTGCGGGTGGCCCGGCGGCCGCGGTCGGGCTGGACGGCGATCAGCAGTCGGCCGAGTTCGACCACGGGGAAGACGAAGGCCCCGTCCTCGAGTTCCTCCGAGGCCTCCGCCGGCCCCCAGGCGGTTTCGATTCTCTCGCGCAGCGCCGCCGGCAGGCGGCGGGCGAGGTGGGCGTAGTCGGGAAGCGACAGCCGCGCCCGGTCGGCGGGGGCGATGAGGGCGGTCGCAGGGCCCTCGGTGGCGGCGAGGGACGGTCCCCTCGTCCGCCCCTCAGGGGCACCTTCTCCCACCAGGGGAGAAGGGAGGGATGGAAACGCCGCGTTCGCAGCGATCGCCGGCATCGCCGATGTCGCCGCATCCCCGGCGATCGGCGTCGCCTCGGTTCGTTCCGCCGTCGTCCCCGGCGAGCGGAGCGAGGGAAGGGAACCCATGGATGCCGCGACCGGTCGGGCAATCGCCGGATCCCCTTCCCCTCCGCTGCGCTCCGGCCGGGGATGACGGCCGTGGGGTGGGGCGAGGTCGGAGACCCTTTCGGTGTCCGCTGCTTCCACGTCCGGCGTGCCCGTCCAACGCCGTTCCAGCCGGGCCATCAGCTCGGCCTCGGCGGGTGGGGCGGCGACGTCGAAGCCGGCGGCGGCGAGGTCCTCGGCGATCGCCACCAGACTGGCGCCGGTGTCGAGACCGACCGCATGGGCGGTGCGGCCGCCCTTCGCCGGATAGTCGGAGACCACCACGGCGATGCGCCGTTCGGCCCGCGGGGTCTCGGCGAGACGGACCCAGGCGCGGGCGAGATCGGCCACCGCGGCGATGCCGGCGGCGTCGGGGACGTGGACCGGCCGGTCCCATTCGGTCAGATCGGAGCGGCCGAGCCGGCCCTTGAACGAGATCGCCCGGGTGGCGATGCGCCCGTCGATCTCCGGCAGGACGACGTTCATCGCGAGATCGGAGGCGCCGAGACCGCGGCTCGACGCCGCCCAGACGTCGCGGGTCGCGGTCGAGTGGAACGCCTGCAGCACCGGCACCCCGGCCCGGTCGAGGACCGAGCCGCCGTCGTCGAGCCGGGCGGAGAAGGCGGTGGTGTTGACCACGATCGCCGGCGCCAGCCGGTCGATCTCGGCGCCGAGGTCGGTAACCACCCGCGGATCCTTCAGGCTGGTGACGAAGCGCGGTTCGACGGCGAAACCGCGGTCGGCGAGCGCGTCGGCGAGCGCGGCGATCGGTGCGGTGTCGGAGGCCGCGACGAACGAGCGATAGAAGGTGAGGAGGGCGATCGGCCCGTCGCCGTCGCGCCGGGCGGGCAGGAAGGGACCGGTCGCGGGCAGCGGGCGCGGCTCGTCGAAGTCGAGATCGCGGCCGAGGCGGCGGCCGATCCAGGCGAGGAGCGAGGCGAGATTGTCCGGCCCGCCCTCCTGGAACCACTGCCGCAGCCGGCGCAGATCGTCGACCGGCAGGGTCGAGGCGGCGTCGAGCCGCTCGTCGATCGCCGTATCACCGGGCAGCACGGCGAGGTCGAAGCCGTGGGTGCGGGCCTTCGCCGCCAGTTCGTCGACGCCGTAGCGCCACCAGTCGAGCCCGCCGAGGAGGCGCACCAGCACGAAGCGCGCGCGCCGGCCGACCGTCTCGATCCACAGATCGGTCGAATAGGGATGGCGCAGGTCGGCGAGCGAGGCGAGGCGCAGGCTCGGCAGCCGGTCGGCCGTCGCGGCATGGGCGGCGGCGATGCCGGAGAGGTCGGAATCGGAGAACGACAGCACCGCCACCTCGGCCGGCGTCTGGGCGAGATCGACCGCGGCGGCCGTCTCGTCGAGCGTCGAGAGGGTGGTGGCGACGAGGTGCATCGAGGTCCCCTCAGCGGAGTGCGGCGCGGATCGCCGACTGGTCGAGGCCCTTGCGGCCGATCACCACGAGACGGCCGCGGCGGGCCTCGTCGGCGGTCCAGGGCCGGTCGAAGCGGCTCTGGAAGCGGGCGCCGACGCCCTGCACCAGGAGCCGCATCGGCCGTCCGGAGACCGCGACGAAGCCCTTGATGCGCAGCACGTCGTGGAGCGCGGCGAGGTCGGCGAGCCGCGCCGCGAGGCCGTCGGGATCGCTCGTCTCGGCGATCTCGACGACGAAGCTCTCGAAGTCGTCGTGGTCGTGCTCGGCCTCGGCGTCGTGATGGGAAGGGCGGGCGGCGAGGTCGTCCTCGGCCGCGGCGCCGAGCCCGAGGACCACCAGCGGGTCGACCCGGCCGTCGTGCGCCTCGACGATCTTCACGGCGCGCGGCAGGATCTTCTCGATCTCGGCGGCGATCGCCGCCCGCTCGGCGGGGTCGATCAGGTCGATCTTGTTGACCACCACCAGATCGGCGGCGAGCAGTTGGTCCTCGTAGACCTCCTCCAGCGGATTGTCGTGGTCGATCGCCGCATCGGCCGCCCGTTCGGCGGCCAGCGCCGCGGGATCGTCGGCGAAACGGCCGTCGGCCACGGCGCGGCCGTCGATCACCGCGACGACTCCGTCGACGGTCAGCCGGGTGCGGATCGCCGGCCAGTCGAAGGCCTTGATCAGCGGCTTCGGCAGGGCGAGGCCGGAGGTCTCGACGACGATGTGCTCGGGGCGCTGCGGCAGGGCCATCAGCTTTTCGATCGCCGGCAGGAAGTCGTCGGCGACCGTGCAGCAGATGCAGCCGTTGGCCAGTTCGAGGATCGCACCGGGGCCGCAGGCGTCGGCGCCGCAGGCCCTCAGGATCTCGCCGTCGACGCCGACGTCGCCGAATTCGTTGATCAGCAGGGCGATCCGCCGGCCGTGGGCATGGGCCAGGAGATGGCGGATCAGGGTCGTCTTTCCCGCTCCGAGGAAGCCGGTGACGATGGTGACGGGGATCTTCGCGAAGACGTTCATCGGTCGTCGGTTCCGGAGCTGGCGACGGGTGGGGCGAGGGGCGGCAGGCGGGCGACGACGCCCTTCTTCAGGGCGGTCGGACGGTCCTTCCAGGGGATCAGACCGTCGGGCGCGGCGGCGTAGAGACGGGCCGCGGCGAGCAGGCCGTCGGCGTCGTCGGGCGGGAAGTCGCCGTAGAGGTAGGTCCACTTGCCCGGCGCGGTGAGGCCGACGGTGACCGGGCGGCGGCACACCGACAGGCACTCGACCGGACGGATCTCGATCGCCGGATCGTCGGCGGTCGCCGCGGCGAGCGCTTCGGCGAGACGGGCGCCGGCGCGCGGGGCTTCGGGATCGTCGCCTTCGCGACGGCAGGTCGCGCAGACCAGGACGGTGGTCGGCTCGGCGGCGGAAGCGGATTCGGGAGTGGACCTGTGGTCGCGCATGCGGCTCCTCTCGGCGCCCCTCCGGCGCCAGGGTTGGACATGTCGACGGCAGGTCTCCTGGCTCGCGGGTCGGACGCTGCGCACCACCTTCCCGGGGACTTCGGCCCGCAGGCCTCGCCCCAGTGGTTTCTCCGGTGCGCCGCTTCCCGCTCACAGTTGCGGGGGCAGCCGCGGCTTCCCGCCTTTCGGCGGACCGCATTCCCTCTGGTCCTCGGGGGGACCCGAGAAACCGTCGATGAACTGATATGACGGTGCCGGCGCGGCGCTGTCAACGAGTGGGACCACCGATGCGCGAAACCGCGTTCGCGACACCGCCGCGACACCACCCGGCTTGCGCCGGACCCGGGAGCGTGGTTCCGATGCGGGACCGAATCCGGCGAGGACCGATGACCGAGACCAGCGACGACGAGCGCCACCGCGCCAAGATGGCCAAGCGCAAGGCCGTGCAGGACGCCGAAGTGGCGGGAAAGACGATCGAGACCAAGGGTCTGCTGATCGTCCACACCGGCCCCGGCAAGGGCAAGTCGACCGCCGCCTTCGGGCTGGCACTGCGGGCGCTCGGGCGCGGCCGGCGGGTCGGGGTGGTCCAGTTCGGCAAGGGCGCCTGGGTGAGCGGCGAGCGCCTCGCGCTCGAGAGCTTCGGCGATCGGGTCGTCTGGCACACGATGGGCGAGGGCTTCACCTGGGAGACCCAGGATCGGGCCCGCGACGTCGCCGCGGCGACCCGCGCCTTCGACAAGGCGAAGGAGCTGATGGCCGACCCGTCGATCTTCCTGCTGGTGCTCGACGAGCTGAACATCTCGCTGAGGTACGATCACTTGCCGCTCGCCGAGGTGGTCGAGGTTCTCCGGGCACGGCGCGACGATCTCCACGTCGTCGTCACCGGCCGCAACGCCAAGCCGGAGCTCGTCGAGGCCGCCGATCTGGTCACCGAGTTCGGGGCGACGAAGCACCACTTCGCGGCCGGCGTGAAGGCCCAGGAAGGCATCGAATTCTGAACCGCGGATCTTCGATCATGACATCAGGAAATCGCGCCAAGTCTCTGATGATCCAGGGTACCGGATCGGATGTCGGCAAATCGCTGGTGGTCGCCGGGCTGGCCCGGGCGTTCGCGAACCGGGGCCTCTCGGTGCTGCCGTTCAAGCCGCAGAACATGTCGAACAACGCCGCGGTGACGGTCGACGGCGGCGAGATCGGGCGCGCCCAGGCGCTGCAGGCGCGGGCCGCCCGAGTGGCGGCGAGCGTCGACATGAACCCGGTGCTGCTGAAGCCGCAGTCAGACGTCGGATCACAAGTGGTGGTCCAGGGCCGAGTGCTCGGCAACGCCCGGGCGCTCGAGTTCCAGGACTGGAAGCCGAAGCTGATCGCGGCGGTCTCGGAGAGTTTCGAGCGGCTGCGCGGCGCCTGCGATCTGGTGCTGGTGGAAGGGGCGGGGAGTGCGGCGGAGGTCAACCTGCGCCCCAACGATCTCGCCAACATGGGCTTCGCCCGCGCCCACGACGTGCCGGTGGTCCTCCTCGGCGATATCGACCGCGGCGGCGTGATCGCCCAGATCGTCGGCACCCGGGCGGTGGTCGATCCGGCCGACGCGGCGCTGATCGTCGGCTTCCTGGTCAACAAGTTCCGCGGCGACGCGCGGCTGTTCGAAAGCGGCATGAGCTTCATCGAAGCGAAGACCGGATGGCCGGCGCTGGGGCTGCTGCCGTGGTTCCCGGATGCGGCGCGGCTGCCGGCGGAGGACGCGGTGGTGCTCGACAAGCGGCCGAAGACGGCGGGGGCCGGCGGGTTCGAGGTGGTGGTGCCGCGGCTGCCGCACATCGCCAACTTCGACGATCTCGATCCGCTGGCCGCCGAGCCGGGGGTGCGGCTCCGGATGCTCGGCCGCGGCGAGCCGATCCCGGCGTCGGCCGATCTGGTGCTGCTGCCCGGCTCGAAGGCGACGATCGCCGATCTCGCGGCGCTCAGGCACGAGGGCTGGGACATCGACATCCTCGCCCATCACCGGCGTGGCGGCCGGGTGGTCGGGATCTGCGGCGGCTACCAGATGCTGGGGCGCACCGTCGCCGATCCGAACGGTATAGAGGGGCCGCCGGCCGAAGTACCGGGGCTCGGGCTGCTCGACGTCACCACCGTGCTCGCCGGCGACAAGCACCTCGAGGAGGTCGTCGGACGGCTGACGCTCGCCGAGGCGCCGGTCCGCGGCTACGAGATGCACGTCGGGATCACCGAAGGGGCGGATCGGGCGCGGCCCTTCGCCATCCTAGACGACGGGCGCGCGGAAGGCGCGGTCTCCGCCGACGGGCGGGTCGCGGGGTGCTATCTGCACGGCCTGTTCGTCGACGACGCGGCGCGGCGCGCGCTGCTCGCCGACTGGGGGGCGGGAGGCTCCGATCTCGCCTTCGAGGCTCGGGTCGAAGCGGCGCTCGATGCGCTCGCCGCCCATGTCGAAGCCCACGTCGACCTCGATCGGCTGATCGGTCTCGCCCGCTGAGCCGGCGATCTCAGTGCAGGCCGAACACCAGGGCGAGGGCGACCAGCGCCAGCGCCTCGATCACCAGCGCGGTGCGGTAGAGCCGCAGGGCGCGGCGGATGTCGAGGGCGGAGAGGTCGCGCCGACCGTCGCCCATGAAGGCCGCCTCGATCCGCACGCCGCCGTAGACCCGCGGGCCGGCGAGGGCGAAGCCGAGGGCGCCGGCCATCGCCGATTCCGGCCAGCCGGCGTTGGGCGAGGTGTGGGCGTGCGCGTCGCGGCGAATCGCGCGGAGCGCGTTCGCGGCGGAGGCGCCGGGGGTGACGGTGGCGGCCAGCACCAGCCAGATCCCGGCGAGGCGCGAGGCCGGCAGATTGACGAGATCGTCGAACCGTGCCGCCGCCCAGCCGAAGGCGAGGAAGCGATCGTTCTTGTGGCCGATCATGCTGTCGGCGGTGTTGGCGGCCTTGTAGAGGACGCCACCGACGAAGCCGAGGGCGGCGGTCCAGACCACCGGTGCGACGATGCCGTCGGAAAAATTCTCGGCGAGGCTCTCGATCGCGGCGCGGGCCACCGCCGGTTCGTCGAGCACCGCGGTGTCGCGGCCGACGATCATCCCGACCGCCCGCCGTCCATCGTCGATCCCCCGATCGAGGGCGTCGGCGACGGCACGCACATGGGTGTCGAGGCTGCGCTGGGCCGGCAGGCTGGCGGCGAGGAAGCCGACCACCAGCAGGCCGGCGCCGCCCGGCAGCAGCCGATCGACGACCGCGACGATCGCGAAGGCGACCGCCCCCGGCACCGCCAACAGCACGACGAGAGCGATCACGCCCATCGCCCGGCGGCGGGCGAAGCCGTCCTCCTCCCGGTTGAGCGTGCGGTCGAGGGCCGAGATCAGGCATCCGATCCAGGTGACGGGATGGCCGATCGCGGCGTAGACAGGAGCGGGCCAACCGACCGCCGCTTCGATCACGAGGGCGACGAGGGCGAGAGTCGGCGCGGGAACGGAGGCGGGCGACATGGCGGATCCGGTGATCGAGGCGGCGCGGGTGCGGCCCGCCGTTCAGGGCGCGGTCTATCACGGCGGCGCCCTCGCGCAAGTACGGGCCGCCCATCCGAACGCTCCCGAACCGTGGATCGATCTCTCGACCGGGATCAACCCCGAGCCCTGGCCGGTGCCGCCGCTCTCCGAGGAAGCCTGGACCCGACTGCCCGAACCGGCGCTGGTGACCGATCTGGAGCGGACCGCCGCGGCGGCCTTCGGGGTCGCCGATCCGGCCTCGGTCGCCGCCACACCGGGAACCCAGGCGGCGATCCAGATGCTGCCGCGGCTGATCTCCGGCCGGCGGCTGGCGATTCTCGGCTTCACCTACCAGGAGCATTCGCACGTCTGGCGCGAGGCGGGGCGCGAGGTGACGGTGGTCGAGAGCCTCGAAGAGCTCGCCGCCGCCGACGTCGGCCTGCTGGTCAATCCCAACAATCCCGACGGGCGGCGGGTGCCGGTCGACCGTCTGGTCGACCTCGCCGGGGTCTTCGCGAAGAAGGGCGGCACGCTGATCGTCGACGAGGCCTTCGCCGACGCCGACCGGCCGCCGCAGACGCTGGCGCCGATCCTGCCGGAGGGCGCGGTGGTGCTCCGGTCGTTCGGCAAGACCTGGGGCCTCGCCGGGCTGCGCCTCGGCTTCGTCCTCGGCCGGCCGGCCTTCGCCGACGCGGTCCGTCGCGCCTTCGGCCCCTGGGCGGTGTCCGGGCCGGCCGTCGAGATCGGCGCCGCCGCGCTGACCGATGCCGCCTGGCTGGAGGCGACCCGGATCCGGCTCGAGGCGGATGCCCTGCGGCTCGACGACATCATCGCCGGAGCCGGTTTCGCCTTCGTCGGCGGTACACCGCTGTTCCGCCTGTACCGCCATCCGCGGGCACTCGCCATCGCCGACCGGCTGGCCGAGGCCGGCATCCACGTCCGCCGCTTCCCGCACGATCCGACCCTGCTGCGCTTCGGCCTGCCGGGGGCGGAGGCGGAGTGGCGGCGGCTCGCCGCGGCTCTGGCCGGGTGAGGCGCGGCGCCGGATCGTCCGTTCGACCCTGCTGCGCTCGACCGCCTCGCTCGGCCGGCCCACGGCGCGCCCTTCGCCGTCGCCGTTCCGGGGGGGTGCCGGGGCGGTCGCGTCGGCGCGCCGACCGTGCGGTCCGCGTCAAGACGCCGCGATCGAGGGCGATCGCGCGTCCGCCGTGTCGCCGGCCGGGAGAGGTCATGAAATTCCAGGCATCGTCCCGGTGCCCGGTCGGTGATTTCAGGCTCGTACTTTCGTCGTAGTTCGGCGCCGAGCAGGCGTTTCTGCTCAAGAAAAGCGTCGATCGAGTTCTTTCATTTCAATCGCTCTTCGAACACAAGACATCGCACTCACCGCACGCCAGCGCGTCAATGGTGATCTCATACTGTCTGTCATCTCGCCATATGACACGGTATTTGCTCGTTGTACGTCGACGAATGCGTTCGGTATTCCCCGTTTTTCGTCGTCATACTGGGGTTTTGAGCGGTTCGCTCAAAATCAAAAACGTTTGCGGCGAAGATCGTGTGCCAAATTTTAGGGAGTTGTTCATCGACGCCGACGAAAGTTGCCCTCGCGTCACGGAGAGTATCGCATGCGGCTCGACTTCGGATCGAATCAGAGCGGTGGCCGGCCCACCGCCCGGCGGAAGTTCTCGGCGACGGTCGCCGCGACCGGTCGGGAACGGACGTTCGGCATCGACGAGGTGATCGTCTCCAAGACCGATCCCGCCGGGGTCATCACCTACGCCAACGACGTCTTCCTCCGGGTCGCCGGAATGACCGAGCGCGAGGCGATCGGCCAGCCGCATTCGATCATCCGTCACCCCGACATGCCGCGGGCGGTGTTCAAGCTGCTGTGGGACACGATCCAGCGCGGCGACGAGATCTTCGCCTATGTCCTCAACATGGCGTCCTGCGGCGACCACTACTGGGTCTTCGCCCACATCACGCCGACCTTCGGGACCGGCGGCGAGATCATCGGCTACCACTCGAACCGGCGGGTCCCCGATCGGTCGGCGATCGACGCGGTGACGCCGCTCTACGCGCAACTGAAGAAGATCGAGGACGAGGCGCACGATCGCGCCGCCGGCCTCGCCGCTTCGACCGCGGCCCTCGCCGCGACCCTCCGGGATCTCGGGATCGGCTATGACGAATTCGTCTTCTCTCTCACGCGCTGAGTGGCTGAGCCGGGCGCTGGTCCTGGTGCTCGCCGGCCTCACGGCCTCCGAGATCTGGCGCGACGACCTCGTCGGGGTCGGTCTGGTGGCGGCCACGACCCTGGTGGCGCTCGGCGCGATGTTCGAGGTCCGGCGGGCGCGGCGGTCCTTCGGCCGCATCAGCGAGGTGCTGATCGGCGCCTCGTCGGGTGATCTCGAACGTCGGGTGGTGCTGCTCGCCGACGGCGGCGACGTCGTCCGGCTGGCGAGCGCGACCAACCATCTGCTCGACGTCACCGACGCCTTCGCCCGCGAGGCTCGGGCGACGCTCGGATGCGTGCGCGACGGGGCCCGCCATCGGCGGATCGTCGAACGCGGCATGGTCGGCAGTTTCGGCGCCTCGGCGCGGACGATGAACGAGGCGGTCGACACGATCGACGGCCGGCTGGTCGCCTTCGACCGGGTGATGACCGAATTCGAGGCGACGGTCGGCGGGGTCGCCGGAGCGCTCGGCGGCGCCGTGCAGAACCTCTCCCGCTCGGCGACGACGATGCGGTCGTCGGCGAGCGAGACCGAGAGCCGGTCGACCACCATCGGGGCTTCCGCCGAGGAGACCTCGGTGACGGTGGCGGCGGTCGCCGCGGCGACCGAAGAGCTGACCGCCTCGGTCGCCGACATCTCCGCCCAGTCGGAACGGGCGCTCGGCATCGCCACCCGCGCCGACGAGCGGGTCGCCGATTCGCGGCTCGCCATCGACGGCCTGTCGAAGGCGGTCGGCGACATCGTCGGGGTCGTCGGACTGATCCGGCAGGTCGCCGAGCAGACCCGTCTGCTCGCCCTCAACGCGACCATCGAGGCGGCGCGGGCCGGCGAGAGCGGCCGCGGCTTCGCGGTGGTCGCCGCCGAGGTCAAGCAGCTCGCCGACCAGACGGCGACCGCGACCGAGGCGATCGTCGAGCGGATCGGCGCGGTCGAGACCGGATCGGCGCGCTGTCGCGAGGCGATCCAGGGGATCACCGGCATCCTCGCCGAGGTCACCGATGCGGCGAGCGTCATCGCCTCCGCCGTCCAGGAACAGGCGACCGCCACCCAGGAGATCGCCCGCTCGATGCAGATGGCGTCGAATGCCACCGACGACGTGTCGTCGAGCGTCGTCACCGTCGCCCGGGTCGCCGGGGAGACCGGTCGGGCGGCGCTCGAGGTGGCCGATGCCTCGGTGGCGCTCGCCGAGCAGAACGGCCGGCTGCAGAGTTCGGTCTCCGAGTTCCTCGACCGGACCCGGGAAGTGGTCCGCGTCGGGCGCAGTGCGGCGGCCTGACCTCGGCACGACGAGCGAGCCGGCGGCGCGTTCGGCGGGTCCATCGGGCGTCCTGCGGATTGCGGGTTGCCGCGCCGTCACTAGACTGACCGGGAACCCGATCCCTCGGAGAAACCGGTCATGAGCGTCGTTCCCTTCGGAACCCTGCGCGACGGTCGCGTCGTGCACGACGTGCAACTCGGGAGCGGCGGGCCGCTCTCGGTGTCGATCCTCGATTACGGGGCCGCCCTGCGCGACATCCGGCTGGCGACCGCCCACGGACCGCAGCCGATGATCCTCGGCTTCGACCGGCTCGAGCACTACGTCGCCCATTCGCCCTATTTCGGAGCGGTGTGCGGGCGCTGCGCCAACCGGATCGGCGGTGCGTCGTTCGAACTCGACGGCGTCCGCCACGTCCTCGCCGCCAACGAGGGGCCGAACCAGTTGCACGGCGGCCCGAACGGCTTCGACAAGCGGGTCTGGCACATCGCGTCGGCGACCGCCGATCGGGCGACCTTCGACCTCGTCGATCCCGACGGCGAGCAGGGCTATCCCGGTCTGGTCCGGGTGTCGGCGACCTACACCGTCTCCGGCACCACCCTGGTGCTCGAGGTCGAGGCGACCACCGATCGGCCGACGCTCGTCAACATCGCCGGTCACGCCTATTTCGATCTCGACGGCACCGGGTCGATCCTCGACCACGAGGCGACGGTCTTCGCCGACCGCTACACCCCGGCGGGCGCCGATCTGATCACCACCGGCGAGGTGCTGCCGGTCGAGGGCACCGCCTTCGACTTCCGCGCGCCCCGGCCGATCGGTCGCGAGGTCGCCGGCGAACGGATGATCTACGACGTCAACTACGCGCTCGGCGCGGCGCCGGTGGCGCGGCCGAAGCTCGCCGCCCGCGTCCGCGGTCCGAAGCGGGGGGTGACGCTCGAGGTGTGGACCACCGAGCCGGGGATCCAGCTCTACGACGGCTCGTGGCTCGACGTGCCGGTGCCCGGCCTCGACGAGCGGCGCTACGGCAAGAACGCCGGCTTCTGCCTGGAGCCGCAGCGCTGGCCGGATGCGGCCAACAAGCCGCATTTTCCGAGCGCCGTGCTGCGCCCCGGCGAACTCTACCGCCAGCGCACCGAGTATCGTTTCACGGTGTGAGCGAGCCCGCCTCGGAGAAGCCGGGCGGTTCGGTTTACAGCCGCCGCCCCGGTCGGTATGGTCCGCGCCCACGATCCCGCCGCCCCGATCCCGGGGGGCGGGGCGCTCCTTTTCCGAGGTGGATTCGATGAAGGCAGAGATCCAGTCCGTGGTGGACGAGATCCAGCAGGCGCTCAGCCTGCTGAGGAGGCATCTTTGACTGGGATGTCGCGCTGAAGCGTCTCGACGAGCTCAACGCTCTGTCCGAGTCTCCCGAACTGTGGAACGACCCGACCCGCGCTCAGAAGCTGATGCGCGAACGCGATCAGCTTTCGAAGTCGGTCGACATCGTCGCCTCGATCGAGCGTGATCTCGACGACAACGTCGGGCTCCTGGAACTCGGCGAAGCCGAGGGCGACGCCGACGTGGTTGCGGAGGCCGAAGCGGGCCTGAAGACCCTCGGCCACGACGTCGCCAAGCGGCAGGTCGACGCGCTGCTCTCCGGAGAGGCCGACGGCAACGACACCTATCTCGAAATCCACGCCGGTGCCGGCGGGACCGAGAGCCAGGACTGGGCCGAGATGCTGGCGCGCATGTACGTGCGCTGGGCGGAACGGCGCGGCTACAAGGTCGATGCGCTGGAAGCCTCCGAGGGCGAAGAGGCGGGCCTCAAGTCGGCCACCTACATGATCAAGGGGCTCAACGCCTACGGCTGGCTGAAGACCGAATCCGGCGTGCATAGGCTGGTCCGGATCTCGCCGTTCGATTCGAACGCCCGTCGGCACACCTCCTTCGCCTCGGTGTGGATCTATCCGGTGGTCGACGATTCGATCGACATCGTGATCCCCGAATCCGAGGTCCGGGTCGACACCTACCGGTCGTCGGGCGCCGGCGGTCAGCACGTCAACACCACCGATTCGGCGGTGCGACTGACCCACATCCCGACCGGCATCGCGGTCGCCTGTCAGGCCGAGCGCTCGCAGCACAAGAACCGGGCGACCGCCTGGTCGATGCTGAAGGCCCGCCTCTACGAGGTCGAGCTGAAGAAACGCGAGGAGAAGGCCAACGCCGAGAACGCCACCAAGACCGACATCGGCTGGGGCCATCAGATCCGCTCCTACGTCCTGCAGCCCTACCAGATGGTCAAGGACCTCCGGACCGGGGTGCAGACGACGGATCCGGCCAAGGTGCTCGACGGCGGCCTCGACGAGTTCATGGAAGCCTCGCTCGCCGCTCGGGTGAAGGGCGGCGCGGTCGACGCGATCGAGGACATCGACTGACGGAGGCGCCGGGGAGGGGCCTCCCCGGCGTCACCCGGCGGATTCGTCGCTCCGTGATTTTGCGTTGCGGTGCGACCGATCGCCCCGCATGCTCCGGCGTCCGCCGATTCCGGGCGGGCGGGTGGGACCGATCAGCCGTGAGGGGCGGACGATGGAGTTCATCTACTGGGTCAAGGCGGGCATCCTCGGCATCGTCGAGGGGCTGACCGAGTTCCTGCCGGTCTCCTCGACCGGCCATCTGATCCTCGCCGCCGATTGGCTCGACTTCGATTCCGGTGCCGGCAAGGTGTTCGAGGTGGTGATCCAGCTCGGCGCGATCCTCGCCGTGTGCTGGCTGTTCCGCGAGCGGATCCTCAGGCTCCTCACCGGCCTGCTGCGCCGCGATCCGGCGGCGATCGCCTTCACCGCGGCGCTGCTCGTCGCGTTCTTCCCGTCGGTGGTGATCGGCCTGATCTTCCTCAAGGCGATCAAGGCCTATCTGTTCAAGCCGGTGATCGTGGCGATCACCCTGGTGGTCGGCGGTCTGATCATCCTGTGGGTCGAGCGCCGGCCGGAACGGCCGCAGACCGCGATCGCCGAGGAGATCACCTTCCGTCAGGCGCTGATCGTCGGCATCGCCCAGGTGATCTCGATGGTGCCGGGCACCTCGCGGTCGGGGGCGACGATCGTCGGCGGCATGCTCGGCGGCATGTCGCGCTCGGCGGCGACCGACTTCTCGTTCTTCCTGGCGATCCCGACGATGCTCGGGGCGACGGTGCTCGATCTGTGGAAGAACGGCGGCGCGCTGACCGCCGACGAGGGCATCGCCATCGCCTTCGGCTTCTTCGCCGCCTTCGTCTCGGCGATCGTGGTGATCAAGTTCCTGATCCACTTCGTCGCGCACAACACGCTGCGCGTCTTCGCCTGGTACCGCATCGGCTTCGGCGGCCTGATGCTGGTCTGGTACGGGCTGCTCGGCCACTGATCCCCGGAGAGGGTCAGAGGCCGAGTTCGCGGCCGGCGTCGAGGAAGCCCGAGGGGTCGACCGGTTCGCCGGCGACCCGGGTCTCGTAGTGGAGATGCGAAGCGGTGGAACGGCCGGTCGAACCGGCCGAGCCGACGGTGTCGCCGGCCTTCAGCCTGGTTCCGATCGTCGTGCCGATCCGCGACATGTGGGCGTAGCGGGTGACCACGCCGTTGCCGTGGTCGACGTCGACGCACAGCCCGTAGCCGCCCTGGCGACCCGCGCCGATCACCGTGCCGGCGCCGGTGACCCGCACCGGCTCGCCCTCTTCGGCACGGTAGTCGATGCCGGTGTGGAGCGCCGGCACGCCGAGGAAAGGATCGACCCGGCTGCCGAAGCCGGAGGTGACCGCGAGGTCGCCGGTGAGCGGCCGGGCGAGCGGCAGGGCCGCTGCGGCGCGCTTCAAGAGGCCGAGGCGGTCGAGCGCGGCGTCGGCCCGCATCAGCGGATCGGCGTCGGGCGCCGGCACGAAGGGACCGCCGACGCCGCCGCCGGCCTTCGCGGCGGGGGTGTCGGCGAGACGGAAGCCGATCTGGCCGAGCGCCCGGGTGACGCGTTTCGTCTTCTGTTCGGCGAGATCGGCGAGGGCGGCGAGGGCGCGGTGCTGGCCGGTCTCGAAGCCGGCGAGGGTGCGTTCGACCGCGGCGATCCGGCGGCCGGGATCGGCGGTGCGGGCCGGGGCGCCGTCTTCGAGGCGCGACGAGCGCAGCGGCGTGGCGAAGCGGTCGAGATCGAGCGGCGGTGGAACCGGCACGCTGCCGGTCGCCGTCGGTTCGGTGAGCGGCGCGGTACGGCCGGTCGGCAACGGGGTCAGCACGTCGGCTTCGGCGGCCGGGCGGACCACGGTGAGCGCGTCGCCGGCCGCCTTGGGCAGGGTGATGCCGACGTCGCCGGCGCGCTCGACGAGGCCGCCGATCCGTCCCTGATCCGAGATCAGCTTCGACTGGCGGGCGAGCAGTCGGTCGAGTTTGGCCTCGAAGGCCTCCTGGTCCATCAACTGGCGGCCGTTGATCCGGTCGATCTCGGCGCGGAGCGCGGCGACCCGGTCCTCGTAGGCGCGGGCCTCCTGGACACGGCCGGAGACGGCGTTCCTCAGGATGTCGTCGCGGAAGAAGAAATAGCCGGTGGTGGCGATCCAGGCGAAGGCGAAGACCCCGAGCGCGGCCGCGGCGGCACCGAGTTTCGTCGGATCGACATGGAAGGCGCGGACCCGGTCGCCGTGGACGATGGTGATCCGATGCGGTTCACGCCGTCGGCCGAAACCGCGGGAAATGTCCTCGGGGGCGTTCATCGCGGGCTGCGTCTCCGACCTGTACCGGCACACCGCGATTACAGTCTATCAAGGTTAACGAAGGCTTGTGCACGCGCCGAAGGGCGTCGCCGGCCGTCGGACGGAGCGCGGTTCGGTTGATCTCAGCCGTCGATCAGATGGGGGACGAATCGGGCGCGATCGCCGGTGACCAGACCGGCGTCCTCGCGGATGCCGATTCCGGCGGGGTCGTCGCCGACCAGCCAGCTGCCGATCACCGGATGGCGGCCGTCGAAGTCCGGTAGCCGGCACAGCGCCTGGACGATGCCGCCCTCGGCGCCGTAGGTGCCGCCGGTCCGGGCGAGCAGGCGGCCGCCCTCGACCAGCACGACGTTGGCGCCCTCCCGCGAGTAGAGCGGCTTCAGCGCATGGTCGCCGCCGAGGCTCGCCCGGGCGGGATCGTCGTCGAAGAAGGCGGGCAACAGATTCGGATGGCCGGGCGCCATCTGCCAGAGCAGGGCGAGCATCCCCTTGTTCGACAGGATCGCCTTCCACGGCGGCTCGACGAAGCGGGTCGTCCGCATCGCCGGCGAGCGGCCGAACTCCTCGGCGAACAACCATTCCCACGGATAGAGCTTGAACAGCGTGTCGATCGGTCGCTCGGCGAGGTCGACGAAGCGGTCGCCGGCTAGACCGATCGCGGAGACGTCGAGGATCTCGGCGGCGCGGGAGGCTTCGCCGGCACAGTCGGCGAGATAGGCGAGGGTGCCGGTGTCCTCGATCGATGCGGTGGCGCCGGCGAGATGCAGGGTCGGCGAGGCGACCACCTCGGCGAGACGGGCGATCAGCCGCTCGTGCAGCGAGTTGTACTGGTCGGTGTCGGCGGGAAGCCGTCCGCGCTCGATCTCGTCCTGCAGGCGCCACCACTGGACGACCGCCGCCTCGTAGAGGCTGGTCGGTGTGTCGGCGTTGAATTCCAAGAGCTTGGCTGGATTTCCTCGACCGGCGTGGACGAGGTCGAAGCGGCCGTAGAGCGAGGGATCGCCGCGCCGCCGGCTCTCGGCGACGAGGTCCCAGGCGTGGCGTGGGATCTTCAACCGGGCGAGCAGGCGCTCGTCGGCGATCACCCGGTCGACGAGGTCGAGGGCGAGCGCCCAGAGCTCGGCGGTCGGCGCCTCGAGGTCGCGTTCGATCTCGTCGAGGGTGAAACGGTAGACCGCCGCTTCCTCCCAGTAGGGTTCGCCGTCGATCTCGGCGAAGGCGAAGCCGAGGGCGCGATGGCGTTCGGCGGCGTCGGGGCGGGGGCCGAGCGGGGTACGGCGCATCACGACCCTCCGGAGAAATGGAAGGCTCCGGACGAGCCGAACCCGCCGCGCGACACCGAGGAGACCGGGGCGGCCGGCGCAGCGGAGAACCGCGGGGTGGTGGCGGCGGCGCCGCTGGTCCCGGCGGCGGCGAAGCCCGCCGCGGGCCGGTTCGACGAACCCGACCAGGACGAGCCCGCCGAGGACCAGGAGAAGAAGTTCAGCGCCCGGTGAACGCCCCAGGCGGACGACGTCGCGGCGGTCCGCCGAGTGCCGGGCGGGCAGGGGTTCGCGGCGGCGCCGGAGGGGCCGAAGGCGTCGTCGAGCCCGTCCGTCGCCGTCGTCTGGGCGGGAACGCAGGCGGGCGCCGTGGTTCCGCCGGCGAAATGTGCGCCGGTGGCGGCGAGGGCGCCGGCGGCGACCAGCGAGATCGCCACGGTGCGCTTGCGGATCGGCAGGCCGGGCGGGCGTGGCGGGACGGGGGCGTCGGCGGTCGGTCGCGCCGGAGGAGGGGCTTCCGTCGCCGGGTTTGGCGCGCGGCGGCGGCCGAAGGTGTCCTTCTGGCGGGCCATGGCCGGCCTCAACCGGTCATCGCCGCGGCCGAGAGCAGGCCGGCGGCGAGCGAGACGGCGGCCAGCCAGACCGCGGCGGCGAGCCCGTTCGCCTCGATCTCGGCCGACAGGCTCGGGTGAACGAGACGAGCGAGCAGATAGGCGGCGAGCTGGACGACCAGCGCGACCGCCGCCCAGGCGCAGAACTCGACCAGCGAGGCGGCCTGCGACATCGCCTTGCCGAGCGGGACGGCGAAGCCGACCAGACTGGAGCCGAGCGCCAGAGCCGCCGCGGTGTTGCGGCCGTGGACGATCAGGTCGAACTCGCGGTGCGGGGTGAGGCGCGTGTAGATCGCCAGAAAGGCGACGGCGAAGACCACCGCGGCACCGAAATAGCCGGCGAAGGCGACGAGCGCGGGCAGGAAGTGGGCGACGAAATCCGACATCGGAAGCCTCGACGGGCGGGGCCGCGACGAATCGTGCGGCCGGTGATGGACGCGGGAGGACAGTGCGGGCGCGGGCCGACGTCCTCGGACGCCGCGGCTCTCCGGGCCGTTCAGGCGCCGAGTGCGGCGACCGCGGCGAGCACCGCCTCGGCGTGTCCGGGGACCTTGACCTTGTTCCAGATCTTCGCGACGCGGCCGTTCGCGTCGATCAGCACGGTGGTGCGTTCGACGCCCATGTAGCGGCGGCCGTACATCGACTTCTCCACCCAGACGCCCCACGCCTCGAGCACCGTCTTGTCGGTGTCGGCGGCGAGTTCGACCTCGAGGGCATGCTTGGCCCGGAACTTTCCGTGGGCGGCGAGGTTGTCGGGGGAGACGCCGATCACGGTGGCGCCGAGGTCGCGGAACTTCGGCGCCAGGGCGGTGAAGTCGACCGCTTCGCGGGTGCAGCCGGAGGTGTCGTCCTTCGGATAGAAATAGACGACGACCGGGCTCCCGCGCAGCGCGGACAGGCGGATTTCTCCACCGCGATCCGAGGGAAGGACGAAGTCGGGTGCCTCGGCTCCGAGCTCCAGCGTCATCGCGCCTTCCTTTCGTCGTGTTGAGATGGTGGACAGACTTCGGCGACGGCGGAGGTCGGTTCCGGCCGTCGTGCGGAAGGCTATCGTCCGGCGCCCGCGACGACAAGCGGTTCGACCGGTCGGTGCGAAACGTGTAACCGGACGCTGGGGAAGGAACGGGCGGCGACGATTCGCGCCGCCGGGTCGAGCCGCCGGCAGAAAGACGACCACGGGTGGACATGGAAGACGGACGGCAGACGCATGCGACCGAGCCGAAGGAGGCGCCGCGCCGGCGCGGGCCGATCGGCCGGTTGTGCCACGGGGTGCTGTGGCTCTGCGGGGTGATCGTTCTCCTCGTCACACTCGGCATCGCTGCCGGGATCGCGCTGCTCGCCCACGGACCGATCGAACTCGCCGCCGTCGACGCGGCCGCCCGCGACGTGCTCTCCGACCTCGCCGGGCCGGACGGACACAGCCGGCTGGGCTCGGCCCGCCTCGACTGGTCGTGGCACGGCGGGCTGTCGGTCGGACTGAGCGACGTCGGCGTCGATCGCGGCGTCGATCGCGGCGCCGGTCTCGGCGTCGACGTACCGCGGGCGACGATCCGGGTGGCGCTGCTGCCGATCCTCGGCGGCGAGGTCCGTCCGCACACCCTCGTCTTCACCGATCCGCGGTTCCGGGTCGATCTCACGACGCTCGGCGGGGCCGGCGAGGCGACGCCGTCGACCGCTGCCCCTGCGGCGGGCCGTTCGGCCCAACCGGTTCCTCCGGCACCGGTCGTACCGACGAGCGGGGAAGACCACTTCCGGACCACCGCCGAGGCGCTGGGCAAGGCGGTGTTCGGCGTGGCCGAGGCCGGCCGGCGTGCCGGGCTGCGCAAGATCCAGCTCACCGGTGGGACCGTCGAGACGATCCGGCGCGACCAGACCGGGCAGGTTCGGCATTCCTTCGTCGAAGACGTGGTCGCCGACGCCGCGGTCGACGGGCCGGCGGGGCCGCTCGACGTCTCCGTTTCGGCCCGTGGCGAGGTCGGCCGCTGGACCGCCCGCCTGACCCTCGGGGCGGACGAATCGGAGAAGCGCCGGCTCGAGGTCGCGGTGAGCGATCTCGGCGCCCGCGATCTGTTCGGACCGCCGTCGCCGGGCTTCCAGGTGGGGATGCCGTTCGACGCGCGATTCGTCTTCGGTTTCGATCGTGACGGGCGGTTCGCCGCCGCGGACCTGAAGGCGCGGGCGGCGGCCGGAGTGCTGCGGTTCGGACCGGAGGCGGACGACGAGTTTCTGATCGACGAGGGGGAACTCGCGGCGGTCTGGCGGCCCGAGACGCACGACTTCGGGGTTCTCCGGGCGTCCGTCGCGATCGGCGAGACGTCGCTCGTCTTCGACGGGCGCGTGATTCCGCCGAAGGCCGGCGAAAGCCGCTGGACGATCGATCTGGGACTGCAGGAGGGGCGCTTCGGACCGCGCGACGTGCCGGGGCCGACGATGGTGCTCGACACGGCCGACATCGGTCTCGTCCTCGACACCGATCGCCGCCGTCTCGAGATCCCCCGGGCGCGGGCCCGTTTCGGTTCGGGCGGGGTCGATTCGGCCGGCGTCCTCGATTTCTCCGGACCCGAGCCGAAACTGGCGATGGACCTCGCGTTCCCGCCGCTCTCCGCCGATCAGGTCAAGCACGCCTGGCCGCATTGGGTGGCGCCGGAAGCGCGCCGCTGGTTCATCGACAACGTCGGTGCCGGGCGCATCTCGGATCTCTCGATCCGGCTGGACATGCCGCGGATGGACCGGTTCGAGACCTGGCCGAACGACGCGGTGAAGCTCTCCGGCCGGTTCGACGGACTGCGCTTCCGCGCGTTCGGCAACCTGCCGGAGCTCGCGTCCGCCGACGGGCGGATCGCCATTCTCGACCGGCACTTCGACGTGACCGTCGAACGCGGCGTGGCGGCGACCCGCTGGGCCAAGCGGCCGGAGGTCGGCTCGTTCCGGCTCCTGCTGCCCGACATGTTCACCAAGACTCCGAAGGCGTCGATCCGCCTGCAGATCGCCGGCGAAGTGCCGGCGGTCGCCGAGATCGTCAATTCGGAGCCGCTGGCGGTGCTCGACCAGACCGGGATCAGGACCGACGGCCTGTCCGGAACGGCGTCGGTCACCGCCCAGATCGACCTCGTCCTCGCCCGCCACATCGACCCGGCGACGATCGACTGGAAGGTCGAGGCGCTGCTCGATCGGTTCTCCAACACCCAGCCGATCCAGGGGCGGAAGTTCCAGGACGGAAAGTTCAGGATCCTCTCCGATCCGAAGGGAACGAAGATCACCGGCCGGGCGCAGATCGAAGGGATCGGGACCGACATCGATCTCTACGAGCCGAACGGCGGATCGCGGAGCACCGAGAAGCGCGACTTCCGGATGGTGCTCGACGAGGCCGGCCGGCAGCGGCTCGGCCTCGACCTCGGCGGGGTGGTGCAGGGGGCGATCGGGCTCTCGGTCACCCAGGCGCCGGGCAACGAGGCGCGGCGCCGGGTCGAGGTCGACCTCGGACCGGCCCGCGTGGTGTTGGCGCCGGTCGGCTGGACGAAGAGCGGCGGCGTGCCGGCCAAGGCGGTGTTCGACCAGACCGACGACGACAAGGGCACCCGGATCGACAATCTGGCGATCGATTCGGAAGGGCTGACGGTCCGCGGCTCGTTGCAGTTCGACAAGGAGCGGCGGCTGGTCGGCGCGGACTTGGCCAAGGTGGCGCTGCGCAAGGGCGACGATGCCCGGGTCAAGGTGACCCGGAGCGGCGACGGCCCGCCGACCGCGACCTTCGAAGGCGCGAGTTTCGATCTGCGCGGCCTGCTGCTCGCCCAGCGCAAGCCTTCGCAGCCGTCGTCGGGCGAGAAGGGGCCGGACTTCAACCTGAAGCTCCGGGTCGCCCGGCTGACCGGCTTCAACGACACCGACATCGGCGACGTGGTCGCCGACATGCAGGTGCGCGACGGTGTGCCGACCACGCTCCAGGGCAGCGCCCGCGCGTCCGGCGGGCGTTCGATCTCGATCTCGCTGAAGCCGGACGCGGGCGGGCGGCGGCTCACCATGGGGGCCGACGACGCCGGGGCGGTGTTGAGCTTCCTCGACCTGTTCGATCGGATCAAGGGCGGCACGCTGACCTTCGGCGCCTTCCTGCCGGCGCCGGGCCAGTCGCAGGGGACGGTCCGGATCAACGACTTCCGGCTGCTCGAGGAACCGAAGTCGGGCCGGGTGGCGGCGCCGCAGACGTCGGCCGACGGGTCGCGCAAGATCGCGGTGCGGCGGGCCGAGTTCGACCGCTCGACCGACTTCGACCGGGCCCAGGCGCGCTTCGCGATGCACGACGGGGTGATCGACGTCACCGACGTCATCGCCAAGGGCAAGTCGGTCGGCGCGACCGCGTCGGGCCAGATCGACGCGACGAACCAGCGGGTGGCCCTGACCGGCACCTACATTCCGGCGTTCGGGCTCAACAATCTCGCCGGGCAGATCCCGATCATCGGGGCGATCACCGGGGCGGGATCGAACGGCGGTCTGGTCGGCGTCACCTTCCGGGTGTCCGGGGCGATCGACGACCCGATCCTGGAGATCAATCCGCTGTCGGCGATCGCGCCGGGGATCTTCCGCCGGATCTTCGAGTTCCAGAGCGAGGACACCGGTCCGCGCGGCGATTCCAACGCGCCGACCAAGATCACCCCCTGACGGGGGCGGCGGTCTCCGGCGGTCGGCCGCCGGCGGGGCGCGGGTGAGCGGGTGCGCGGGCGCAGCCCTCGCCGACCGGTTGGTTCGACAGGAGGCCGATGCGGGCGGCGACGTCGTCGGTCTCGAAGCCGACCATCGGTTGGCCGTCGGCGACCATCAACGGGCGACGGATCAGCAGAGGATCGGCGAGCAGCGCCGCCATCGCGGCATCGCGATCGAGGGCTTCCGGCACGATCTCGCCGGACCTCACCCGCGGGCTCGCCCGGTTGAACCAGGCGGCGGGCGGCAGATCGGCGAAGAACCGGCCGAGCCGTTCCGCGGTCCAGGGCTCGGAGAGCAGGTTGCGGACGTCGAGGACGTGGCCGGACGCTTCGAGCAGCCGCTTCTGAAGCGCGTTGCCGGCGCAACCCGGCTTTTCCCAGAACGTGACCCGTGCCATCCGTCGATTCCCATGAATTGGATCGTTTCTAATACTAACGGATGACCTCGTCGACCGATGCCGAAAGGAAAGTCGAATCGCGTGTTTGCGCGGCAACATCGCAGACGCGAAGGAGGCGACGGCCGCCGGCTCGCCCCTTCGGCCGGTTTCCGCCGGAATCGCCGGCTTTCGGCCGGCCCGTCCGTCCGACCGGGAGGGCGAGGAGATGGCTGCGGCAGCTGGTCGCAGGTCGCTCCCAAGTATCATTCAATCGAATGATTGACTCAATCGATCGTTCGATCATGATGGGGGCATGAACACGCCCGCTTCCGCGTCCGACCGACGCTCCGCTTCCTCCGCCGCATCCTCCTCCGGCGCCGTCGATCCTCCGGCGGTGGCCGGTCCGGCATCCGCCGAGTTCGCCGACGGTGGCGGTGGCGCGACGGGGAACGCGGGCGGCTCCGACGCGGGGGGCTCGGGGCTCGTGTTGCCGCCGGGGGCGGGACGTGTCCGGGGGCAGCCGGTTCCCGGCGAGGCGACACGGTCGTCGCTGCTCTCCGCCGGGCTCGACCTATTCGGGCGCAAGGGGTTCGACGCCACCTCGACCCGCGACATCGCGCGGGCCGCCGGGGTCAACATCGCCGGCATCGCCTATCACTTCGGCGGCAAGGTCGGGCTGCACCGGGCATGCGCCGAGCTGATCGGGCGCACCATCTCCGGACTGTTCCCGAGCGCCGCGCCGAACGGAGCGCGCGGCGACGACGACCTGACCCCCGACGAGGCGCTGGAGCGGTTCATCGAGGTCGGCTCGAGTTTCGCCCGGTTCCTCCTCGCCCGGCCGGAAGCCGAGGCGATCGCCCGCTTCATGGTGCGCGAGCAGATGGATCCGTCGGCGACCTTCACCATCATCTACGAGAGCCTGATCCGGCCGCGTCACGAACGGATGTGCCGGCTGTGGGGCCGGGCGGTCGGCGAAGACCCGAAGAGCGAGGCGGCGATCATCGCGGTCTCGACGGTTCTCGGCCAGTTGGTCTTCTTCCGGGTCGGCCGGGCGACCGCGCTGCGGGTCCTCGGCTGGGAGGCCATCGACGCGGAGCGGGTCGAGCGGATCCTGGCGACGGTCCGTCTGTCGATCGTCGCCACCGCCGCCGCCCATCGTGCAGGGAGGACCGCCCGATGATCGACTGGGTCTGCTCCGTCGCCGTTCTCGCCGCCCTGGTGCCCGGCTGTCCGTCGAGCGTCGCGGTCTACGGCTACGTCGAAGGCGAATACGTGGCGATGGCGCCGCTGGAGGTCGCTCGGATCGCCGGCGTCGCGGTGAAGCGCGGCGACCGGGTCGAGCCGGGCACGGTGGTCGCCACCATGGAGGTGAGCGACGCGACGATCGCCGTCGCCGACGCCGAAGCCCGGCTCGCCCAGGCGGAGAGCCAGCTCGCCGACCTGAAGCGCGGCCGGCGCCCGGAAGAGATCGAAGTGCTCGCCGCCGCCCGGCAGTCGGCCGAGGCGCAGGCCGCCGACGCCGAACGGGCGCTGGAGCGGCGACGCGATCTCTTCGCCCGCGGTTTCGCCGCCAAGGCCGAGCTCGATCAGGCCCAGACCCTGCGCGACGTCGCGGTCGCCGCGGTGCGCCAGGCCGAGGCCAATCTGGCGGTCGCCCGGCTGCCGGCCCGCGACGACGCGATCCGGGCGGCGCAAGGGGCGGTCGCACAGGCTCGGTCGGCGGTCGACAATGCCCGCTGGCGGCTCTCCGAACGCACCCTGAAGGCCGGACGGGCCGGACGGATCACCGATCTCGTCCGCCGCCCCGGCGAGGTCGCCGGGCCGCAGGCGCCGGTGGCGACGCTGCTGCCGGACGGTGCGGTGAAGCTGAAACTGTGGGTGCCGGAGCCGTTGTTCGCCCGCTTCCGGCTGGGCGGGACGGTGAGCGTCGGTTGCGACGGCTGCGGCAAGGGATTGGAGGCGCGGATCACCTACGTCGCCGCCGAGCCGGAGTTCACCCCGCCTGTGATCTATTCGGTGGAGACCCGGCAGAAGCTCGTCCATCTGATCGAAGCGCGGCCGATCGATCCGGCCGCCGGCCCGAAGCCGGGGCAGATCGTCGACGTCCGCCTGCCGGAGGTCGCGCCGTGAGCATCGTCGCGGTCGACGGGCTGACCAAGCGCTTCGGCGACCGCACGGTGGTCGACCGGGTGTCGATGACCATCGAGAAGGGCGAGATCGTCGGCTTTCTCGGGCCGAACGGCTCCGGCAAGACCACCACCATCCGGATGATCTGCGGCCTGCTCACCCCCGATGCCGGCTCCGGCACGGTGCTCGGCCTCGACGTTCTGAAGGAGAGCCGCGAGATCAAGCGGCGGGTCGGCTACATGACTCAGAAGTTCTCGTTCTACGAGGATCTGACGATCCGCGAGAACCTCGAGTTCGTCGCCCGGCTCTACGAGCTGCGGCCGCGCGGGACCCACGTCGACCGCACCCTCGAACAGCTCGGCCTGACCACCCGGGCCGGTCAGCTCGCCGGGACCCTGTCGGGCGGCTGGAAACAGCGGCTGGCGCTCGCCGCCTGCATCATGCACGAGCCGGATCTGCTGCTGCTCGACGAGCCGACCGCCGGGGTCGATCCGAAGGCGCGGCGCGAGTTTTGGGACGAGATCCATCTCCTGGCGGCGGACGGCCTCACCGTGCTGGTCTCGACCCACTACATGGACGAGGCGGAGCGCTGCCACCGGATCAACTACATCTCCTACGGCCGGCTGCTGGCCACCGGCACCGTCGACGAGGTGGTCGCCGGAGCCGGGCTCACCACCTTCGTCGCGCGGTCGGCGCCCGCCGGCTTCGCCGCCCGGCTCGCCGGTCTGCCGGGGGTCGATCAGGTGGCGCCGTTCGGCTCGACCCTGCACGTCGTCGGCGCCGACGGCCCGCTCCTGGCGGCGACGCTCGCCGGGGTTTCGGCCGAGACCGGGGTCGCCTTCGAAGCGGGCGAGACCAGCCTCGAGGACGTGTTCATCCAGTTCATGGCGCGGGCCGAGGACAACATGGCCGGACGGCCGACGGGGAGGGCGTGATGTTCGGCTTCTCCTTCGCCCGGCTCGGCGCGATCCTGATCAAGGAGACGGTGCAGATGCGCCGCGACCGGATCACCTTCGCGATGATGCTGGTGGTGCCGATCATGCAGCTCCTGCTGTTCGGCTACGCGATCAACACCGATCCGAAGCGGCTGCCGGCGGCGATCGTCTCGATGAGCCAGGACCGCTATGCCCGCGCCGTGGTCACCGCGCTGGAGACCACCGGCTACTACCGTTTCGACCGTCGGCCGCAGAGCCTCGCCGAGGCCGACGAACTGATCGCGTCGGGGGCGGTGTCGTTCGTTGTCACCATCCCCGCCGACTTCGGCGTCCGGGTCGAGCGCGGCGACACGCCGGAGATCCTGATCGAGGCCGACGCCACCGACCCTGCCGCCGCATCGGGCGCGCTCGGGACGCTCGGCACCGTCGCGCAGCGGGCGCTCGCCCGCGAGCAGGGCCAGGAGGCGGAGATCGACGCGGAGAAGCATCGGCGGCTGACCGTCACCGCCCATCGCCGCTACAACCCGGAGGGCATCTCCCAGTACAACATCGTGCCCGGTCTGCTCGGCGTCATCCTGCAGATGACCATGGTGATGATGACCGGCATGGCGCTGACCCGCGAGACCGAGCGCGGCACGATGGAGAACCTGCTGGCCATGCCGGCGAACCCGATGGAGATCATGCTCGGCAAGGTGCTGCCGTTCCTCGGGGTCGGCGGCGTCCAGGTGGTGGTGGTGCTCGGTGCGGCGAAGGTGCTGTTCGGCGTGCCGTTCGTCGGCTCGCTCGGGCTGCTGCTCGGGGCGGTGCTGATCTTCGTGCTGTCGCTGGTGCTGATGGGCTACTTCATCTCCACCTTCGCCCGCACCCAATTGCAGGCGATGCAGCTGACCTTCTTCTTCTTCCTGCCGTCGCTGATGCTGTCGGGCTTCATGTTCCCGTTCGCCGGCATGCCCGGCTGGGCGCAGGTGATCGGCGAGTGCTTCCCGCTCACCCATTTCCTCAGGATCGTCCGGGCGGTGATGCTGAAGGGGGCGGAACTGCCGGCGATCTCCTGGGAGCTCGCCATGCTCGGCGTGTTCATCGTCCTCTATGCCGGCATCGCCCTCGCCCGGTTCCGCCGTACTCTCGACTGATACCGAGCGGATGAAGTTCTGACCTGTTCGGAACTTCGTCCGCGAAGGCAAGCCCGAACGGGCGTCGGCCGGTCAGGCCGTGACTCACGAAATTCGGACGAGTCCGAATTTCGTGAACTCGGTATGAGGCCGATGCGGGAGGCGTTGCGCGCAATCCAGGCAGGCACGGAAAGGATGCATCCCCGGGCGATCCGGCGTTAGGCTGGCGCCGGCCGCCTCCCCGGAGCGATCTTCCGCCGGGTGCCGTGGCCGCCATCAGGGAGAGCCGATCCGTGACCCACGCCCCGAACTCGCCGGAAGCCCGCGACGTCGCCCATCACCTCCACCCCTACACCGATGCCCGCCGGCACGAGGAGATCGGACCGGTGGTGATCGAACGGGGCGAGGGCGTGCGCGTCTTCGACATCCACGGCAAGAGCTACATCGAAGCGATGGCCGGCCTGTGGAGCGTCGGCGTCGGCTTCTCCGAGCCGCGGCTGGTCGAGGCGGCGACCCGTCAGATGAAGCGGCTGCCGTTCTACCACACCTTCGGCCACAAGGCGCACGGTCCGGTGATCGACCTCGCCGAGAGGCTCCTGTCGCTCGCGCCGGTGCCGATGTCGAAGGTGCACTTCACCAACTCCGGGTCGGAGGCCAACGACACGGTGATGAAGCTGCTGCGCTATCGCTCGAACGCGCTGGGCGAGCCGGAGCGCAAGACCTTCATCGCCCGCAACCGCGGCTATCACGGCGTGACTCTGGCCTCGGCGAGCCTCACCGGCCTGCCCAACAACCACCGCTCGTTCGATCTGCCGATCGCCGGGGTGAAGCACACGCTCTGTCCGCACTTCTGGCGCGAGGGCCGGCCGGGCGAGACCGAGGAGGATTTCGCGACGCGCTGCGCCGACGAGCTCGAGGCGCTGATCCTCGCCGAGGGGCCGGAGACCGTCGCCGCCTTCTGGGCGGAACCGGTGATGGGGGCGGGCGGCGTCGTGGTGCCGCCGGCGACCTACTGGGCGAAGATCCAGGCGGTGCTGGCGAAGTACGGGGTGCTGCTGGTCGCCGACGAGGTGATCTGCGGCTTCGGCCGGACCGGCAACTGGTTCGGTTCGACCACCTGCGGGATGACGCCGGACGTGATCGTCTGCTCCAAGCAGCTGTCGTCGTCCTACCTGCCGATCTCGGCGATCCTGGTGAACGAGCGGGTGTTCGCGCCGATCGCCGACGAGAGCCACCGGATCGGCACCTTCGGCCACGGCTTCACCGCGTCCGGCCATCCGGTCGCCGCGGCGGTGGCGCTGGAGAACCTGGCGATCATCGAGGAGCGCGATCTGATCGGCAACGTTCGCCGGGTCGGGGCGCATCTGAGGGCCCGGCTCGATGCGCTCGCCGGTCACCTGCTGGTCGGCGAAGTGCGCGGGCTCGGCCTGATCCATGCGGTCGAGCTGGTCGCCGACAAGGCGGCGAAGACGGCGCTCGATCCGGTCGGCAGGCTCGGCGGCGCGGTCGCCGGGATCCTCCAGGAGAAGGGGGTGATCAGCCGGGCGATGGGCGACGCGGTCGCCTTCTGTCCGCCGATGATCATCACCACGGCCGAGGTCGACGAGATGATCGACGTCCTCGCTGCCTCCCTCGACGAAGCGAAGGCACGGCTCGGCCTCTGACGGCGGCTCCACGTCGGGGAGAGCGCTTCCCGGCGTGGCCCGCGGCGGCCTTCTAGAGGGTCAGGGACGGCGGTGCGAACCGTCGGGGCAGCGGCGCTCCCGCTCGGTCGGCGTCGGCCGTCCTCGATGCCGCCTCGCCGCTCGGCGGCTCAGGCGGCGGAGCCGCGGTGGTCGCCTTCCGGGCGGTAAACGGCGAGCAGCCGCCGGGTGACGTCGGCCCAGTCGAAGTCTCGGGCGCGGTCGACGGCGGTCCGCGAGGCGGCGTCGCAGGCGGTCTCGTCGGCGAGGTAACGACGGATCGCATCGGCCATGCCGGCGACGTCGCCGAGTTCGACCATCACTCCGGCGCCGGAATCGGCGAGCACGTCGGGGATGCCGCCGACGCGGGTGGCGACGATCGGCAGACCGACCGCCATCGCCTCGCACAGCGCGATGCCCTGCGACTCCTCCTCCGAATGGAGGGCGAGGACGCGGGCCTCGGCGAGGGCGGCGAGAATCTCGGCGCGCGGCCGGTCGACCAGGATCTCGACCCGGGTCTCGAGCCCATGGGCGCGGACCGCCGCCTCGATCTCGGCGAGGTGTTCGGGCGACCGCAGAGCGCCGACGATCCTGAGATGGGCGTCGGGGTTGGTGCGCGCGACCGCGGCGAAGGCCTCGACGGTGCGCAGGTGGCCCTTGCGCGGCTCGATCACGCCGAGGGCGAGAACCGTGGCGCCGCGGCGGTGGAGCGACCGGTAGGGCATCAGTTCGTCGAGCGAGATGCCCTGCGGCACGGCGACGGTGGCGTGCGGGGTACGGTCGGCGATCTCGCGGGCGACATAGGGTGTGTCGACGACGATCCGGTCGGCGAGCCGCAACTGGCCGCGCTCGCAGAAGCGATAGAGCAGGTGACGCAGACGGCCGGCGAGGCTCGGCCGACGCCGCCACGCCTCGTAGGTCTCCTTCTCGGTGATCCCGTGCAGCGTCCAGACCACCGGCACGCGGAGCAGCCGGCAGAGCAGCAGCAGAGCGAATTCGAACGGGCCGGAGCCGTGCAGATGGACGATCGTCCCGGGCGAGCGGCGGATCAGGGCGGCGACCCGCGGCAACTCGACCATCATCGAGATCAGGAACCGGCCGGGAGCGGCGAGGAAGGTCACCGGGATGCCGGCGACGACACCTTCGCGGCGGCGGCCGCCGACCCGGTTGGGCACCGCCACGACCCGCAGGCGGGCGACTTCGGGATGCGCCGCCAGCCGGCGGGCGAGGCCGAGAACCGAGGCCTGCACCCCACCCTCGACGCGTGTCTCTTCGGCCGGGAACGGGCCGATCATCAGAATGTCGAGCTTCGTCATCGTCCGGTGCCGCGAGAAGAGAGAGACGGTCGGGTCCGGCGGTGACGCCGGGGCCGTTTCATCCTTTCTTAATACAAACCCGTCCGCACCGGATCGGTCGGGCGAGAATTGATTCGAATTTTCCTTAACCGGCGTGGTCAACGCATCGCGCGTCCGGCGATTCGCCGACGGACGACTTCGCCGGCACGCAGCGCGACGGTCTCGCCGACCTCGAGATCGGTCCAGTGCTCGTCGCGGGTCAGCGGTCGGGTGGCGACGACGGTGACGACGTCGTCGGGCGTCGTCTCGGCGGCGAAGTCGACTTCGAGATCCTCGTCGATCAGCGTCGCCCGGCCGAAGGGGGCGCGCCGGGTGATCATCGACAGGCACTTGCCGCAATGGACGTAGAGGGTGCGTCCGTCGCTCATCAGGGCGTTGAAGACGCCGAGAGCGGCGAGGCGGTCGAACAGCGCGGGAAGCGCCGCGTCGAGCCGGGCGACCGGCGGCAGGCCGCTCCAGCGGCCCTCGATCTCGCCGAGCAGCCAGCAGAAGGCGTGTTCGCTGTCGGTCGTGCCGATCGGGCGGAAACGGCCGAGCGGCAGCCGCTTGACCCCCTTCAGCTGACCGTTGTGGGCGAAGCTCCACGGCCGGCCCCACAGTTCGCGCACGAACGGATGGGTGTTCTCCAGCGCCACCGCCCCGCGATTGGCGCGACGGACGTGGGCGACGGTGATGCGGCTGCGGATCGGCCGCTGGGCGAGCAGGCGGGCGAGATCGGAGGCGGCGCTCGGTTCGGGATCGTGGAAGGCGCGGCAGCCGCGGTCCTCGTAGAAGGCGATGCCCCAACCGTCGCGATGCGGGCCGGTCTCCCCGCCGCGTCGGGCGAGGCCGGCGAAGGAGAAGCGGATGTCGGTCGGAACGTTGGCGCTCATGCCGAGCAGTTCGCACATCGGGACGGTCCGGATCGGGATCGGTGGAGCGGAGTCCTACCACAAAAGCCGATGCGGGCCGTTTCGGACAGCGATTCCATTCCGAATTTCCGCCCGCGACGGGAATTCGATTCGAAAAAAGAAAACGCCGGCGGGTCGGCGCCGGCGTCGAAGTCTCAGGGAGGAAACGAACAGGGGGGATGCGTCAGGCGACCGCGTCGCGCGCGATGCGCGGAATGTCGGCGCGGTCGATGCCCAGATCGGCGAGCTCGCGATCGTCGAGCAGTTCGAGCTCGGCGATGGTCTCACGGATCAGGCGGAAACGGTTCCACTTGCGAGACAGGGTCTCGGCGACGGCGAAGACGGACATGGGTCACTCCTTGCGGTGGCATCGGACCACCGCTCAACGGCTCTGGTTGCCTCGAACGCTCGGAAACATAGCGTGCGTCGCAGCACACCACCAGTGATCCGTCGGCCGTTCTGTCATGCGAAAGTATCATGACTAAAGTAGTAGTCCGGGATCCGCTGGTTCGCTCGCCGATCGGGACGGCGCGGAAACCGGTGACCGGCGAGGCCACCGGCGGAACCGTCGCCGGCGGATATCCGAAGAGACGGAAAGAGTGCGTCGCAGAAGATCGCCGCAACCGCTTTCCATTCCGCAATTCGTAGCTCTTCTCGAATCGGCGGTCTCTCGCTTCCGCAAAATTCATCCGTAAAATGCCCTATATCGAGGCCGCTCTCCTCGCCGAGGCGTGAATCCGGGCAGAAACAGGAAGCACTTCGCGCGCGTTCCGCGAGATCCTTCTCTTCAGAGGCCGGATCGCCGCGCCCTCCGCTCTTCGCCACGGAGGTGGACCGCATGACCCCGACGACGCTCTCCCTGGTCTTCTCCGGTTCGGTCGCGGCCGGGCTGGTCAATTCGCTCGCCGGCGGCGGATCGCTGGTGACCCTTCCGATGCTGCTGGCCTTCGGGGTGTCGCCGACCACCGCCGCGGCGACCAATGCGGTCGCCGCATGGTCGGGACTGGTCGGCGGTGCCTTCGGATCGCGTCGGCTGCTCGCTCCGTACCGCCCGACGATTCTGGCGATGGCGGCGATCTCGGCGGTCGGCGGGGCGATCGGCGGCGGGCTGCTGCTCGCCACCCCGGCCAAGCTGCTCTCCGGCCTGCTGCCGTGGCTGGTGCTGGCGGGAACCATCCTCCTGGTGGTGCAGCCGCTGCTCGACCGGGCGCTCGGCCGTGACCTCCGCTGGCTGCCGAATCGGCCCGCGGACCTGTTCGGCTGGCGCGGACCGGTGCTGCTCGGCGTGGCGATTCTCACCGGCTACTTCAACCCCTGCGGGGGAATCGCGATGGTCGCCGCCTTCGCGGCCTTCGGGCTCGACGACATCCGCTTGGCGAACGCCCTGAAGATCGTGCTCGGGATGACCATGACCGGCGCTTCGGTGGTGCTGTTCGGTTCGGCCGGCGCGGTCGACTGGGGGCTCGCCGCGCCGATGGTGGTCGGGACGACGCTCGGTGGCGTGCTCGGCGCGCGACTGGCGGCGAAGCTCGACCGGCGCTGGCTGCGTGGCGCGATCGTCGGCTGGAGCGGGGTGATGGCGGCGGTCTTTCTGGTGCCGTCCTGACCATCCGAATCGACGGTGAACCGGCGGAAAAGACAAAACGCCCGGGAGAAGCTCCGTTCTCGACGGAACCTCTCCCGGGCGTTCACATTCTCCCGGAAGGAGAATGGCGGGAGTGACGGGGCTCGAACCCGCGACCTCCGGCGTGACAGGCCGGCACTCTAACCAACTGAGCTACACCCCCGCGGGTGCCGCGTCCGGGGTGAACCCCGTCGGCGATGGACGGTCGTTTACGGTGGTCCGCGAGGCGTGTCAAGCACATCGCGGCAAGATCGATTTCGATCCCGTGCCGCCGCCTGTGGAAAACCATGTCGTCGGGACGATGCCGGACCCGCTCCTCCCGCGGCGCGTCCGGTGGTCGCAAGCCCGGAGCGGTCGGGGAGGGCATCGGCCACCGGCCGACGGGCATGCGAACCGATACGATCGATCCCGTGGCGCGAAAAGACCCGCCACGGGCTCGTTCCGCTACGGAAAAATCCTGCCCGGATAGGCGGATGCGGAGGATGCGGCGGTCGTCCAGACAGACCAAAGACCGAGGCGAGACGCTTGCGTCGCAGGATGGGCTGGGCTAAGCGTGCCTCGGTGGCGAAGGGTCGCAGTCTGCGTCTTTCGCCGCGTCGCCGGAGGGGTCCGGCGTATGGCCGTCGAGGGCTCGGGGGTGAGCGACGGCGCGGGATGCCGGAGGAGCGTGTCCGGGAGGGCCGCCCCTCGACCGCGTCGCCACGACCACCGGGCGGGCTCGCACGGGGCGGGGACGAGAACGAGGTCGCCATGCACGGGCTTCTCAGCGAATACCTGCCGATCGTCGTCTTCATCGCGCTCGCGGCCGTGATCGGCCTCGTGCTGCTGGTGGCGCCCTTCCTGCTCGCCTTCAAGAGCCCGGATCCGGAGAAGCTCAGCGCCTACGAGTGCGGCTTCAACGCCTTCGACGACGCCCGCATGAAGTTCGACGTCCGATTCTATCTGGTGTCGATCCTGTTCATCATCTTCGACCTCGAAGTGGCCTTCCTGTTCCCGTGGGCGGTCGCCTTCGGGTCGATCGGCTGGTTCGGCTTCTGGTCGATGATGATCTTCCTCGGGGTCCTGACCATCGGCTTCGTCTACGAATGGAAGAAGGGAGCGCTGGAATGGGACTGATCCGTCAAGCCGGCCCCGCCGTCGCTCCCGCGCCCAAGGGAGTGATCGATCCGTCGACCGGCCGCCCGATCGGCGCCGACGACCCGTTCTTCCTGAAGATCGACGAGCAGCTCGCCGACAAGGGCTTCATCGTCACCGCCACCGACGAGCTCATCACCTGGGCCCGGACCGGCTCGCTGATGTGGATGACCTTCGGTCTCGCCTGCTGCGCGGTCGAGATGATCCAGATGGCGATGCCGCGCTACGACTGCGAGCGCTTCGGTTTCGCGCCGCGCGCCAGCCCGCGCCAGTCCGACGTGATGATCGTCGCCGGCACGCTGACCAACAAGATGGCGCCGGCGCTGCGCAAGGTCTACGACCAGATGCCGGAGCCGCGCTACGTCATCTCGATGGGCAGCTGCGCCAACGGCGGCGGCTACTACCATTATTCCTATTCGGTGGTGCGCGGCTGCGACCGGATCGTGCCGGTCGACGTCTACGTGCCGGGCTGCCCGCCGACCGCGGAGGCGCTGCTCTACGGCGTGCTCCTGTTGCAGAAGAAGATTCGCCGGACCGGAACGATCGAACGCTGAATTCGGTCGAGGGCCGGCGCCGGGGAGCGTCGGCCGGGCGAGGAGACGTGCGGTGCCGGAATTCGCCGGCAGACCAGCCAAGAGGGTCGAGGACGCCATGGACGAGACGCTGCACTCCCTCGGCGAGACGATCGCGACGAAGCTCGGGGACAAGCTCGCGGGCTGGTCGGTCGGGGTCGACATGGTGACGCTCGAGGTGACCGCCGCGACGCTGATCGACGTGATGACCCTGCTCAAGGACGACGGGGACCTGCGCTTCGTGTCGTTCACCGACGTCTGCGGCGCCGACCATCCGGCCCGCGAAAAGCGCTTCGACGTGGTCTACCATCTGCTGTCGCCCAAGCTGAACCGCCGTATCCGGCTGAAGCTCGAGACCGACGAGGTGACCCCGGTGCCGTCGCTGACCTCGGTCTTCGCCGGCGCCAACTGGTTCGAGCGCGAGGCCTACGACCTCTTCGGGATCCTGTTCCGCGGTCATCCGGACCTCCGGCGGATCCTCACCGACTACGGGTTCGACGGCCATCCGCTCAGGAAGGACTTCCCGACCTCCGGTCTCGTCGAGTGCCGCTACGACGAGGTCGAGAAGCGGGTGGTCTACGAGCCGGTGAAGCTGGTCCAGGAGTTCCGCAACTTCGACTTCCTCAGCCCCTGGGAGGGCCCCGGCGGGGTGCTGCCGGGCGACGAGAAGGCGAAGGCCAACTGACGGCGCAGGGCGCCTGCCGACCGCGGATCGCGCGGCGGCCGAGAGATCTGGTCGGGCCGGCATGACGCCGGGACGGCCGAGGGGGTGATCGAGAGATCGGTCGCCCGTGTTTCACTCCTCCTCGGAAAGCGGGGAGGGCGAAGGGATCGAGGGCACGCGATGGGCGCCGAAGCGACCGTACGCAACTTCAACATCAACTTCGGCCCGCAGCATCCGTCTGCCCACGGCGTGCTGCGCCTGGTGCTGGAGCTCGACGGCGAGGTGGTCTCCCGCGTCGATCCGCACATCGGTCTGCTGCATCGCGGCACCGAGAAGCTGATCGAATCGAAGACCTACGCCCAGGCGACGCCCTATTTCGACCGGCTCGACTACTGCGCGCCGATGAACCAGGAGCATGCCTTCTGCCTCGCGGCGGAGAAGCTCCTGGGGATCACCGTGCCCAAGCGCGGCCAGCTCGTCCGGGTGCTCTACTGCGAGATCGGCCGGCTCCTGTCGCATCTCCTCAACGTCACCTCGCAGGCGCTCGACGTCGGGGCGCTGACCCCGCCGCTGTGGGGCTACGAGGAACGCGAGAAGCTGATGATCTTCTACGAGCGTGCGTCGGGTGCCCGCATGCACGCCAACTATTTCCGGATCGGCGGCGTCCATCAGGACCTGCCGGATCAGCTGCTCGAGGACATCGGCGCCTTCTGCGAGAGCTTCCCGAAGGTGCTCGACGACCTCGAAGGGCTCTTGACCGAGAACCGGATCTTCAAGCAGCGCAACGTCGACATCGGCATCGTCAGCCTCGAGGACGCCTGGAACCTCGGATTCTCCGGCGTGATGGTGCGCGGTTCGGGGGCCAAGTGGGATCTCCGCAAGTCGCAGCCTTACGAGTGCTACGACGAGATGGACTTCGACATCGCGATCGGCAAGAACGGCGACTGCTACGACCGCTATCTGATCCGCATGTTCGAGATGCGCCAGTCGAACCGGATCATGAAGCAGTGCGTCGAGCGGCTGCTCGGCAAGGACCGCGGCGGACCGGTGTCGGCGACCACCCACAAGGTGGTGCCGCCGAAGCGTTCCGAGATGAAGCGCTCGATGGAAGCGCTGATCCATCACTTCAAGCTGTTCACCGAAGGCTTCCACGTGCCGGCCGGCGAGGTCTACGCCGCGGTCGAGGCGCCGAAGGGCGAGTTCGGCGTCTATCTCGTTTCCGACGGGACCAACAAGCCGTATCGCTGCCACATCCGGGCGCCGGGCTTCGCGCATCTGCAGGCGATGGACCATCTGTGCCGGCATCACCTGCTCGCCGACGTCTCCGCGGTGATCGGTTCGCTCGACATCGTGTTCGGAGACGTCGACCGATGAGCTCCACCCGGACCCCGACGACCGTGATCCGCGCCTCCCGCGCCGCCGCGTCGCCGACGGGCTCCGTCGCCGTTCCTTCGTATCAGAACGATCAGCCGCCGAGGATTTCATGAGCGTCCGCAGGCTCGCACCCGCCGAGGTCCAACCGGCCTCCTTCGCGTTTTCGCCCGAGAACGAAGCCTGGGCGGCGACGGTGATCGCCAAGTTCCCCGCGGGGAAGCAGGCCTCCGCCGTGATCCCGTTCCTGATGCGCGCACAGGAACAGGAGGGCTGGGTGTCGAAGGCGGCGATCGAAGCGATCGCGGCCAGGCTCGGCATGAAGCTGATCCGGGTGCTGGAGGTGGCGACCTTCTACACCCAGTTCCAGCTCGCCCCGGTCGGCAAGGTGGCGCACATCCAGGTGTGCGGCACGACGCCGTGCATGCTCGCCGGCTCGGAAGCGATCATCAAGGTCTGCAAGAAGCGGATCGCGGCGCACGCCCACGAACTCTCCGCCGACGGGAAGTTCTCGTGGGAGGAGGTCGAGTGCCTCGGTGCCTGCGTCAACGCCCCGATGGTGGCGGTCGACCGCGACACCTACGAGGACCTGACGCCGGAGAGTTTCGCGGCGATCCTCGACGCCTTCGAACGCGGCGAGACGCCGAAGCCCGGTCCGCAGAACGGCCGTGTCGGCTCCGAACCGATCGGCGGCGCGACCGTGCTGACCGATCCCGGCCTCGACGACGGGTCCTTCCGGATCAACATCGTGACGGCCGCCGCCGCCCAGCCGAAGAACGGGTGAACGACATGCTCCACGACAGGGATCGGATCTTCACCAACATCTACGGCCTGAAGGACAAGAGCCTGAAGGGCGCGATGGCGCGCGGCTCCTGGGACGGCACCAAGGCGATCCTGGAGCAGGGGCGCGACTGGATCATCGACCAGATCAAGGCGTCGGGGCTGAAGGGCCGCGGCGGCGCCGGCTTCCCGACCGGCCTCAAGTGGTCGTTCATGCCGAAGGTCTCCGACGGCCGGCCGCACTATCTGGTGGTCAACGCCGACGAGTCCGAGCCGGGCACCTGCAAGGATCGCGACATCCTCCGCAACGATCCGCATCATCTGGTCGAGGGCTGTCTGATCGCGTCCTTCGCGATGGGCGCCAACGCCGCCTACATCTACGTGCGCGGCGAGTTCATCCGCGAGCGCGAGGCGCTGCAGCGGGCGATCGACGAGGCCTACGACGCCAAGCTGATCGGCAAGGACAACATCCACGGCTGGCCGTTCGATCTCTACGTCCATCACGGCGCCGGCGCCTACATCTGCGGCGAAGAGACGGCGCTGCTCGAGAGCCTCGAAGGCAAGAAGGGCCAGCCGCGGCTGAAGCCGCCGTTCCCGGCCAACGCCGGTCTGTGGGGCTGCCCGACCACCGTCAACAACGTCGAATCGATCGCGGTCTCGCCGACCATCCTCCGGCGCAGCGCGGCGTGGTTCTCTTCGATCGGGCGGCCGAACAACAACGGCACCAAGCTCTTCATGATCTCCGGCCATGTGAACAAGCCGTGCGTGGTCGAGGAGGAGATGGGCATTCCGTTCAAGGAGCTGATCGAGAAGCACGCCGGCGGCATCCGCGGCGGCTGGGACAATCTGCTGGCGGTGATCCCCGGCGGCGCGTCCTGCCCGGCGGTCCGCGCCGATCAGATCATGGACGCCCAGATGGACTTCGACGGGATGCGGGCGATCGGGTCGAGCTTCGGCACCGGCGGCCTGATCGTCATGGACAAGTCGACCGACATCATCAAGGCGATCGCCCGGATCAGCTACTTCTTCCGGCACGAGAGCTGCGGCCAGTGCACGCCGTGCCGCGAAGGCACCGGCTGGATGTGGCGGGTGCTGGAGCGTTTCGCCAAGGGCGAGGCCGAGCCGGCCGAGATCGACATGCTGTTCCAGGTGACCAAGCAGATCGAGGGCCACACCATCTGTGCGCTCGGCGATGCGGCGGCCTGGCCGGTGCAGGCGTTGATCCGGAACTTCCGTCCGGTGATCGAGGAACGGATCGCCGCAGCCAAGGCGGCGCGCCGCGTCGCGGCGGAGTGAGGGGCAGGGCATGGCCAAGATCAAGATCGACGGCAGAGAGATCGACGTCGCACCGGAGACGAGCCTGCTCCAGGCCTGCGAAGCCGCGGGCGCCGAGGTGCCGCGCTTCTGCTTCCACGAACGTCTGTCGGTCGCCGGCAACTGCCGGATGTGCCTCGTCGAGGTGAAGGGTGGTCCGCCGAAGCCGCAGGCCTCCTGCGCGATGGCGGTCAGGGATCTGCGTCCGGGCCCCAACGGCGAGCCGCCGGAAGTGTTCACGACCACCCCGATGGTCAAGCGCGCCCGTGAGGGCGTGATGGAATTCCTGCTGATCAACCATCCGCTCGACTGCCCGATCTGCGATCAGGGCGGCGAGTGCGATCTGCAGGACCAGGCGATGGCCTACGGCGTCGACACCTCGCGCTTCGCCGAGAACAAGCGGGCGGTCGAGGACAAGGACATCGGCCCGCTGGTCAAGACGGTGATGACCCGCTGCATCCAGTGCACGCGCTGCGTCCGCTTCACCGCGGAAGTCGCCGGCACCGCCGACATGGGCCTGATCTCGCGCGGCGAAGACGTCGAGATCACCACCTATCTCGAGACCGCGATGGCCTCGGAGATGCAGGGCAACGTCGTCGACCTCTGCCCGGTCGGCGCGCTGACCTCGAAGCCCTACGAATTCACGGCGCGGCCGTGGGAGCTCGCCAAGACCGAATCGATCGACGTGATGGACGGGCTCGGCTCGAACATTCGGGTCGACGCCCGCGGGCGCGAGGTGCTGCGCATCCTGCCGCGGCTGAACGAGGACGTGAACGAGGAGTGGATCTCCGACAAGACCCGCCACGTGGTCGACGGTCTGAAGGTCCAGCGCCTCGACCGGCCCTATGTGCGGGTCGCCGGCCGGTTGAAGCCCGCCTCGTGGAGCGAAGCGCTCGGCGCGGTCGCCGATCGGATCGGGGCGAACCCGAAGAAGACGGCGGTGATCGTCGGCGACTTCGCGACCGCAGAAGAGCTCTACGCGGTGAAGAGCCTCGCCGACGCGCTCGGGATCGTCGACATCGACGCCCGTTCCGACGGTTCGAAGATCGACCCGGCCTGGGGCAGGGGCGCCTATCGCTTCAATGCGACGATCGCCGGGATCGAAGAGGCCGACGCGCTGCTGGTGGTCGGCTCGAACCCGCGGCTCGAGGCCCCGGTGCTCAACGCCCGGATCCGCAAGCGGTGGCGCAAGGGCGGCTTCCCGATCGGGGTGATCGGCGAAGAGGCCGACCTGCTGTGGGCCTACAACCATCTCGGCGACGGCCCGACCGGGCTCGCCCGCCTCGCCTCCGGCGAGAACGGCTTCCTCGAGGTGCTGAAGGCGGCGAAGAAGCCGCTGATCCTGGTCGGCAACGGCGTCACCACCCGTCCGGACGGCGCCGCGGTGCTGGCCGAGGTGGCGAAGCTGGCAGTCGCCGTCGGCGCGGTCGGCGACGACTGGAACGGCTTCTCGGTGTTGCACACCTCGGCGAACCGGGTCGCGGCGCTCGACCTCGGCGTGGTGCCGGGGGCGGGCGGCCGGTCGACCGACGAGATCCTGGCCGCCACGCGGAAGGGCGAGATCGACACGCTGATCCTGGTCGGCGCCGACGAGATCGACACCTCGGGGCTGAAGGACCGCTTCGTCGTCTATCTCGGCACCCACGGCGACAAGGGGGCTTCGGCCGCCTCGGTGATCCTGCCGGGCGCCGCCTACACCGAGAAGAGCGGCATCTTCGTCAACACCGAAGGCCGGGTTCAGCTCGCCGACCGGGCGGTGTTCCCGCCCGGCGAGGCGCGCGAGGACTGGGCGATCCTGCGGGCGCTCTCGGCGCTCGCCGGGGCGACGCTGCCCTTCGACAGCCTCTCGGAGCTGCGGGCGAAGCTCGCCGCCGCCGATCCGGCCTTCGCCGAGATCGACACGGTGGCAGCCGGGACGAGCGAAGACGTGATCCGCCTCGCCGGGCTCTCGGCCGGGCAGACCGACGGACGGCCGTTCGTCGGGGTGATCGCGGACTTCCATCTGACCAATCCGATCGCGCGGGCATCGAAGACGATGGCGACCTGTTCGCGGCTCCGGGCGGGGCAACTCGCCGCCGCGGCGGAATGAGAGGGAGAGCGTGATGTCCGCATTCTGGGCCGACTACCTCTGGCCTCTCATCATCATCGTGGCGGAATCGCTGCTCCTGATGGTGGTGCTGCTCATCATCATCGCCTACGTGCTCTATGCCGACCGCAAGATCTGGGCGGCGGTGCAGATGCGGCGCGGCCCGAACGTGGTCGGGCCGTGGGGTCTGTTCCAGTCCTTCGCCGACTTCATGAAGTTCGCGCTGAAGGAAGCGGTGATCCCGGCGAGCGCCGACAAGGTGATCTTCCTGCTGGCGCCGCTCCTGTCGGTGACGGTGGCGATCAGTGCCTGGGCGGTGATCCCGGTGGCGGACGGCTGGGTGATCTCCGACATCAACGTCGGCGTGCTCTACATCCTCGGCATCTCGTCGCTCGGCGTCTACGGGACGATCATGGGCGGCTGGTCGTCGAACTCGAAGTACCCGTTCCTGTCGGCGCTGCGCGCCGCGGCGCAGATGGTCAGCTACGAAGTCTCGATCGGCTTCGTGATCATCACCGTGCTGCTCTGCGTCGGTTCGCTGAACCTCTCCGACATCGTCAAGGCGCAGAACACCGGGCTCGCCTCGGCGATCGGCCTGCCGTGGCTGGCGTTCCTGAACTGGTACTGGCTGCCGCTGCTGCCGATGTTCGTGATCTTCTTCATCTCGGCGCTGGCCGAGACCAACCGGCCGCCCTTCGACCTCGCCGAGGCGGAGTCGGAACTGGTCGCCGGATTCATGGTCGAATACGGGTCTACGCCCTACGTGATGTTCATGCTGTCGGAGTACGTGGCGGTGGCGCTGCAGTGCTCGATGGCGACGATCCTGTTCCTGGGCGGTTGGCTGCCGCCGTTCGATTTCCCGCCCTTCACCTGGGTGCCGGGGATCGTGTGGTTCACCCTGAAGGCACTCGCCGTGTTCTTCATGGTGGCGATGGCCAAGGCGATGGTGCCACGCTATCGCTACGACCAGTTGATGCGACTCGGCTGGAAGGTGTTCCTTCCGATCTCGCTCGGCATGGTGGTGGTCGTGGCCGGCGTGCTGAAGGTGACGGGATGGGCGCCGTGATCGGCGCCGCTCCGGAGATCGTCTCCGGCGAGAGGTTCCAACGACCCGCCGCGGCGGGCATCGGGGGTGGCGGAAGATGAGACTCGACCAGGCTGCGAAGGCCTTGTTCCTGAAGGAGTTCGTATCGGCGTTCTTCCTGTCGATGCGCTATTTCTTCGCCCCCAAGGCGACGCTCAACTACCCCTTCGAGAAGGGGCCGCTCAGCCCGCGCTTCCGCGGCGAACACGCTCTGCGCCGGTATCCCAACGGCGAGGAGCGCTGCATCGCCTGCAAGCTGTGCGAGGCGATCTGCCCGGCGCAGGCGATCACCATCGAGGCGGCGCCGCGCGGCAACGACCAGACGCGACGCACCACCCGCTACGACATCGACATGGTGAAGTGCATCTACTGCGGCTTCTGTCAGGAAGCCTGCCCGGTCGATGCGATCGTCGAGGGACCGAACTTCGAGTTCGCCACCGAGACGCGCGAAGAGTTGTTCTACGACAAGGCGAAACTGCTGGCCAACGGCGAACGTTGGGAGCGGGAACTCGCCCGCAACATCCGACTGGACGCGCCCTACCGCTGAGGATCGAAACGTTCGGCGGGGCTTCGCGTCCCGCCCGGGCGATCGGGGATGACCGATGATAATCAAAGCGCTCTTCTTCTATCTGTTCGCCGCGGTGGCGGTCGGTTCGGCCTTCGCGGTGATCTCTGCGCGGAACCCGGTCCATTCGGTGCTGTTCCTGATCCTCGCCTTCTTCAACGCGGCGGGGCTGTTCGTGCTGATGGGCGCCGAGTTCCTGGCGATGTTGCTGGTCGTCGTCTACGTCGGCGCGGTGGCGGT
>CALFRR010000039.1 GCA_937919435.1 uncultured Alphaproteobacteria bacterium | reverse complement strand
CTTCAGCGGCACGCCGGCGTCCATCAGGGCGAGCGACGAACCGCAGACGGTGGCCATCGACGACGAACCGTTGGACTCGGTGATCTCCGAGACGACGCGGATCGTGTAGGGGAAGTCGTGCTTGGCCGGCAGAACCGGGTGGACGGCGCGCCAGGCGAGCTTGCCGTGGCCGATCTCGCGACGGCCCGGCGACCCCATGCGGCCGGTCTCGCCGACCGAGTAGGGGGGGAAGTTGTAGTGGAGGAGGAAGTTCTCCTTGTAGGTCCCGGCCAGCGCGTCGACGAACTGCTCGTCCTCGCCGGTGCCCAGGGTGGCGACGACCAGCGCCTGGGTCTCGCCGCGGGTGAACACCGCCGAGCCGTGGGCGCGCGGCAGCAGGCCGACTTCGGCGGTGATCGGACGGACGGTGACGAGGTCACGACCGTCGATACGGCTGCCGGTGTCGAGGATGTTCCAACGGACGATCTTGGCCTGGACTTCCTTGAAGACCGCCGCGACCTTGTCCTTGTCGAACTTGGCCTCGCCGTCGGCCGGGAACAGGGTGTCCATCACCTTGTGCTTGACCACGTCGACGGCGGCGTAGCGCTGCTGCTTGACGGTGATCTTGTAGGCCTCGCGCAGATCGGCCTCGGCGATCTCCAGAACCGCCTTCTCGACGTCGGAGAGGTCCGGCGGGTTGAAGTCGCGCGGGTCCTTGGCGGCCTTCTCGGCGAGGCGGATGATCGCCTCGATCACCGGCTGGAAGCCGGCATGGCCGAACATCACGGCGCCGAGCATGATCTCCTCGGAGAGCTCCTTGGCTTCCGATTCGACCATCAGCACGGCTTCGTCGGTGCCGGCGACCACCAGATCGAGCTTCGAATCGGCGGATTCGTCGATCTGCGGGTTGAGCACGTACTCGCCGTCGACCCAGCCGACGCGGGCGGCGCCGATCGGGCCCTTGAACGGCACGCCGGACAGCGTCAGCGCCGCCGAGGTGGCGACCATCGCGACGATGTCGGGGTTGTTCTCGAGGTCGTGGGAGAGGACGGTGGCGACCACCTGGGTGTCGCACTTGTAGCCGTCGACGAACAGCGGGCGGATCGGGCGGTCGATCAGGCGCGAGACCAGGGTCTCGTTCTCGCTCGGACGGCCCTCACGCTTGAAGTAGCCACCCGGGATCTTGCCGGCCGCGAAGGCCTTCTCCTGGTAGTTGACGGTGAGCGGGAAGAAGTCCTGGCCCGGCTTCGGCTCCTTCATGGAGACGACGGTGGCGAGAACCGTGGTCTCGCCGTAGGTGGCGAGGACGGCGCCGTCGGCCTGACGGGCGATCTTGCCGGTCTCGAGGACGAGGCGGCGGCCGCCCCAGTCGATCACTTCGCGATGAACGTTGAACATTGCTTTCGGTTCCTTGAACGCGATCTCGGCCGGTGCCGATGTCGCGGCGGAGCCATGGGCAAGACGGCGGGGGGTTCTCGGGTCGGTGCGACCTCGCGTCGGCGAGGCGGCGAGAGCCCCCGGCGATCCTGCCATGGCTCGTCTCGGGGTGGCTCCGGCGCGAAATCGTGACAGCGCGCGACGAGGAGCCGTCGGATGGACGCGCGAGCCGCTACCGGCTCGTCCCGCGTCGAAGGCCGGGCGGCGGCGACCGCCGCCCGGAAGGTCGTGCGAGGGATCGGCGGGCGCCGTGCGCCCCGGCCGAGCCCCCGGTGAGGTCAGCGGCGCAGGCCGAGACGCTCGATCAGGCTCTTGTAGCGCGCCGGATCCTTCGCCTTGAGATAGTCGAGGAGCGAACGACGCGAAGACACCATCTTCAGGAGGCCGCGCCGGGAATGGTTGTCCTTGGCGTGGGTCTTGAAGTGCTCGGTGAGATTGGTGATGCGCTCGGAGAGGACCGCGACCTGGACTTCCGGCGACCCGGTGTCGCCTTCCTTGGTGGCGTATTCCTTGACGAGCTGGAGCTTGCGCTCGGGCGTGATCGACATCGAGAGAACCCTTTCGAACGAGAACGAGGTATGGCCCCGCCGGGATGTCGTCCAGCGGGGTCGGTGCGCCGTCCTTATGCACGAAACGTCGCAGCCACGCCACCGAAATATGGGCTCGCCCGCCGCCCGGCCGGCGGCGCGGTGAACGAAACCCGATGTCGCGGAGCGGCGATCCGGTCTTGCGGGCGCCACCGGCGCACCCCAAACTCGCCCGATGACACCGCCCGCAGACGAGACCGATCTCCGCGCCGACCGGGACGATGCGTTCCGGCCGCCGCGCTTCGCCGAACCGGCGGATCGGCCGGCGCCGAAGCGCGAGCGGACGACGGGCGGATTTCGCCGGGGGCTGCGGCGTCTCCGGCTCGCGGCGACGATCGCCGTCGTGGTGGTGGCGGCGCTGCCGATGGCCGGGCTGGCGTTGTGGTCGACGGTGCCGCCGGTGTCGATGCCGATGGTCGCCCGCTGGATCACCGGCGCGCCGGTCACCCGCTTCTGGCGGCCGATCGAGGAGATCGACCGGGATCTCGTCGCCAGCGTGATCGCGTCCGAGGACAACGACTTCTGCAACCACGCCGGGGTCGACTGGGACGAGCTGCGGCAGGTCGTGTCGACGGCGGGCGGTCCGCGGCGCGGCGCCTCGACGATCACCATGCAGCTCGCCAAGAACCTGTTCCTGTGGTCGGGCCGCAGCTACCTGCGCAAGGCGCTGGAGATCCCGCTGGCGCTGCTGGTCGACGCCGTCTGGTCGAAGCGGCGGATCATGGAGGCCTATCTGAACGTCGCCGAATGGGGGCCGAACGGCGAATTCGGGATCGAGGCGGGGACCCGCCGGGCGCTCGGCAAGAGCGCCGACCGGTTGGCGGCGAGCGAGGCGGCGCTGATGACGGCGATGCTGCCGAACCCGCACCTGCGCGACGCCCGCAGACCGACCACCAACCTGCGCCGGGTCGCCGGCATCGTCCGCACCCGGGCGGCGGGATCGCCGGAATTCACGGCGTGTCTCGAGAAGTGAGACCTCACTCGCCGCCGAGCACGAAGACCCGACGCGGGACCAGTTCGCCGCGCTCGACCTCGCCGATCGCCACCAGTTCGCCGCCGCAGGTCGCGTAGACCTCGGGCTCGTCGGCGGGGGCGTCGCGGCCGCGCAGGATCACCGACTGGCCGCGCCTCAGACGCGCCGCCGCGTCGCGATTGACCGGCACTTCCGTCACTTCGGCCAGCCCCGTCTCGATCGGCGCCAGGAAGGCGCGAGCGGCGTCGATGCCGCCGGCCTCCGCCGCTTCCTCGATCTCGGCGAGGCGTACCATGTCCTCTTCCTCGAACGGACCGACCAGCACCCGGCGCAGCTCGATCACGTGGCCGCAGGAGCCGAGCCGGAGCCCCATGTCGCGGGCGATGGCGCGGACATAGGTGCCCTTGCCGCACTCGCATTCGAAGACGGCGGTGTCGGCGTCGGGAATCTCGACCAGATCGAGGGCGAGGATCTCCACCGGCCGCGCCTCCAGCACCACCTCCTCGCCGTCGCGGGCGAGGTCGTAGGCGCGTTCGCCGTCGATCTTGATCGCCGAGAACTTCGGCGGAACCTGCATGATCTCGCCGGTGAACTCCGGCAGGACCGCCTCGATCTCGGCCCGGCTCGGCCGCACGTCGGAGGAGGCGACGACCCCGCCCTCGGCGTCGTCGGTCGCCGTCTGGGCGCCCCAGCGGACGGTGAAGCGGTAGATCTTGGCACCGTCCATGACGAAGGAGACGGTCTTGGTCGCCTCGCCGAAGGCGATCGGCAGGAGGCCGGAGGCGAGCGGGTCGAGGGTGCCGGCGTGGCCGCACTTGTTGGCGTGGAACAGCCGCTTCAGCCGGGAGACCGCCTGGGTCGAGGTGAGCCCGACCGGCTTGTCGAGCACCACCCAGCCGTGAACGTCGTCGAACTTCTTCCTGCGGGCCATCGGGGATCTCGCTTCGTCGTATCGCCCCGGGCGCCCCGGCCGAATGGCGCCGGCGGTCCCGGATGTCGGAGGCGACCGCCCGATCCGGCGGTCAGGAGGAGCCGGCCGCATCGGGGACGCGGACCGCGGAGCCGGGCACGGCCGGATCAGTCGTCGCCGTCGGTCTTGCCGAGGTCCTTGGCGACGAGCGGTTCGTGCAGCATCTCGGTGACCCGGGCGTCGTCGTCGTAGCGGGTGTCGAGGCGGAAGCGCAGTTCGGGCGCGAACTTCAGATCGACTCGGCGGGCGACCTGACCGCGGAACCACTTCTTCGAGCGCTCGAGCCCGGTCATCACCCGGTCGGTGTCGCGGCCGCCGAGCGGCATCACCAGCACGGTGGCGTTCTTCAGGTCCGGCGACATGCGGACCTCGGGCACGGTCAGCACGACCCCGTCGAGATCGGGATCGGCGAGCCGGCCGCGGGCGAGGATCTCGGCGAGGGCGTGGCGGATGATCTCGCCGACGCGGAGCTGGCGTTGCGACGGCGTGCCCGGCGCGGAACCGTGGGGCGTCATGGGGCCTCTCCACCCGACCGACCGGGGATCGGACCCGGCGTCGGGAAAGCGATTGGGGTGGAACGACGATCGGCCGGACCCGAGGCCCGGCCGAGATCTCTCGCGACGGAATACCGTCAGAGCGTGCGGGCGCTCTCCTCGACCCGGTAGCACTCGATGACGTCGCCGGCGCGCATGTCCTGATAGTTCTCGAAGGACATGCCGCATTCCTGGCCGACCACGACCTCCTTGGCGTCGTCCTTGAAGCGCTTGAGCTGCGAGAGCTTGCCTTCGTGGATGACGACGTTGTCGCGGATCAGGCGGACCGACGCACCGCGTTCGACCTGACCGTCGGTGACCAGACAGCCGGCGACCTTGCCGACCTTGGAGACGTTGAAGATCTCCAGGATCCGGGCGTTGCCGAGCATGGTCTCGCGAATCTCCGGCGTGAGCATGCCGCTCATCGCCTTCTTCACGTCGTCGACCAGGTCGTAGATGATGTTGTAGTAGCGGATCTCGACGCCCTCGCGCTCCGCCGCCTCGCGCGCTTCCTTCGACGCACGGACGTTGAAGCCGATGATCGCCGCGCCGGAGGCCGAGGCCAGCGACACGTCGGACTCGGTGATGCCGCCGACGCCGCCGTGGATCACCCGGGCGCGGACCTCGTCGTTGCCGAGCTTCTCGAGCGCGCCGACGATCGCCTCGAGCGACCCCTGCACGTCGCCCTTGACCACCAGGGTGAACTCCTTGCGGCCGGCTTCCTTCAGCTGACTCATCATCTCGGCGAGCGAGCCGCGCGCACCCGCACCGCGGGCCTGCGCCTTCTCGCGCTTCAGACGCTGGCGATAGTCGGCGACCTCGCGGGCGCGGGCCTCGTTCTCCACCACCGCGAAGCGGTCGCCCGCCTCCGGCGTCTCCTGGAAGCCGAGAACCTCGACCGGGGTCGACGGCGTCGCATCGCGGATCGCGTCGCCGTGCTCGGTGAGCAGCGCGCGGACGCGGCCCCAGGCGCCGCCGGCGACCAGGATGTCGCCGACCTTCAGGGTGCCGCGCTGGACGAGGACGGTGGCGACCGGGCCGCGGCCCTTGTCGAGCTTCGCCTCGATCACCGTGCCCTCGGCCGCCCGGTCCGGGTTGGCCTTGAGCTCGAGCACTTCCGACTGCAGCAGGATCGCCTCGAGCAGCTTGTCGAGGTTCAGGCGCTGCTTGGCCGAGACCTCGACCTCGAGCACGTCGCCGCCCATCGATTCCACCACGATCTCGTGCTGGAGCAGAGCGGTGCGGACCCGCTGCGGATCGGCCTGCGGCTTGTCGATCTTGTTGATCGCCACGATGATCGGCACGCCCGCGGCGCGGGTGTGGTTGATCGCCTCGACCGTCGTCGGCATGACGCCGTCGTCGGCCGCCACCACCAGGATGACGATGTCGGTGGCCTTGGCGCCACGCGACCGCATCGCGGTGAAGGCCTCGTGGCCGGGGGTGTCGATGAAGGTGATCTTCTGACCGTTCGATTCGACCTGATAGGCGCCGATGTGCTGGGTGATGCCGCCGGCTTCGCCCATCGCCACCTTGGTCGAGCGGATCGCGTCGAGCAGCGAGGTCTTGCCGTGGTCGACGTGACCCATGATGGTCACCACCGGCGGACGCGAGGCCAGGACCTCGCCCTCCAGCGGCGCGGCGAAGAGGCCCTCTTCGACGTCCGATTCGGCGACGCGCTTCACCGTGTGGCCGAGTTCCTGAGCGATCAGCTCGGCGGTGTCGGCGTCGATGACGTCGTTGATCTTCAGCATCTGCCCCTGCTTCATCAGCAGCTTGATGACGTCGACCGCCCGCTCGGCCATACGGTTGGCGAGCTCCTGGATGGTGATCGTCTCGGGCAGGATGACCTCGCGGGAGATCTTCTCGCGCGGCTCGAAGCTCTGCATCCGGCGCTGCTGGCGCTGGACGCGACGCTTGAAGGCGGCGACCGAACGGCCGCGACCGTCGTTCTCTTCTTCCTCGGTCTGAGCGGTGACCACGGTCAGCTTGCCGCGCGGACGCTCGTCGCCGCGGGTGCGGGTCGGCTTCGGCGGCGGCACGGCGGCGACCGGCTTGCGGGCGACCGGAGCGGCACCCGGACGGGCCGGACCGCGACGCGGCGCCTCGTCCTCCTCCTCCTCGGTCTCGCGACCGGGGCGGGCGGGAGCAGCGGCGGCGGGCTTGGCGGCCTCGGCCTTGACCGGAGCGGTCGACGCGGGCGCCGACGCGGCGGCGGGTGCCTCGACGACCGGTTCGGCGGTCGGTTCCGGCTCGCCGGCGGCCTTGCGACGGGCCTCCTCCTCGGCGCGGCGGACCGCTTCCTCTTCGGCACGGCGCTTGGCCTCGGCCTCGCGCTCGACGCGCAGGCGTTCCTCTTCGATGGCGCGCAGCCGCTCCTCTTCCTCGCGGCGCTTGCGTTCCTCGACCTCGCGGATTCGGGCCTCGGCGAGCGCCTTCTCACGGGCGGCGCGCTCGCCGGCCGAGAGGGTCTGGAGGATCGCGCCGGTGCGCGGCTGGGCCGCCCGCTGCTGCTGAGCGGTCGCCTGCTGCTGGGCGGTGACCGGCTGCTGCGGGGCGCGCGGCTGGGTCGGTGCCGGACGGGCCTCGACCCGCGGCTTCACCTCGACCCGCGGCTGCGGCGCGGCGGCGCTCGGCTCGGTCGGACGCGGCTGGGCCGGTGCGGGCGCCGCGACGACGGGAGCCTCGACCGGTGCGACTTCGCCCGGCTTCAGAATCCGCTTCTTCTTGGTTTCGACGAGCACGGTCTTCGACCGGCCATGGCTGAAGCTCTGCTGGACCGTCGCATCGGTCTTCAGCTTCAACGTCAACTTCTTCTTGACGTCGACGTGCAGGGTCTTCTCGCCGGTGCTCTTCGTGTCGTTCATGTGTCCGTCATTCCTGCGGCGGGGTGCCGCGACTTGCTCGAGGGCCGACCATCGGATCCGCCGCCTCGACGCCGCGGTACCGTCCGAGCGCGAGCGCGCGCCCGAGGAAACTCTCGCTCGCCCGGCCGGCAAGCAGCGCTGCATGTATCACATTCGACCGACCCAATGCCAAATCCAATTGGGCTCCGGTGAAGATTCGGAGGACCGGGCAACCGATCTCCTCACCGAAACGACGCCGGAGCGCCGCGGTCATCTTGGCGGACCCGTCCTCGCCGGCTTCCGCCGCCCGGACGAGAGCGGTGAGCCGCTCGCGCGCCACCGCCTGTTCCACCTTGGCGAAGCCGGTGACCACCAGCCCCGCCTTGCGCGCCAGGCCGAGAAGGCCGAGCGTGCTCTCGCACATCAACCGATCGACCAGAGCCGGAAGCCCGGGATCGACCGTGACGCCCGTGCGCAGGGCACGGGCGAAGAGCTTCTTCTCCACCGCCCGTTCGACGGCGGCGCGGGTCGCTTCGACCCACACGCCGCGGCCGGGCAGCGACCGCTTCAGATCCGGCACCACCGACCCGTCGGGGGCGAGGACGAAGCGGATCAGATCCTCGATCGGCATCGCCCGTCGATCGACGATCGAGGTGCGGAGACGATCGTGTCGGGTCGGAGGGCGCTCGTCGAAGATCGGCGGACCGTCCTCGAGCGCCTCCGCGTCGTCCGTGTCAGGCACCGGCGGCCTCGTCCTCGGTCGGCTCGGTCGCTTCGACCGGCTCTTCCTCTTCGGAGATCCAGCCGGCGGCCCGACGTGCCGCCATGATGATCGCCTCGGCCTCGGTCCGCGACAGTTCGATGTCGCCGAGAATGCCGGCGTGTTTCTCGACCTCGCCGCCCTTGCGCTCGTTCCAGCCGACGAGATCGTCGGTGGCGCATCCGGCGAGATCCTCGATGGTCTTGATGCCGTCCTTGCCGAAGGCGACCAGCATCGCGGTGGTCACCCCGGCGATCGTCTTCAGCTCGTCCTCGACGCCGAGTTCACGCCGCTCGGCGTCCTGAGCCGCCTCGATCTCGGCGAGATGCTCGGTGGCGCGGGTCTGGATCTCCTCGGCGGTCTCCTCGTCGAAGCCCTCGATCCGCGCGATCTCGGCGGCGTCGACATAGGCGATCTCCTCGACCGTGCCGAAGCCTTCGGTGGCGAGCAGCTGGGCGACCACCTCGTCGACGTCGAGGGCGTCCATGAACAGCTGGGTCCGCTCGTGGAACTCCTTCTGCCGGCGCTCCGATTCCTCGGCCTCGGTCATGATGTCGATGTCCCAGCCGGTGAGCTGGGAGGCGAGGCGGACGTTCTGACCGCGCCGGCCGATGGCGAGCGACAGCTGATCGTCGGGCACCACCACCTCGATGCGGCCGGCGTCCTCGTCGAGCACCACCTTGGCCACTTCCGCCGGCTGCAGCGCGTTGACGATGAAGGTCGCCGCGTCGCCCGACCAGGGGATGATGTCGATCTTCTCGCCCTGCAGCTCCTGGACCACCGCCTGGACGCGGGAACCGCGCATGCCGACGCAGGCGCCGACCGGATCGATCGACGGATCGCGCGAGATCACCGCGATCTTGGCGCGGGATCCGGGATCGCGGGCGACCGACTTCACCTCGATGATGCCGTCGTAGATCTCCGGCACTTCCTGGGCGAACAGCTTGGCCATGAACTGCGGATGGGTGCGCGACAGGAAGATCTGCGGCCCGCGCTGCTCGCGGCGGACGTCGTAGACGTAGGCGCGGACACGGTCGCCGTTGCGGAAGGCTTCGCGCGGGATCAGCTCGTCGCGACGGACGATCGCCTCGCCGCGGCCGAGATCGACGATCACGTTGCCGTATTCGATGCGCTTGACGGTGCCGTTGACGATCTCGCCGATGCGGTCGTGGAACTCGTCGTACTGGCGATCGCGCTCGGCTTCGCGGACCTTCTGGACGATCACCTGCTTGGCAGACTGGGCGGCGATGCGGCCGAAGTCCATCGGCGGCAGCGGCTCGGCGATGAAGTCGCCGACGGCGGCGTCCGGGTTGCGGAGACGGGCGTCGACCAGCGGGATCTGGGTCGCCGGGTTCTCGAACTCCTCGACCACCTCGAGCAGCCGCTGCAGCTTGATCTCGCCGGTGCGCGGATTGATCTCGGCGCGCACCTCGGTCTCAGAACCGTAGCGCGACCGGGCCGCCTTCTGGATCGCATCCTCCATCGCCGCCAGGACGATCTTGCGGTCGATCACCTTCTCGCGGGCGACCGCATCGGCGATCTGGAGGAGTTCCAGTCTGTTGGCGCTGACTGCCATCGTCTTCTCCCTGGAGGAGACCGGCGCTTCCGGCTCCCCTCGATGTCGTCTCAATGGACCGGAGCGGCCTCGCCGGTCACGTCGTCGTCTTCTTCGCCTTCGCCGTCCTCCTTCAGCGCCGCCTTGGCGGCCCTGAGCGAAGCGGCGATGAGGTCGTCGGTCATCACCAGACGCGCTTCGGCGAGCGCGGCGAGATCGAGCCAGACGGTATCGGGTTCACCCTCGGGGACGCCCTCCAGACGGACCCCGAAGGTCTCGCCGTCGAGCCCGACGAGGACGCCGCGGAACCGCTTGCGCCCGTCGTGCGGCATCGTCAGCTCGATCTTGGCGACGTGGCCGGCCCAGCGGTCGAAATCGGAGCGGCGGACCAGCGGCCGGTCGATGCCGGGCGAGGACACTTCCAGATGATAGGCACGATCGACCGGATCTTCGGCGTCGAGCACCGGCGCCAGGTTGCGGCTGATCGTCTCACAATCGACGACGCCGATGGTGCCGTCGGGACGCTCGGCCATCACCTGCACGGTGAAGCCGTTGCGGCCGGAACACTTCACCCGGACGAGCCGAAACCCGAGATCTTCCACCACCGGCTCGGCGAGCGCGGCGATCCGGGCATCGAGACCCTGTTCGTGGACGAGGCGAGGTTCGTTTCGGGTGGTCAGTGGCGTGGCTCCGTTGTCCGTCCGAGATCGTCCGCGGCGGGTGCGGCCAGCCGACCAGGGTCGACCGGAGCAACACCGAAAGAGCGGGTCCCGGCGGGGCCCACTCTCGTTTCGTCGGGAAGACGATCTGAGAATTTCGTGTTCGATCGGGCTTATACGGTACCTCACCCGGCGATGGCAAGGGCCACACCGTCGATTCGCCGCGCCGGCCGCGAATTTCCGTGGGGTCAGCGCCGGCGGAAGATCAGATAGGCCGGAGTGCGGCCCTCGCGGAGCGCCTTCTCCTCGTAGCGGGTGCCCGGCCAACCGGCCCAGGGCTCGCGCCAGTCGTCGGCGCTCGTCGCGGTCCACTCGAAGGCAGGGTGTACGGCGGTCCGCGCCAGGGTCCAGTCGACGTAGGGCGCCCAGTCGGACGCGAAGCGGAACTCGCCGCCGGGACGCAGGACGCGGGCGATCCGGTCGAGATTGCCCTTGTCGACGAAGCGGCGTTTCCAATGGCGCTTCTTCGGCCAGGGGTCGGGATAGAGCAGATAGAACCGCCCGATCGAAGCCGGCGCGAGGGCGTCGAGCAGCAGGACCGAATCGGCGTGGTGCAGCCGGACGTTCGATTCCAGCCCGGCCTCGTGGATCGCCACCAGCGCCTTGGCCATGCCGTTGACGAAGGGTTCGGCGCCGATCAGGCCGATCCGCGGGTTCGCCTTCGCCGTCTCTATCAGATGCTCGCCGCCGCCGAAGCCGCTCTCGACGAAGACGTCGTCGACCGGGCCGGCGAAGAGGCCGCGCGGATCGATCGGCTCTCGCGCGAGATCGACGGCGAGGCGCGGCAACAGCTCCTCGATCGCGTTCGCCTGACCGACGCGCAACGGCTTGCCCTTGCGGCGCCCGTAGAAGGCGTGGGCACGGGCGGCGTCTGCGTCGTCCTCGGGGAGGGGCGCGGGTTCGGGCGGTCGCGACATCGGTGGGCTCGGGCGGGGCTGGCCGGGTATCGGTCCGAGGGCGTCGGATCGTCCCGGGTGGAGTGACAAAGGAGAAGGCGCACACGGGGGGTCCCATGTGCGCCTCGTTCGGGTTCGTCCGGTCGCCTCAGGCGCCGACGGCGGTCTTCAGAGCGTCGACGAGGTCGGTCCTCTCCCAGGAGAAGCCGCCGTCGGCCTCCGGCGCCCGGCCGAAGTGGCCATAGGCGGCGGTGCGGGCGTAGATCGGCGCGAGAAGGCCGAGATGCTCGCGGATGCCGCGCGGCGACAGGCGCATCACCTCGCGCAGCGCGGTCTCCAGCCGGCCCTCGTCGACCACCCCGGTGCCGTGCAGATCGACGTAGACGGCGAGCGGGTCGGAGACGCCGATCGCATAGGCGAGCTGGATCGTCGCCTTCTCGGCGAGACCGGCGGCGACGACGTTCTTGGCCAGATAGCGCGCGGCATAGGCGGCGGACCGGTCGACCTTGGTCGGGTCCTTGCCGGAGAAGGCACCGCCGCCGTGCGGCGCGGCACCGCCGTAGGTGTCGACGATGATCTTGCGGCCGGTCAGGCCGGCGTCGCCGTCGGGTCCGCCGATGACGAACTTGCCGGTCGGATTGACGTGCCAGACGGTCTTCTCGTCGACCCAACCGGCCGGCAGCGCGGCGACGACGTGGGGCTCGACGATCCGACGGACGTCGGCCGAGGAGAGGCCGTCGGCGTGCTGGGTCGACAGCACGATCTGGGCGGCCCGGACCGGCCGGCCGTTCTCGTAGGCGACGGTGACCTGGCTCTTGGCGTCCGGCCCGAGCAGCGGTTCACGGCCGGATTTGCGCGCCAGGGCGAGGTCGTTGAGGATCCGGTGGGCGTAGTAGATCGGCGCCGGCATCAGTTCCGGCGTCTCGCGGCAGGCGTAACCGAACATGATGCCCTGGTCGCCCGCGCCCTCCTCCTTGTTGCCGCCGGCATCGACACCCTGGGCGATGTCGACCGACTGGGCATGGAGATGGACGGCGACCTCGGCGGTGTCCCAGTGGAAACCGTCCTGCTCGTAGCCGATGTCGCGGATCGCGAGCCGCGCCAGATGGACGAGCAGATCCCGGGTGATCTCGGCCGGACCGCGGGTCTCGCCGGCGATCACCACCCGATTGGTCGTCGCCAGGGTCTCGGCGGCGACCCGGAGATGAGAGGGATCCCAGCCGTACTGCGGCCCCAATCGGAAGAAGGCATCGACGATCTCGTCGGAGATGCGGTCACAGACCTTGTCGGGATGGCCTTCGGAAACGGATTCCGAGGTGAAAAGATAATTCGAACGGGACACGTTCATCCTTCCCTGGAAACAAGCCGCAGGACACCGGGAGATTCTGGCCGGCCGAGGGCTCGGATCCGCGCTCACCGGTGGACGAGGCACGAGGGTACGGCGCGATCGATCCGCATCGATCGCGCGAACTGCTTTTGCAACGGCGTCGATCCGGGGTCAAGCACGGCACCGACGCAGAAAGCCGCGGAGAAAGAAAGACATTCCGGCGGGATGTTCGCCGACGAAGTCGAATGACTCCGATGGTGGGCGAAGATCGACGAAGGGCCTGTCGACGGCGACGTCCGGACGACGTCGACAGGCCCGGAGACCCCGTGGCGATCGATCCCGCGTCCCCCGCTCCACGAAGGACGAAGCGACCGATCGCCGCGAACGACCTCAGTTCTCGTCTTCGTCGCCGGCGATCGCCTTGACCAGCTCGACCACCTTGCGGCGCTGCTTCGGGTCCTGGATCCGAATGAACGCCTTGTTCAGCGACAGGCCCTCGGCGCTCGACAGGAAGTCGACCACGTAGGAGGCCGACTGCGGCTCCTGGAAACCCTGCTCGCCGGCCACCGGAGTCACACCGGGGGCATCTTCGAAGAAGAAGGAAACCGGCACGCTCAGCACACGAGCGATCGCCTGCACCCGGCTCGCACCGATCCGGTTGGTTCCCTTTTCGTATTTCTGGATCTGTTGGAAGGTGATACCCAAATGCTCGCCGAGTTTCTCCTGACTCATTCCGAGCATCATACGCCGCAACCTGACGCGGCTTCCAACATGGATATCGATCGGATTAGGGGATTTTTTACTGGCCATTCTCTTGCCTTTGCCTTTTCTATAGTTCTTATTTTGTGCGATCGTGACATTCAGATTTCCGATCGCATCTTCCGGTTTCCGAACGTCGTCGTTTCCCGCGTTGCGTCATCCGCGTATACTCCCGGAGAGAGCTCCCACGCCGGACGACGGTTCGACCCAAGCATGTCCCGTTCGGACACCGCACACCGAACATTGAAATCACCGCCGGACGAAGTCAACTTTCTCCTAAGCTTCGTTCTTAAGCCTTCGATAACTGGACATCGCCAATGCGAGCGATGCGAGCAGCCAGCCGATGGCCTCACCCAGACGGGAAGCCACGGTCGGCGCCAGAGGCCGCGGCAGATCGGAATCGAGCGCACCGGCCACGCCGAGACCGAGGCTCGCCACCACCCGGCCGAGCGGATCGACGGTGGCGGAAACGCCGTCGTTGGCGGCGCGGACCACCGGTAGCCCCTCTTCCACCGCCCGCAGGCGAACCTGCATCAGATGCTGCCAGGGACCGGGGGTGCGGCCGAACCAGGCGTCGTTGGTGACGTTGAGCAGGAACTGCGGCCGTTCGCCCTCCGCCGGAACCACCTCGTCGGGGAACACCGCCTCGTAACAGACGAGCGGCGCGAAATAGGGCGTCTTCGGCAGCCGCATGCCGCGCCGTCCCGGGCCGGGGGTGTAGCCGCCGCGCTGCCGGGTCAACTGTTCGAGCCCGATGCGTTCGGCGAGATCCTGGAACGGCAGATACTCGCCGAACGGAACGAGATGGACCTTGTCGTAGGCGGCGAGAATCTCGGCCTCCGGCCCGAAGGCCAGGATCGAGTTGTAGAAGCGCGAACGGGTCTCGCCGGCGGCCGGCGCCTCGGCCCGGATCGCCCCGGCGAGGAGCAGGGTGTCGTCGCCGATCAGTTCGGCGATGGTGGCCAGCGCCCACGGCTCCCGGGCGACCAGGAAGGGGAAAGAGCTCTCCGGCCAGACCAGATGGGTGATGCCGGGCATCCGGCCCGGCCGACCGCCGGCCAGACTCGGCCGCAGCGCCGCGGCGACCGGCTCGCCGGCGGCGTCGCGGGCCGGGCCGGTCGACAACTCCGCGAAGCGGGCCATGGTCTCGTAGCGGAACTCCGGCCGTCCCTTCGCCCACTGGTCGATCGCCGGCTGGACGATGCGGATCTTCACGTCGGGCACGAACTCGGTCGGCGTCGCGGCGAGCCGGACGAAGCCGAAGCCGACCACCGCGACGAAGACGGCACCGACCGCGGCGGCGAAGCGGCGGTCGTCGCGCGCCGACCGGGCGAGCACCGCCGGCGCGGCGAAGACCACCACCGCCAGAACGGTGGTGCCGTAGCCGCCGAGGATCGAAGCGATCTGCATCATCGGCAGATTGACGGTGAAGCCCTGGCCGATGGTCCCCCAGGGAAACCCGGTCAGCACGTGACCGCGCAGCCAGTCGGCGACGAAGAAGCCGGCGGCGAGCGCGAGGATGCGTGCCGGCCCCTCGGTCCAGCCGATCCGGGCGATCGCCGCGGCGAGCCCGTGGAACAGACCGAGGCCGATCGACAGCGAGGCGACGGCGATCGGCATCATCCAGCCGAACACCTCGACGTCGACCAGAAAGGCACCGCCGATCCACCACAGGCCGGCGAGGAACCAGCCGCAGCCGAAGATCCAGCCGATCCGGAAGGCCGGTCCGAGCCGGGCGAGGGTGCTGCGCCCCTTCAGTTCGACGGCGCCGTCGAGGGCCCAGACCAGCACGGGAAAGGCGACGAACAGCACCGGGAAGACGCCGAAGGGCGCCTGAGCGAGCCCGCCGAGGGCTCCGGCGAGAGCGACGGCCAGAAACCGGCGCCAGCCGTGGAGCAGCATGACGCCGTGGGACAGGCGCTCGAACATGTCGACCCTTTCCGAAAGTCGCCGATTCGCGGCCGATCGTAGAGCGGTTCGGCGTCCGAGTGGACCGGCCCGCACGGACGGGCCGGACCGACGGTCGGAGCCGTCACGCCTCCGCCTAGCCGGTGGCGCGACCGGCGGCCCCCGGCTCGCCGGTGCGGGTCAACCGGAGACGGCGGATGCGGCGCGCGTCGGCTTCGAGAACGCCGATGGTCAGTCCGGGCAGATGCTCGGAGACGATGGTCTCGCCGGTCTCCGGAACCCGCCCGGTGAGCGAGACGACGAGACCGCCGATGGTCTCGACCTCCTCGTCGAAGCCGGTGACGGCGAGATCGAGATCGATCGCCTGCGACACCTCCTCGATTCCGGCGCGGGCGTCGACCAGCCAGACGCCGTCGCCGTGGTCGACGATGTCGGCGGCCTCGACCACGTCGTGTTCGTCCTCGATGTCGCCGACCACCGTCTCGACGATGTCCTCGAGACTGACCAGTCCGTCGACGCCGCCGTATTCGTCGATCACCAGAGCCATCTGGATGCGGTTCTGGCGCATCCGGGCGAGCAGATCGGTGGCCGGCATCGAGCCGGGCACGAACAGCACCGGACGCACCAGGCCGGCCTCGGCCAGGGTGCGGGACAGATCGACGCGGGTGAGGTCGATGGCCGGGGCGGCGGTGCCGGCGCCGGCCGGCTCGACCGCCGCGGCGCGGGCGACATGGCCCATCAGGTCGCGGATGTGGATCATCCCGACCGCATCGTCGAGCGATTCGCGATAGACCGGCATGCGGCTGTGGCCGGTCTCGAGAAAGGTGAGCATCAGCCGGTCGAGGCGGATGTCCTCGGCGACGCCGTCGATCTCGGCGCGGGCGATCATCACGTCGTCGACGGTGGTCTCGCCGAGCTTCAGGATGTTGCGGATCATCGCGCGCTCTTCCGCCGAAAATCCGCCGCCGGTGTCGCCGTCACCGGCGTCGAGGATCTCCTCGAGGTTCTCGCGCAGATCGGCGGCCGAAGATTTCAGACCGACCGCGGCCCGCAATCGATCGAGCCAACTGTCGCCCGTCCGATCGGACGTCGCCTCGCCGCGGGATTCGGATCTCGAGGATCCCTCGCCCGCGGCGCCGCTACTCTGGGAATTCGCGTCGCTCATCTCACCTGCCTGCTTCGCCCACCTCGGGGTTCCACCACCGATCGTGGTGACCCACGGGGGCGCTTGTCAATCGTCGCTGTGGTCGGCGGCCGGTCCGCGGTCGCCGTAGGGGTCGGCGACACCGAGGCCGGCGAGGATCTCGGTCTCCAGCGCCTCCATCTCCTCGGCCTCCTCGTCCACCTCGTGATCGAACCCGAAGAGATGGAGGAGACCATGGACCAGGAGGTGCACGAAGTGATCGTCGAAGGAAAGGGCATCGGCCACCGCCTCGCGGGCGGTGGTCTCGCGGGCGACGACGACGTCGCCGAGCAGCGGACCCGGCTCCTCGTCCTCGTCGGCCGAAGGGAACGAGAGGACGTTGGTCGGCGTGTCCTTGCCGCGCCAGTCGCGATTGAGGACGCGGACGTGGGCGTCGTCGGTCAGGAGCAGCGACAGCTCGGCCCCGTCGGGCACGTCGAGCTCCGGCCGCAGGGCGACCGCCGCGGCGACCCGCGCCGCGAGCCCTTCCCAATGGCCGATCTCGCCCCAGTCGCCGGCCTCGATCGCGGTCTCGACGGAGATCGTCGGCATCGCGCTCACGGCCGCTTCTCCCCGCGCTGCTCGCGCTCGAGCTCCAGCCGGCGGCGCGACACCTCGTCGTAGGCATGGACGATGCGGGCCACCAGTTCGTGGCGGACCACGTCCTTCTCGGTGAAGTTCACCCGGACGATGCCCTCGACCCCGGCGAGGATCTCCAGCGCGTCGACCAGACCCGATCTGGCGCCGGGCGGCAGATCGACCTGGGTCGGATCGCCGGTGACGATCATCCGCGAGTTCTCGCCCAACCGGGTCAGGAACATCTTCATCTGCATGGTCGTGCAGTTCTGCGCCTCGTCGAGCAGCACCACGGCGTTGGCCAGGGTGCGGCCGCGCATGAAGGCGAGCGGCGCGACCTCGATCATCCCGGACTGCAGGCCGCGCTCGACCTTGTCGGGCGGCATCATGTCGTAGAGCGCGTCGTAGAGCGGCCGCAGATAGGGATCGACCTTCTCCTTCATGTCGCCGGGCAGAAAGCCGAGCCGTTCACCGGCCTCGACCGCCGGGCGCGACAGGATCAGCCGGTCGACGTCGCCGCGCTCCAGCAGGGCGGCGGCGTAGGCGACGGCGAGATAGGTCTTGCCGGTGCCGGCCGGGCCGATGCCGAAGACCAGATCCGACCGCCCCATGGCGCGGACATAGGCGTCCTGGGCCGGGGTGCGGGCGGAGACGGTCTTGCGGCGGGTCGAGATCTGGGCCGGCGTGTATCGGGCCTTCGGCTCGAGGGTCGGCAGCGGCAGCTGCTCGGCCTCCTCCTCGGCCATTCGAATGGCGCCGTCGACGTCGCCGACGTGGACCTCGTGGCCGGCCTGCAGCCGTTCCCACAGAGTTTCGAGCACCCGGCGGGCCCGGTCGCAGGCGTCGTGGCCGCCCTTCACCGTCACCTGATTGCCGTGGGCGATCACCGTGACCCGCAGCCGACGCTCGATCTCGGCGAGGTTCTGGTCGAACTCGCCGTAGAGATCGCCGATCAGCCGGTTGTCGTCGAAGGCGAGGACGACGTGGGTCAGGTCGGAGGCGTGACCCGTCACCGGAGCGGGAGCGGTCGGCTGGGCCTGTTCGTCTTTCACCGAGGATCTCCGGAGACGGCGGCCGGCCGGTCGACCGGGACGCCCGACAACGAGTTGGCGCCGACCGCCTCGATCCGGACCGGGACGATCGATCCGAGGAGGTCGGCGGGGGCTTCGAGATGCACCGGCTGCAGCCACGGCGAGCGGCCGGCGAGCTGACCGGAGCGGCGACCCGGCTTCTCGAGCAGCACGTCCATGGTCATGCCGAGACGTGACAGATTGAAGTCGCGGGTCTGGCGGTCGATCAGCGCCTGGAGCCGGGCGAGGCGCTCGACCTTGACCGCCTCGGCGACCTGCGCCTCGTCGGCCGCCGCCGGGGTGCCGGGTCGCGGCGAATACTTGAACGAGAAGGCCGAGGCGTAGCCGACCGTCTCGATCAGATCGAGGGTGTCGGCGAAGTCGGCCTCGGTCTCGCCGGGGAAGCCGACGATGAAGTCGCCGGAGAGCGCGATGTCCGGCCGCGCCGCGCGGATCTTCTCGACCAGACGGAAATAGTCGTCGCGTCCGTGGCGGCGGTTCATCGCCGACAGGATGCGGTTCGACCCCGACTGGACAGGCAGATGCAGCCACGGCATCAGCGCCGGCAGATCGCGATGGGCGTCGATCAGGTCGTCGCTCATGTCGCGCGGATGGCTGGTCGTGTAGCGGATCCGGGCGAGGCCGGGGACCTCGGCGAGCCGGCGGACCAGCCGGGCGAGGCTCCAGGTGGCACCGTCCGGACCGGCGCCGTGATAGGCGTTGACGTTCTGACCGAGCAGCGTCACCTCGCGCACCCCGGCCTCGGCGAGGCGCTCGGCTTCGGCGAGGATGCGGTCGACCGGACGCGAGGTCTCGGACCCGCGGGTGTAGGGGACGACGCAGAAGGTGCAGAACTTGTCGCAGCCCTCCTGCACCGTCAGGAAGGCGGTCAGGCCGCGGGCGACGGTCTTCTCCCGGGTCGCCGGGGCGAGGTGGTCGAACTTGTCCTCGACCGGGAACTCGGTCTCGACGATCCGGCCGCCGCCTTCGGCGCGGGCGACCAGATCGGGCAGCAGGTGATAGCTCTGCGGGCCGAACACCATGTCGACGACCGGAGCGCGGCGGGCGATCTCGCGGCCCTCCGCCTGGGCGACGCAACCGGCGACGCCGACCAGCAGCTTTTCGCCGCGCTCGGCCCGCGCCGCCTTCAGCCGACGGATCCGGCCGAGCTCGGAAAAGACCTTCTCCGCCGCCTTCTCGCGGATGTGGCAGGTGTTGAGGATGACCAGATCCGCCGTCTCGGCGCTTCCGGTCTCTTCCCAGCCACCCGGCGCCAGGGTGTCCGCCATACGATCGGAATCGTAGACGTTCATCTGGCAACCCCAGGTCTTGACGAAGACTTTCTTCTTTTCGCTCACGTCTCGGCGCTCGTCGTCGCGTCGTTCGGAATCGCCGGAGCGGTCGCCCGTCGATCGGACGGCCGGGAAACCGGCGGATGAAACGCCACGTCTAGCGCGGATCTCGCCGCTCGAGAACCGTCTCGGCGTGGCGGAAGGTCGGTTTTCCGCGGGCTCACGGCCGCAACACGGCGAGCAGGCGACGACGGACCGCGGTCTCGAGATCGTGGGTCAGCAGCTTGCGGTCGGATCCGGCGGCGAAGACCACCGGTTCGCCCCAGACCACGGTGACGTCGACGCCGCCGGCGATCGCCACCCCCCAGAGATGGGAGAGCAGTTCCATGTCGCCGTACCAACCGATCCGCGGCCGGTCGCAGCGGCCGATCGGCATGCCGGCGATCCGGGTGTAGGCGATGGTCAGCGGCTGGACCGACACCGGAGCGCCGCCGCCGAGGTCGATCGCCGCACGCGCGGCACCGATCAGGGCGGAGCGGAACGGCAGGACGTCGCCGCCGGGCGACGAGGTGCCTTCCGGAAACAGCACCATGCAGTCGCCGGCGGCGAGCCGGTCGGCGATCTCGCCCGCCGTCTTCCCGATCGCGGTGCGCCGCGTCCGGTCGACGAAGACACAGCGTTGCAGGCGGGCGAAGAGGCGGAAGATCGGCCAGGTGGCGACCTCCGACTTGGCGACGAAGGACACCGGCATCAGCGAGGCGACGACCGAGATGTCGAGCCAGGAGACGTGGTTGGCGGTCACCAGCAGCGGCCGCACCTCGGTCGGCGTGCCGATCGTCGAGACCCTGACCCCGAGCGCCCGCCGATGCCACCACACCGGCAGACGGCGGGCGAATTCGGGGAAGAACCGCAGCGCGAGCCATTGCAGACAGATCGCCGGCAGAGTGATCACCACGAGGCGGATCAGATCGAGACCGGCGACGAATCGCGTCATCGCTCAGGGTTTCTCTTCGTCGAGCGGAACGCCGTAGAGTTCGAGCCGGTGGTCGACGAGACGGAAACCGAGCTCGCGGGCGACGAACTCCTGCAGTTTCTCGATGTCCTTCGAGCGGAACTCGATCACCCGGCCGGACCTGAGGTCGATCAGGTGGTCGTGGTGGTCGTCGGACACGGTCTCGTAGCGCGAACGGCCGTCGCGGAAGTCGTGGCGCTCGATGATGCCGGAATCCTCGAACAGCTTCACCGTGCGGTAGACGGTGGAGATCGAGATCCGCTTGTCGATGGCGACGGCGCGGCGATGCAACTCCTCGACGTCGGGATGATCGACCGCCTCCTCGATCACCCGCGCGATGACGCGACGCTGGTCGGTCATCCGCATGCCTGCGCCGATGCAGCGCTCTTCGAGGTTCGCCTCCTCGGCTTCGACGGGAGGGACATTCGCCGGGTTCACGGGGGCCACCTCTTCCGGTTCGAGGATCCTGTCGTCCTCGGCGATTATCGGAGATCGGAACGCATGACAAGCGCGGTCGCACCGGTCACGCTGCCGTGTACATAGTAGCCCCGTCGCTCGCCGACCACACGGAATTTCAGGCGGCGGTAGAGCGAGACGGCGGCGAGGTTGCCGGCGTCGACCTCGAGGAACAGCGCTTCGACCCTGTCGCCGTAGAGCCGGCGCATCGCCGTCTCCATCAGCGCCAGGGCGACGCCGCGGCGGCGATGGCCGGGATCGACCGCCAGAGTCAGGATCTCCGCCTCGCCGGCGACCGAGCGGACCAGCACGAAACCGACGGCGAGCCGGGTGCCGAAGACGTTGGCGCGGCGGGCGACGAGGCCGAAGACGGTCTCCTCGCGCAACAGCGCGGCGAGATCGTCGACGCTCCACGGCGCACCGGGAAAGGCGGCGAGATGGATGTCGGCGAGCCGGGCGGCGTCCTGCGGATGCGCCTCCTCGGCGATCAGGGCCGGAGCCGTCCAATAGTCGAGCGCCGCCTGCCAGACGACGAGGGGCCACCAGGCGAAGGTCATGCGGCCCCCTCCCCCGGTCGGGTCGGCGTCAGCCGGGCGAGCCGATGGGCGGATTGCGGCTTGGCGTCGGGCGGGCGCACGTAGAGGGGGGCCGGCGGCGTCCGGTCGCCCGCGGCGAAGCGATCGGCGGCGAGACCGGCGAGGGTCTCGATCGCGGCGAAGCGTTGGCTGCCGGCGACGGCGAGGTCGGGCGCGCGGGGCGCGAGGAGCGGCGCTCCGGAGCCGACGACGACGGCGCCGTTGCGGCGCGCCTCGTCGATCGCGACGTCGACCCCGACGACCGTCGGCGGGCCGAGCGGCGCGAGATCGGCGGCGTAGGTGCGGGCGTAGACCTCGTCCTTGCGGGCGTCGAGCACGGCGAGGATCGGCCGCCCCGGAGCGACGGCGGCGGCCTCGCGGGCGAGCGCATCGAGGCTCGACACGCCGATCGCCGGCCGCCCGGTCGCCACCGCGAAACCGCGCACCGCGGCGACCCCGACCCGGATCCCGGTGAAACTCCCCGGCCCGATCGAAGCGGCGAAGGCGTCGACGTCGGCGAGGCCGATGCCGGCGCGCTCGACGGCCCGTCCGATCACCGCCATCAGCCGTTCGGCGTGGCCCCGGCCGATCGTCTCGCTCTCGGCCACGATCGACCGGCCGCCGTCGTCGGTACGGACGACGGCGGCGGCGCAGGCATCGAGAGCGGTGTCGACGACGAGCAGAATCATGGGACGAGAGGTACACCGGGCGTGCCGGATCGGCACTGCGAAAATGGTCTGCGACCCGTCGTCCCCTCCGACCGGCGCGACGCGATCAGGAGGCGGCGCGAACTTCGCGGACCTCGGGGATGAAGTGCTTCAGGAGGTTCTGGACGCCGTTGCGCAGCGTCGCGGTCGACGACGGGCAGCCCGAGCAGGCGCCGCGCATGGTCAGCCAGACGATGCCGTCCTCCCAGTGATGGAAGGTGATGTCGCCTCCGTCGCCGGCCACCGCCGGGCGGACGCGCTCGTCGAGGAGCTGCTTGATCTCGGCGACGATGCGGGCGTCCTCGGCCGAGTAGTCGTCGACGACCTCGCGATCGCGCGGGCCGGCCTTCAGCAGCGGCGCGCCGGAGAGGAAGTGCTCCATGATCGTGCCGAGGATCGCCGGCTTCAGGTGCTGCCACTCGGGGCCTTCGGTCTTGGTCACCGAGACGAAGTCGGTGCCGAAGAACACGGCGGTGACGCCGTCGATCTCGAACAGCCGCTCGGCGAGCGGCGAGGCGGCGGCGGCGGCGACGTCGCGGAACTCGCGGGCGCCCTCGGCGAGCACGGTGCGGCCGGGCACGAACTTCAGCGTCGCCGGATTGGGGGTGACTTCGGTCTCGATGAACATGGTTTCTCCTCTCTCGGGGTCAAGGCCCGAGCCGGACGTCGAGAAGCCAGATAGGACTTTCCGCCCCACCCGTCCAGTGGGCGGGCTCAGGCGATGGCCGCGATCTCGGCATCGCCGAGATGCCCGGGGACGATGGTCACCGGAATCGGAAAGCTGCCGCAGGCACGGCCGGCGATCGCGCCGACCAGCGGACCGGGGCCGTCGGGGCCGACCCCGGCGGCCAGCACCAGCACCGCGAGATCCTCGTCGGCATCGATCAGACCGACGATCTCGGCGGCCCGGTCGCCCTCGCGCACCACCCGTTCCACCCGATCCGCGGCGATCGCCGCGAAGGCGACCGCTCGGGCGGCGGCCCGGTCGAGAGCGGCCTCGGCCGCGGCCCGCGCCTCGGCCCGCAGGGTGCGCTCGACGCCGAGGAAACCGCGGAAGTCGGTGTCGTCGATCACCGTGAGGAGGACCAGACCACCGCCGGTGTGGGCGGCGCGCAGAGCCGCGAAGGCGATCGCCCGATCGCATTCGGGGGTGTCGTCGACCACCGCCAGGATCTTGCGCCGGTGACCGGCCTCGAGGGATCTGCGCCGTTTCGCCATGGACGAGAGGCTGCCACCTCGGGCGGGCCTCGGCAAGACGGACGTGGGTCGAGGCGGGCGGTGCCGTCGGATCGCCTCGTCAGAGACCGGCGGTGCGCAGCACCAGGACGGCACCGACCCCGACGACCACGGTGGCGAGCAGCGGCAGTCGCAGGGCCGCGGCGATGGTGACGGCGCCGGCGAGCGTCTCGGCCGGGCCGGTGACCAGCAGGGTCGGGGCGATCACCGCGGTCAGCACCGCCGGCGGGATCGCCTCGAAGGCCGCCGCGGCACGACCGGAGAGACGCAGCCGCCCGGCGAGCGCCAGACCGCCGATCCGGCAGAGCCAGGTGACCAGGGCCATGCCGAGGATGGCGGCGAGGGTGGTGGGGTCGAGGCTCAACGGGTCACCGCCTTCGGTCCGGCCGCCGGCCGGTGGAGCAGGGCGGCGGCGAGGAGACCGGCGGCGGCGCCGATCAGGATGTGCCAGGGCGCGCCGAGGGTGCGATGGGCGATCGCGGCGGCGGCGGCGCTCGCCAGAACCGCGGCGACCCCGCCGCCACCGCCGCGCCGGACGAAGGAGGCGACGAGGCCGACGAAGATCGCGGTGAAGGCGAAATCGGCGCCGAGCCGGCGGGGATCGCCGAGGAACGGCCCGACCACGGCGCCGAGTGCGGTCGCCGCGACCCAGGCGGCGACGAACATCCAGCCCTGGCCGAAGACGTAGGTGGCGGTGATCCGGCGGCCGGCGGCGGCCTCCTCGGCTGCGCGGCTCTCCGACAGGGCCCAGTTCTCGTCGGCGAGCGCGTGGAAGCCGACCAGCCGGGCGAGGAGCGGCAGCTTCGGCAGCTTCGGGGCGAGCGACGCGCTCATCAGCAGGAAACGGGCGTTGATCAGCAGGGTCGAGGCGACCAGCGCGGCGATCGGTACCGGATGGTGCCAGATCTCGACCGCGGCGAGCTGGGCACCGCCGGAGAACATCAGCGCCGAGGCGAGCACCGCTTCGAGCGGGCTCATCCCCTTCGCCGTGGCGAGGGCGCCGAACAGCAGGCCGATCGGCATCGCGGCGATCACCGCGGGGGCGAGATCGGCGGCGGCGGCACGGAGTTCGGTGGAGACGGTTCGATCATCGGTCATGGCCGGACCATGGCGCCGGCCCGTGCCCCGCGTCTTGAACGAAATCGGCGCGACCGCGCCGGACGATCCGCCGGTGTGACGGCGTCAGTCCCGCAGCGGAGGGGCGGAGGGGCCGGCGGCGCGCCGGTAGCCGCCGGGACCGATCCCGACCCGCGCCTTGAACACCCGGGTCAGATGGGCCTGATCGGCGAAGCCGACCTCCGCGGCGACCTCGGCCGGGGTGTCGCCACGGCGCAGCAGATCCTTGGCCCGCCGCACCCGGGCATCGATCAGGAAGGCGTGCGGGGTCATGCCGACCGCGCGGCGGAAGGCCCGGATCAGATGATCGATCGACAGGCCGGCCTCGCGGGCCAGGAGATCGAGCGACAGATCCTCGCCGTGGCGGGTCTCGATCAGATCGCGGACCCGACGCACCGGCCCGTTCTCCAGCCCGACCGCGGCGGGGGCGAGCGCGGCGTGGCGGACGAGCAGCACGCCGTAGGCGCGATGGAACAACTCCTCCGCGGCGAAGGGATCGGTGCCGGTCTCCATCGCCCGATGAGCGGCGGCGAGCAGGCCGGCACCGTGCGGATCGCGGACCCGGGCGACCGGGAAATAGGGATCGGCGACGACGCGCCGGCCGCAGACCGCCTCGGCGATGCCGCGCAGCACCTCCGGCGGCGGATAGGTGGTGCGATAGGAATAACCGCCGTCGTGCGGGCTGCCGTCGTGGACCTCGTGCGGATTGACGAATACCAGATCGCCCGGACCGGCATAGTGGCGGGTGCCGCGCAGGGTCCAGGCCTCGCAGCCACGCTCGATGGTGCCGAGCACATAGGTGTCGTGGGTGTGCGGCGCGTAGGCGTGGGAGAGGTAGGTGGCGCGCAGGCAGTCGAATCCGCCGAGCCGCGGGGCGAGAAAGAAGCGCGCCGCCTCACCCGCCGAAAGCGGGGTCCGGGCAACGGCCTCGGCCTGGGTGACGGGTGCGTGCATCGCTCGCCTCGAACCTCGGGGGAGACGAGGATACACGCATCGCCCGGGCGAGCGCAGCCGGTTTCCGCGGCGGCGTCAGCGGATGAAGCCGAGGATGTCCTTGACCGAGGCCATCACCGGAACGGCGATGGCGCGGGCCCGCTCGGCACCGGCGGCCAGCACGGAATCGATGTGGGCGGGATCGGCGACCAGACGCTTCATCTCGGAGCCGACCGGGCCGAGCTTGTCCACCGCCAGATCGGTCAGCGCCGACTTGAAGGTCGAGAACTGCGACCCGCCGAACTCGGCGAGCACCTCGGCGGTGCTCCGCGCCGAGAGCGCGGCGTAGATGCCGACGAGGTTCTCGGCTTCGGGACGGCCGGCGAGCCCGGCGGCCTCGCTCGGCAGCGGCTCCGGATCGGTCTTCGCCTTGCGGAGCTTCTGGGCGATGGTGTCGCGGTCGTCGGTCAGGTTGATCCGGCTGAGGTCGGAAGGATCCGACTTCGACATCTTCTTGGTGCCGTCGCGCAGGCTCATCACCCGGGTCGCCGGCCCCTGGATCAGCGGCTCGGTGAGCGGGAAGAAGGCGTCGCCGTGGCCCTTCTCGCGGATCGATTCGGCGAGATCGTTGTTGAACTTCTGGGCGATGTCGCGGGTCAGCTCGAGGTGCTGCTTCTGATCCTCGCCGACCGGCACGTGGGTGGCGCGGTAGAGCAGGATGTCGGCGGCCATCAGGGTCGGATAGGCGTAGAGACCGAGCGAGGCGTTCTCGCGGTCCTTGCCGGCCTTCTCCTTGAACTGGGTCATCCGGTTCATCCAGCCGAGCCGGGCGATGCAGTTGAACACCCAGGCGAGTTCGGCGTGCTCGGGCACCCGGCTCTGGTTGAACACGACGTGCTTCACCGGATCGATGCCGGCGGCCAGGAACGCCGCGGTGACCTCGCGGATGTTGCGGCCGAGCTCCTTCGGCCCGCCCCAGACGCTGACCGGCTGGGTGATCGCATGCAGATCGACGACGCAGTAGATGCAGTCGAAATGCTTCTGCATCTCGACGAACTTGACGATCGCGCCGAGGTAGTTGCCGAGGTGCAGGTTGCCGGTCGGCTGAACCCCGGAGAAGACGCGGGGTTCGAAGACGGCGCTGGGCGTGTCGGTCATGGCATGGGATCCCGGTGGATCCGCCCCGAGGGCGGAACTTCGCGCGGGGTTATGCGGCATCCGAGGGTTCGGAGCAAGGCGGATCGGCCCTGCGGCGACGGAAGGTCGTCGAATCGACCACGCCGAAGGCCCAGAGCAGCCCGGCATGGACGCCGACCCCGAGGACGACGAGAAGGCCGAGCGCCGAGGCGCGCGCGAGGAGCGGAGTCTCCGCCGCGAGACGGACGCCGGCTCCCGCCGCTCCGAGCCCGACCACCGCCCCCATCGTCGCCGCGGCCAGCGTCAACCGCGGAAGCCGGCGGACGAGGAGCGGGTCGACCCGCCAGTGGCGACGACGCAGCAGCAGCCCGGCGAGCACCAGGGCGTTGACCCAACCGGCGGCGGCGGTCGCCCAGGCGACCGCGATCCAGCCGACGAACGGAAAGGCGGCGAGCGCCACCGCGAGGTTGACCGCGACCCCGACACCGCCGGCGAGCATAGGGGTGCGGGTGTCCTCGCGGGCGAAGAAGGCGGGCGAGAACACCTTGACCAGGACGAAGGCCGGCAGGCCGACGGCGAAGGCGGCGATCGCCCGGGCGGTCTCGACCGCGTCGACGCCGCCGAAGGCGCCGCGCTCGAAGAGCACCGCGACGATCGGCCGGGCGAGCAGGAAGAGCGCGACCGCCGCCGGCAGGGCGAGGGCGAGGGCCGCCTCCAGCGCCCGCGACAGCATCCGCTCCGGCCGCCCGTCATCGTCGCCGGTGAGGCCGTCGGCGATCTCCGGCAGCAGCACCTGACCGATCGCGATGCCGACGACGCCGAGCGGCAGCTGGTAGAGGCGATCGGCGTAATAGAGCCAGGAGACCGCGCCGGGTTCGACCGAAGCGATCATCGTGCCGACCACCACGTTGATCTCGGCGAGGCCGCCGGCGATCACCCCGGGCACCAGCAACCGCCCGAACCGGCCGACCCGGGCGTCGAAACGGGGCGCCCGCACCGCCGGCAGCGAGCCGGCGGCGGCGGTGGCGGCGACCAGCAGGGCCAGTTGGACGAGGCCGGCGACCACCACCGCGGCGGCGAGGAAGACGCCGTCGATCTCGGCACCGCCGGCCGGGCGCCGGAGAAGACCGATCAGCACCGCGATGAACACCAGATTGAGCGTCACCGGAGCGATCGCGGCGGCGAAGAAACGGCGTTCGGCGGCGAGGATGCCGGCGAACAGCGCGGCGATCGAGACAGCCGCGAGATAGGGCAGGCAGATCCGGGCGAGACGGACGGTCAGTGCGAACTTCTCCGGCTCGGCGGAGAATCCCGGCGCCAGGACCCCGACCAGCGCCGGCGCGAAGACCATCGCGAGGGCGGTGAACAGGCCGACCGCGGCGGAAAGGGCGATCAGCGCCGCGGCGGTGGTGCGGCGGGCCTCGTCGGCGCCGACCTCGTCGCGGGTGCGCACCAGGAGCGGCACGAAGGCGGAGGCGAAGGCCCCCTCGGCGAACAGCCGACGGAACAGGTTGGGCAGCCGAAAGGCGACGAAGAAGGCGTCGGCGACGACCGAGGTGCCGAGCACCGCGGCGATCATCGTGTCGCGGGCGAAGCCGAGAATCCGGCTCGCCAGGGTCGCACCGGAGACGGTCAGGACGTTGCGGGCGAAGCTCATGGGCGCTCCTCGCTCGCCCCGCCGGACGACCGTCTCAGGCGGTCGCCTTGCGGGCGTGCTCGCGGGCGACCCCGTCGAAGGCCCGGATCAGATGCTCGCGCACGGTGCGCTCCCGCGATCGGTTCTCGACCTTGTGGCCGAACAGATCGGTCACGTAGAAGACGTCGACCGCCCGCTCGCCGAAAGTGGCGATGTGGGCCGAGGCGATGTTCAGGTTGAGGTCGGAGATCTCGCGGGTGAGGTCGTAGAGCAGCGCCGGGCGGTCGAGGCCGGAGACCTCGATCACCGTGAAGCGGTCCGACCAGGCGTTGTTGACGATCACGTCGGTCGGGATCTGGAACGCCTTCAGCCGGGCCTTTCCGGCGATCTTGCGTTCGACCTGCTCGGGCAGCCGCTCGGAGCCGGTCAGGGTCTTCTCGATCAGCGCCGAGATCCGCTGTCCGCGGCGCATCTCGTCCTGATCGTCGGCGAACTCGCGACCGACGAAGATCGTGTCGAGGGCGAGGCCGTCGGTGGTGGTGTAGATCTGGGCGTCGACGATGTTGGCGCCGGCCACCGCACAGGCCCCGGCGATCGCCGACAGGAGCCGCGGATGGTCGTCGGCGAGCACGGTGATCTCGGTGACGCCCTCGAAGACGTGCGGGATCACCGAGGTGGCGAGCGGCTTCATCTCGCGGGTGGCGGCGCGCACGAAGGTGGCGTGCTCGATCTTGCGGGGCAGGTCGACCCGCAGCCAGTAGGGCGCGTAGTGGCGCTCGACATAAGCGCGCTTCTCGGTCTCGCTCCAGCCGTCGAGGCGGTCGCAGAGTTCGCGCTTGGCGGCGGCGACCCGCTGGTCGCGGGTGACCTGGGAATGGCCGCCGGCCAGATGCGGCTCGGTCTCGTAGTAGAGGGTGCGCAGCAACTGGCCCTTCCAGCCGTTGAACACGCCCGGGCCGACCGCCCGGATGTCGGCGATGGTCAGGCAGTGCAGCAGGCGCAGCCGCTCCGGCGACTGGACGATCTCGGCGAAGTTGGAGATCGTCCGGCGATCGTTGAGGTCGCGCCCCTGGGCGACCGACGAGGCCACCAGATGGTGCTCGACCAGCCAGGCGACGGTCTCGGTCTCCGCCGCGGTGAGCCCGAGGCGCGGACACAGACGGCGGGCGATCTTGGCGCCGAGCAGCGAGTGATCCTCGGTACGGCCCTTGCCGACGTCGTGCAGGAACAGCGCGACGTAGAGCACCTTGCGGTTCTGGATGCCCTGGATCAGCTCGGAGGCGAGCGGCACCTCCTCGGCGAGGCGGCCCTTCTCGATCGACGACAGCTCGCCGATCGAGCGCAGGTGATGCTCGTCCACCGTGTAATGGTGGTACATGTTGAACTGCATCATCGCGACGATGCGGCCGAAATCGGGGACGAAACGGCCGAGCACACCGGTCTCGTTCATCCGCCGGAGCAGCCGCTCGGGATCGTTGCGCGAGGACAGGACGTCGAGGAACAGGGCGTTGGCGGTCGGATCGTTCCTGACCGTGTCGTCGATCAGCCGGAGCGACCGGGTGATCAGCTGCAGCGCATCCGGATGGAAATCGACGTCCTTGCGGTCGGCCTCGTGGAAGATCCGGATCAGATTGATCGGATCGCGTTCGAAGACGTCCGGCGCGGCGACGTTGATGCGGGCGTTGTCGAGCAGGAAGAGCGCACCCTCGGCGTTCGGCTTGGCCCTGCGGCGGCGGGTGAAGCGGTCGAGGAAGCGGTTCAGCGCCGGGGCCTGCTTGACGTGTTCCTCCTCGAGCGCCGCACAGAAGATCAGGGTGAGGTCGCCGACGTCCTTGGCGACCAGGAAGTAGTGCTTCATGAAGCGCTCGACCGCCCTGAGGCCGGCCTTCTCGACATAGCCGAGGCGGGCGGCGATCTCGCGCTGGAGGTCGAAGGACAGCCGCTCCTCGGCCCGGCCGGTGGCGAAGTGCATGTGGCAGCGGATGCCCCACAGGAAATCGTCGCAGCGCCTGAACCGGCGGTATTCGGCGGCCGAGAAGACCCCGGCGGCGATCAGCTCGGCGGCGTCCCTGACCCGGTAGAAGTATTTCGCGATCCAGAACAGGGTCTGCAGGTCGCGCAGGCCGCCCTTGGCCTCCTTGATGTTCGGCTCGACCAGATAGCGGCTCATGCCCTGCCGCTTGTGGCGCTCGTCGCGCTCGGCGAGCTTGGCGGCGATGTACTCTCGGCCGGTGCTCTGGACGACGTCGCGATCGAAGCGCAGCGCCAGTTCGTCGAACAGCGGCCGGTCGCCCCAGATGAAGCGCGCCTCCAGGATCGCGGTGCGGATGGTCAGGTCGGAACGCGACAGGCGGACGCATTCCTCGACGTTGCGGGTGGCGTGACCGACCTTCAGGCCGAGATCCCACAGCATGTAGAGGATGTATTCGACGACGCTCTCGCCCCACGGCGTCTGCTTGTAGGGGAGCAGGAACAGGAGATCGATGTCGGAACCCGGCGCCAGCGTCGCCCGGCCGTAGCCGCCGACCGCGGTGACCGCCATCCGTTCCGCCGAAGAGGCGTTGACCACCGGATAGACGTGGCGGACGGCGAAGTCGTAGATCACCCGGATCATCTCGTCCTGCAGGAACGACAGCCGTTCCGCGCAGAGCGAGCCGCGCCGGTCCTCCATCAGCATCGCCTCGACCTTGGCCCGGCCGGCGAGGCGGACTTCCTTCAGAGCCGCGAGAACCTTGGAGCGGACCGCCGGATTGCCGCCGTCGACACCGTCGACGACGAAACCGTCGAGGCGACGACGCAGCTCGTCGGAGTCGATCAGACCCTCGAAACGCTTGGGCAGACTCATGTCGCGGCAGGACTCCGACTGGCCGGCGGGCGCTCGGTTCACGGCCCGATCCCCTGACTTTCCATGGCAGATCGGGGCCGCGGTGACAATGCCCGCGTGCGCGTCCCGCCATCATGGCGCAAGAGAGGGCAGAACGGCCTATTTACGTACGACTACCTAGATCGTATGACGCGGCGGTCGCATTTCCTCCGTCGTCTTCGTCGACGGCGGCGACCGACCGGTGGCGGAGCGCACCCGTATGCGGCGGGGCGATCGGACGACCGCCGGATGCCTTCGGAGATCTCCATGGCCGTCCTCGTCATCCTGATGCAGCTCGCCTTCGTCGTCGTCCTGGTCGGAGCGACCGTTCTGTTCGGCTATCCCGGCCTGATCGTCGGCGCGCTGACCGGCGTCACCATCGCCTTCGTCGCGATCGTCGTGCTCACCGCCGACGGCCTGGTGCCGCAGAAGAAGAACTGACCGGGACGCACCCGCCGTCGTCGGACCGGCCACGCCGCCGCCACGCGCGGACGGAGTGACATTTCAACGCGGCCCCCGTGACGTTCGGTCGGGTTGCGCGGGTCGCGCGGCAGACCCCACCCTTCCGGCCGACGGTCGGCGTTTCCACTCGGATCCGGCGGACCGCGGACCATCGACGTGCCCCGCCTCTCGCCCGGTGTCGAGTCGGCGGATCGCGACCGGAATCCGACCCGCTCGCGATACCGCGGTCGTCGGAACCGGCCGATCCGCCATCGGCAGCCGGAACGGACATCCGATCCGGTTCGCCGCACCGGGTGTCGCTCGGCCCGCCGCCGTTCGCCGGTGCGCACTTCCGCCATTCTCCGGACCGTCTACTGTCCGATCCAGCGAGGCCCGGAACGGTCGAGCGGGTCGGCGGTGCATCGGCGCGAGGGGAGATGCGGCGTGGTGGCGAACGGCGGTTGGCTCGACTACTGGAACGGCGAGGTCTCGCTCTACGTCTGTCGCCGCCATCTCGAGGCGCACTACGAAGAGCTGTTCCGGCATCTCGCGCCGATGCTGCCGGACGGACCGTTCACGCTGCTCGACTACGGCTGCGGCGATGCGCTGATGGCCCCGGCCCTGGTCGAACGGGGCGCGCGGGTGCTGCTCTACGACGCGGCCGCCGGGCGCCGCGACGCACTCGCGCAGATCCACGCCGGCCGTCCCGGAATCGACGTGATCGCCGATCTCGACGACCGCGCCGGCGGTTGCGACATGGTGCTGTTGATCTCGGTGATCCAGTACGTGCCGGAAGACCGCCTCCACGACCTCCTGGTCCGGCTGCGTCGGCTGTTGCGACCCGGCGGGCGGCTGATCGTCGGCGACGTGATCGATCCCGCGACCGGGATCCTCGAGGACACCACCGCGCTGCTGCGGTTCGGCCTCTCCCGCGGCTTCTTCCTGCAGGCGATCGCGGGGCTCGCCCGCACCGCCGGCTCGCCCTACCGGCGGGAACGTCACCGGCTCGGCCTGGCGAGCTACACGCCGCAGGAGATCGCCGAGCGGGTCCGGCGGGCCGGCTTCGTACCGACCCGCCTCGACCGCAACATCGGCCACGCCACCCACCGCCATTCGCTGGTGGCGACCGCCGCCGGCGACGCCTGAGAAGCGCCGCCGCGGGGCCGAGACCCGAGACGTCCACCGGACGTCCCCGGTGCGAGGCCGGGTGTGTGGAGAGGTCTCCCGGCCCGGCGCGGACGCGCCGGGCATTCGTCGCTCGAAGACGTCCACCGGACGTCTTCGTCCGGCCGCACGCGGCCGGACCGCTCCTCACCCGTTCACGTCATAGGCGGCGAGCGCCGCCATGTAGACGAGTTCGCGATCGCCGGCACCGAGCTGGCAGATCTGCACCGACTTCTCGAAGCCGACCACCAGCGGTCCCAGAACCATCGCGCCGCCGAGCACCTCGACCATCGACGAGGAGATCTGCGCGGCATGGAAGCCGGGCATCACCAACACGTTCGCCGGTCCCTTCAGACGGCACAGCGGATAGGCCGCCATGCGCGCCGGATCGAGGGCGACGTCGGCCGACATCTCGCCGTCGAACTCGAAGTCGACCTTGCGCCGCTCCAGGATGGAGACCGCCTCCTTGACGCGGGTGGTGCGCTCTCCCGGGGGCTGGCCGAAGTTCGAGAAGGCGAGGAGCGCCACCCGCGGTTCGTAGCCGAGACGACGGGCGGCCCGCGCCGCTTCCTCCGCGATGTAGGCGAGCTGCTCGCCGGAGGGCGACTCGTGGATCGCGGTGTCGGCGATCAGCACGGTGCGGCCGCGGGCGAGGACCAGCGACAGACCGATCACCCGATGGTCCTTGCGCGGATCGATCACCTTGGCGACGTCGCCGTAGACCGAGTGGAAGTGACGGGTCGAGCCCGACACCATCGCATCGGCGTCGCCGAGCGCCACCATCGACGCGGCGAAGTAGTTGCGGTCGAGAGTCTGACGGACGCAGTCGCGATAGAGCGCGCCGTCGCGCCACTGCCGGGCGTAGAGGTGGTCGGTGTAGGCCTTGAGGCGCGGCGAATCGGCGATGTTGATCACCTCGATGCCGCCGTTCTCGCCGAGATCGATGCCGGCCCGCTCGGCGACCTTCTCGATCCGGTCCTTGCGGCCGATCAGGATCGGCAGGCCGAGACCCTGGGCGGAGAACGAGGCGGCGGCGCGGATCACCGGCTCTTCCTCGCCCTCGGCGAAGACCACCCGCTTCTGGTTGGCGCGGACCTTGCCGAAGATCCGCTGGAGCACGCCGGTCACCGGATCGCGGCGCGCCGACAGGCTCTGGCGGTAGGCGTCCATGTCGACGATCGGCATCCGGGCGACGCCGGAGTCCATCGCCGCCCTGGCGACCGCCACCGGGATCTCGGAGATCAGCCGCGGGTCGAAGGGCACCGGAATGATGTACTGCGGTCCGAACTTCGGCCGCACCCCGCGATAGGCGGCGGCGACTTCGTCCGGCACGTCCTCGCGGGCGAGCTGGGCGAGCGCCCTGGCGGCGGCGATCTTCATGTCCTCGTTGATGGTCGTGGCGCGGACGTCGAGCGCACCGCGGAAGATGTAGGGGAAGCCGAGGACGTTGTTGACCTGGTTCGGATAGTCCGACCGGCCGGTGGCCACGATCGCGTCGTCGCGCACCGCCGCGACCTCTTCCGGAGTGATCTCCGGATCGGGATTGGCCATCGCGAAGATGATCGGATTCTTCGCCATCGAGGCGACCATCTCCGGGGTCAGCGCACCCTTGGCGGAGAGGCCGAAGAAGATGTCGGCGCCGGCGACGGCCTCGGCGAGGCTGCGCTTGTCGGTCTCCACCGCATGGGCCGACTTCCACTGGTTCATGCCCTCGGTGCGGCCCTTGTAGACCACGCCCTTGGTGTCGCAGAGGATGACGTTCTCGTGGCGGAAGCCCATCGCCTTGATCAGTTCGATGCAGGCGATGCCGGCGGCGCCGGCGCCGTTGCACACGAGGGTCGCTTCCGAGATGTCGCGGCCGGTCAGATGCAGTGCGTTGATGATGCCGGCGGCCGAGATGATCGCGGTGCCGTGCTGGTCGTCGTGGAAGACCGGAATGTCCATCAGCTCGCGCAGACGGCTCTCGATCACGAAGCAGTCGGGCGCCTTGATGTCTTCCAGATTGATGCCGCCGAAGGTCGGACCGAGATAACGCACCGCGGCGACGAAGGCGTCGACGTCGGTGGTGTCGACCTCGAGGTCGATCGAATCGACGTCGGCGAACCGCTTGAACAGGACCGACTTGCCTTCCATCACCGGCTTGGAGGCGAGCGCACCGAGGTTGCCCAGCCCGAGAATGGCGGTGCCGTTGGTGATCACCGCCACCAGATTGCCCTTGGTGGTGTAGTCGTAGGCGGTGTCCGGGGCGTCGGCGATGGCGCGCACCGGCACGGCGACGCCCGGCGAATAGGCGAGCGCCAGATCACGCTGGGTCGCCATCGGTTTGGTCGGCATGACCTCGAACTTGCCGGGCCGCCCCCGCGAATGGAACTGCAGGGCCTCCTGGTCGGTGATCGCGATCCGGCTCTTGGGTTTTTCGTTGTCCGTCATCTCTTCCTCCGGGCGTTCGTCTCCACCCTCGCAACATCGGCCGTCGGACGGTCGGACGGGCCGCCCGAGACACCGGTCGACCGCCTGTCGCACGGCCGATCCGGGCGAAGGGAGCGCGACCATAGTCGGGGGTCGACTACTGCTCAATACGAGCAGATCCCCGTTTCGACTCGGGAAACACTTCAAATCGATCTGATCGACGAGAAAATCGATTTGCATATTATTCGAAGGTCGTAGGTGCGACGAGAATCCACAGGGGGAGGTCGCGATGCGCGCGGCATCTGCTATTCTCCCGCGCCCGCAGACATCTCGGATCCTTTCCCATGAACGACACCCGTGACCGCGACACATCCGTGGACCAGCGGCCGACCCCGGTCATGGAACAGTATCTCGAAATCAAGTCCGCCAATCCGGATTGCCTCCTGTTCTATCGGATGGGCGATTTCTACGAGCTGTTCTTCCGTGATGCCGAGGAGGCGTCGCGGGCTCTGGGAATCGTTCTGACCAAACGGGGCAAGCATCTCGGCGAAGACATTCCGATGTGCGGCGTTCCGGTCAGCCGATCGGACGAATACCTGCAACGGTTGATCGCCCTCGGATTCCGAGTGGCGGTGTGCGAACAGCTCGAGGATCCGGCGGAGGCGCGCAAGCGCGGCGGCAAATCGGTGGTGCGGCGCGACGTGGTGCGGCTGGTCACCCCGGGCACGATCACCGAGGACAACCTGCTCGACGCCGGCGCCGCCAACCATCTGCTGGCGGTCGCCCGGGTGAAGGGCGAGGGCGAGAGCCGATTCGGCCTCGCCTGGATCGACATCTCGTCGGGCAGCTTCCGCCTCGGCGAGTGCGATCGGGCCGGGCTTCCCGCCGAGATCGCCCGGATCGAACCGCGCGAGATCGTGGTCGCCGAGAAGCTGCTGGAGGACGAGGACCTGCGCGACGTCTGGCGGGCGAGCCGGGCGGCGCCGACTCCGGTCTCCGCCGCGCTGTTCGACGGGGCGACCGCAGCCGACCGGATCGCCGGCTACTACGGGGTCGCCACCGTCGACGCCTTCGGCCGGTGGAGCCGGGCCGAGCTCGCCGCGGCCTCGGCGATCGTCGCCTATGTCGAGAAGACCCAGCGCGGGGCGAAGGCACGGCTCGAGCCGCCGCGGCGGTCGGGCGCGGCGGGCGACGGCGGCTGCCTGTCGATCGATCCGGGCAGTCGGGCCAATCTCGAGATCGTCCGCACTCTGTCCGGCGAACGGAAGGGCTCGCTCCTGGCGGCGATCGACCGGACGGTCAGCGCCGCCGGCCAGCGGCTGCTCGCCGAACGGCTCGGCGGGCCGTCGACCGACCTCGCGGTGATCGGCGAACGGGCCGATGCGGTGGCCTTCCTGCTCGACGACGCCACCCTGCGCCGACGGCTGCGCGACGCGCTCGGCGCGGCACCGGACACGATGCGGCCGCTCGGCCGGATCGGTCTCGGCCGGGCGGGACCGCGCGATCTCGCGGCGATCCGCGCCGGTCTCGCCGCGGCCGGCGCGATCGGCGGACTGCTCGCCGGCGAGCCGATGCTGCCGGCCGAATCGGTCCGGGCCCGCGACGCGCTGCTCGAAGCGCCGACCGACCTCGCCGAACTGCTCGCCCTGGCGCTGGTCGACGAACCACCGCCGCAGGCGCGCGACGGCGGCTTCGTCCGTCCCGGTTGGTCGCCGCCGCTCGACGAGGCGCGCGAACTCTCCGCCGACAGCCGCCGGCTGATCGCCCGGCTGGAGGCCGACTATCAGGAGGAGACCGGGATCCGTTCGCTGAAGATCCGGCACAACAACGTGCTCGGCTTCTTCGTCGACACCACCCCGGCACACGCCGAGAAGCTCGCCGCGCCGGAGCTCGCCGCCCGCTTCTTCCACCGCCAGACGTTGGCCGGGGCGGTGCGGTTCGGCACGGCGGAACTGTCGGGCCTCGAGGCGAAGATCGCTTCGGCCGGTGAGCGGGCGCTCGGCATCGAGACCGCGATCTTCCAGGATCTCTGCGAGCGGATCCTGGCGGCGGAGGCGCCGCTGCGCGCCGCCGCGGAGGCGCTGGCGGTCCTCGACGTCACCGCCGGGCTCGCCGAACTCGCCGACCGCGAGGGCTGGGTCCGGCCGCAGATGGAGAGGAGCCGCGCCTTCCGGATCGTCGGCGGCCGTCATCCGGTGGTCGAGCAGGCGTTGAAGGAAGGCTCGGGCGAGGCCTTCGTCGCCAACGACTGCGATCTGTCGCCGGGCGCCGGCGAGACCGACGGTCGGCTGGTGGTGGTCACCGGTCCGAACATGGGCGGCAAGTCGACCTATCTCCGGCAGAACGCCCTGATCGTGCTGCTCGCCCAGATCGGCTCGTTCGTGCCGGCGAAGTCCGCCCGGATCGGGGTGGTCGACCGGCTGTTCAGCCGGGTGGGCGCCGCCGACGACCTCGCCCGCGGGCGCTCGACCTTCATGGTCGAGATGGTCGAGACGGCGGCGATCCTCAATCAGGCCGGCCCGGACGCGCTGGTCATCCTCGACGAGATCGGCCGCGGCACCGCCACCTTCGACGGCCTGTCGATCGCCTGGGCGACGATCGAGCACATCGTCGCGGTCAACCGCTGCCGGACCCTGTTCGCCACCCACTACCACGAGCTGACCCGGCTCGCCGACCGGCTGCCGCGGGTCGGCAACGTCACTTCCGCGGTCAGGGAATGGAAGGGCGACGTCGTCTTCTTGCACGAGATCGTCGCCGGCGCCGCCGACCGCTCCTACGGCATCCAGGTGGCCCGGCTCGCCGGTCTGCCGCCGAAGGTGCTCGACCGGGCGAAACAGGTTCTGAAACGGCTCGAGGAGCAGGACCGCCGCCGCCCGGCGGAGACCGCGATCGACGATCTGCCGCTGTTCTCGTCGCCGAAGCCGGCGGCCCCGGCCGAACCGCCGACGGATCCGCGGCTGACGGCGCTGGCCGAGGAGATCGCGGCGTTGGCACCGGACGACATGAGCCCGCGCGAGGCACTGGAGGCGCTCTACCGGCTGAAGGCGAAGGCCGCCGAGATCGCACGGGAGAGCTGAGGGCTCGACCGGCGTCGCCGGCCGTGGTCTTCTCGGGGCTCGGGTGCGGACACCGGACGAGCGATCCTGTGTGACGCCCCGTCTCTCACGCGGAAGGGGCACTCCGAATGCTCGAACACGTCGACCTGCCGATCGTCCTGGGCGCGGCACTGATCGCCGTCGCCAGTCCCGGGCCGTCGATCCTGGCGATCGTCGGCACGTCGATGGAGAGCGGGCGGGCACGGGGTCTGCTCCTCGCCGCGGGGATTTCCGCCGGTTCGCTCACCTGGTCGATCGCCGCCGCCCTCGGGCTCGGCGCGGTGATGCTGGCCAACGTCTGGGCCTTCGAGGTGTTGCGCTGGCTCGGCGGTCTCTATCTGCTGTGGCTCGCCTGGCGATCGGCCCGTACGGCGCTGCGCCCGGGAACCGCGGTCGGCGTCGGCCACGGTCTCGCCGGACGGACGCGGCTCGGCACTTTCCTCGCCGGTTGGGGCCTGCACCTGACCAATCCGAAGGCGATCCTGTTCATCGGCTCGCTCTACGCCCTCGGCGTGCCGGCGGAGGCGAGCGCGGGCGAACTCGCGGTGGTGGTCGCCACGGTCTGGCTGCAGAGCGTACTGATCTTCCACGGCTATGCGCTCGCCTTCTCCCAGCGGCGGGCGGCGAACGCCTATCTGCGCTTCAAGCGGGTCTTCGACGGGCTGTTCGCCGTCGCCTTCGGGCTCGCCGGCCTGAAGATCCTCACCGCGCGCCTGCGCTGATCGATCCCGGGCCGGCTCAGCTCGCCCGACGCCCCGCGTCGGCGCCGTAGAAGGCGATGTAGCGCTCGGAGATCGACGACACCGGCAGGACGATGCAGACGTCGGTGGTGCCGAACTGGTGGTCGACCACCGCACCGTCGCCGATCGTCGCGCCGAGCCTCAGATAGCCCTTGATCAGCGGCGGCAGCGAGGCGATCGCGGCGCGCGGATCGATCGCTTCGGCCGACAGCCGGTTCATGTCGGTGAAGCGCTCGGGCAGCGCCCGGACCCGCCATTCGGCCGGCGCCAGGCAGTTGTGGTGGAGGAACGACAGCGGCAGCGCCAGCCGGCGCGGATCGGTGCCCTCGAGGCTGGCGCAGCCGATCATCACGTCGATCCGGTGGCGCAAAACATAGGCCCAGATGCCCTGCCAGAGCAGCTCGACGGTGCGTTTTCCCCGGTAGGCGGGCAACACGCAGGACCGGCCGAGCTCCAGGAACTCGAGCCCCGGCTTGCGGTCGAGGAGCGGCTGGAGGTCGTATTCGCCGGCGGTGTAGAAGCCGTCGTGGGCCTCGGCGACCGACTGGCGCAGCACCCGATAGGTGCCGACGATCCGCGGCCGGCTCTTGCCGAACGGCTTGGTCTCGGGATTGGCGTGGTCGATCACCAGGATGTGGTCGCAGATCGCGTCCCACTGGTCGGCGTCGCGCCGGGTGATCAGGGTGCGGGCGTCGGCGATCGCCGACATCTCCTCGTAGAACACCCGGTAGCGCAGCTCCTGCGCCCGCTTGACTTCGCCGACGGTGCGGGCGAGGCGCACTTCGAGCGGACCGATCCGGCCGAGGCTGGCATCGAGCGACGACCCCTTCAGCCGTCCGACGGGAATCGGCAGTCCGACCCCGGGCAGCACCGGAAGCCGCCCGGTGGGCAGATGGCGCTGCGGAACGAAGCGATCGAACAGACGTCGCGGCGACAGAGCGACATGGGCCATTTTCGTCTCGGACCTCCCCCAACGGCACCCTGGAACGGCAATTTCTCGTCTCGAGCGACGATTCGATGCCGGTTTCGGGCGTCGTCTCTTGAGATCATGCTCGGCTGACGAGTCCATGACGGGACGACGACAGGAATGTGACGAAGTGACACCGATCGGCGGGCCGCCGTCATCCCGAACCAAAGTACGAGGCGACACGGTCGATTCAGCCGCGCCGCCGAGCGGCCGGGACGGCCTCGGCGGGGTCACGACGAGCGACCGCGGCGTCGGCGAGAACGGCGGCGAGGCGCGCCCGATCGATCGGCTTGGTGAGCACCGCGTCGGCTCCGGCGGCGATCGCCCGCTCGGCGGCGGCCGAGGTCGCATCGGCGGTGACCGCGACGATCACCGGGCGCCGGCCGGCCTCGTCGCCGATCCGGGCGACCTCGCCGATCGTGGCGAAGCCGTCCATGCCGGGCATGTGCAGATCCATCAGCACCACGTCGAAGGGCCGGGCGGCCTCGACGGCGGCGATCGTCGCGGCGATCGCGGCGGGGCCGTCGCCGGCGATGCGGATGCGGTGGCCGAGATGCTCGACCAGAGCCCGGCCGAGCAATGCGTTGATCTCGTTGTCGTCGACCAGCAGGACGTCGAGGACGCCGTCCGCCGGGACACCGACGCCCGCGGAAGAAACGGCGGTGGCCGGCGTGGCCGGCTCGACCGCCTCCCCGAGGATCGTGTGGACCAGCGAGGCGGTGCGGATCGGAGTGATCAGATGCCCGTCGAAACCGGCGGCGCGCAGCGCCGGCAGCGCCGGCCGGCCGAGCGGCCGGAGCAGCACGACGGCGCGGAACGGCCGAACGAAGCGGGCACGCGCCTCGGCGAGACGAGCGGCGGCATCGTCGGTCGCGGCGTGATCGACGACCACCACGTCGAAGGGTTCGGCGGCGTCGAGATCGCCGGCGCGCGAGGCCATCGTCGGGTCCGCACCGAGACCGTGGAGGCGGCGGATCAGGACCGCCGGCTCGACCCGCCCGTCGCCGAGCAGCAGCACCCGATGGCCGGCGAGCGGCCGCGCCGGATCGGGCGGGGCGAGCGGCGGCAGAACGAGATCGAAGGAGAACACCGACCCTTCGCCGAGCCGGCTGGTGAGGACGATGCGGCCGCCGAGCCGTTCCACCGCGGTGCGGGCGATGGCGAGGCCGAGTCCGGCGCCGTCGCGGGCAGAGGCGTCGTCGTCGACCCGTTCGAAGGCGGCGAAGATGCGGTCGGCATCGGCCGGAGCGATGCCGATGCCGGTGTCGCGGACCCGGAAGCGGATCCGCCCGGCGTCGGCCGGCTCGACCTCCAGGGCGACGCCGCCGCTCTGGGTGTACTTCACCGCGTTGCCGCCGAGGTTGACCAGGATCTGGCGCAGCAGAGCGGGATCGGCGGCGACGCTCGCCGGCAGGCTCGGGGCCACCGAGACGGCCAGTTCGAGGCCGGCGGCATGGGCGCGCGGCGCGAGCAGTTCGGCGACGTCCTCGAGCAGCGGACCGAGGGCGACCGCCTCCGGCGGATGAGCGGAGCGTCCGGCCTCCAGCCGGCCGAGATCGAGCATGTCGTCGACCAGACCGAGCAGAGCGGCGCCGGAGCGGCGGATCGCCGCGACATAGGCGGTCTGCTCGGGCGTGAGTGCGGTCGACGCGAGGAGATCGGTGAAGCCGAGGATGCCGTTCAGCGGGGTGCGTAGTTCGTGGGCGGCGGCCGCGATACGCGCGGCGACGGCGGATTCGGGGGGCGCATCCCCCGACGGGGCATCGGCGCGGCCGGCACCGGTCATTTCGGATTCGCTCGCCATCGCGCAGACCATCGCACACTCTCGGAACCGATCCGCCGCGACGGCGGCGGCCCGGCACGGGCCGGACCGATCGACGGTCGATGATGGACCGGCAGGAGTTGCGAAAGATTTTATGGATCCCGACGAGATCGGTCCGACGGCGTGCCGGCGACGTCCGAAGCCGGGCGGGATCGCTCCCGCGGGCCCGCGACGCCACGGATCCCGGCCCGGGGGCGCACGGTGCCGGGCGATCGATCTCCCGCCGAACGCCGCACCCACGGCCGTCCGGTACCCGCCGGCCGGATCGCGACGGATCGTCCCGGCCCGCTCGGTCCCGCCCGTGACCGTTTCTCCGGGGCGGCGGGGAGTGCCCGGAAGTCGCTCGGGGCGTACCGCGATCGACCTCACCGTCCGGCCCCTCCACGATCGACGCGGGGCGGGGTCGGAAGACCCCGATCCGGCGAGCCGCCCGCCGACGACCGGTGCGGCACCGGGCGAGGGCGAACTCCTCCGTTCGGGATCGCCGGGCTTCCGGACACTCGGACGCCTGCGCCCGTCGGGGGCACCGCCGTCCGACCCTGCCGACGTCCTCTCGGGCGCATCTGCGCGAGGAGGACTTCCGACGAATCGGACCGCCTCCCCGCTCGGCCTCAGGCGGCGAGGGTCAGCGGATCGGCGCCGCGGTGGCTCAGGGCCTCGGCGAGATGGATGCGACCGATGGTCGGCCGGCCGTCGAGATCGGCGAGCGTCCGGGCGACCTTCAGCACCCGGTGATAGGCGCGGGCGGACAGCCGCATCACCTCGGCGGCGGTGGCCAGCAGCTCGGCACCGGCGGCATCCGGCTTCGCCAGTTCCTCGACCAGAGCGGCAGGCATGTCGGCATTTGTGCGCAGATCGTCGCGACCGAGGGCGTGGAAACGGGCCCGCTGGACCTCACGGGCCCGGGCGACCCGCGCCGCGACCTCGGCGGAGCCCTCCGCCGGCGGCGGCAGCAGGAGATCGCGGGCAGAGACCGCGGCGACCTCGATCCGGAGATCGATCCGGTCGAGCAGCGGCCCCGACAGGCGGGACTGGTACTCCTCGGCGCAGCGCCGGCCGCGGCGGCAGACGTGGCCGGGCTCGCCGGCATGGCCGCAGCGGCAGGGGTTCATCGCCGCCACCAGCTGGATGCGGGCGGGATAGCTCACCCGGTGGTTCGCCCGGGCGATCACCACCTCGCCGGTCTCCAACGGCTGGCGCAGCGAATCGAGCACCTGCGGCACGAACTCCGGCAGCTCGTCGAGGAACAGGACGCCGTTGTGGGCGAGCGACACCTCGCCGGGCCGCGCCCGGAGACCACCGCCGACCAGCGCCGCCATCGAGGCGGAATGGTGCGGGCTGCGGAACGGACGACGATCGGAGAGGCGGCCGTCGGCGAGTTCGCCGGCGATCGAGGCGATCATCGACACTTCGAGCAGTTCGCGGGGCGCGAGCGGCGGCAGGATCGACGGCAGTCGCGCCGCCAGCATCGACTTGCCGGAGCCGGGCGGGCCGACCATCAGCAGATGGTGACCGCCGGCGGCGGCGATCTCCAGCGCCCGTTTGGCGGTCTCCTGGCCCTTGACGTCGGCGAGGTCGGGCAGACGGCCGGGGTTCTCGCGGATCTTCGGGGTCGGTCGCGAGATCACCTGGGTGCCTCTGAAGTGATTGGCGAGCTGGGTCAGGCTGCGGCCGGCGACGATCGCCAGATCGGGGCTCGCCCAGGCCGCTTCGGAGCCGGAATCGGCGGGGCAGATCAGTCCCTTGTCGAGCGCCGCGGCGGCCACCGCGGCGGGCAGCACACCGGCCACCGCGGCGATGGTGCCGTCGAGCGACAGTTCGCCGAGCGCCACCCAGTCGGCGAGCTGATCGCCGGGCACCGCGCCGATCGCCGCCAGAACCGCCAGAGCGATCGGCAGATCGTAGTGGCTGCCCTCCTTGGGCAGATCGGCGGGCGCGAGATTGACGGTGATCCGCCGCTGCGGCAGGGCGAGGCCGGCGGCATGGAGCGCGGCGCGGATCCGTTCACGGCTCTCGCCGACCGTCTTGTCGGGCAGGCCGACCACCGCGAACACCGGACTGCCGGCGGTGATCTGCACCTGAACGTCGACCGGCACCGCCTCGATGCCCTGGAACGCCACCGTCGTCACCCGTGCGACCATGATCCGCCACCTCGCCCGACGTCCGCACCATGGAACATTACGGGAACGATTGCAACCGGAATCGGATTCCAGGGTTGTATTCGGTTGAATTTTCGAAACGGACCGGGAACGCGCGATCGGCGCCGGGTCAGTCGCGCAGCAGATCGAGGCGGGTGAAGACGTCGAAGCCGACGTAGACGATCTCCGGCGCCGGCCGGGAGCGGGCCAGGGCGACGAGCACGTCGGCCAGACGGGCGCCCATGTCGGCGGGACGCTGGCCGACCAGGACGTGGCCGAGCCCTTCGCGCACCAGGGTCTTCTCGACCGGCAGGGCATCGGCGACGACGATCACCGTGCGGGCCCGGTCGAGTCGTTCCTTGTGATGCCGGGCGACCTCGCGCCAGGCGTCCTCGGCGAGGAACGGCCATGCACCGACCGAGACCACCGCGTCGAGATCGGGGTCGCCGGCGAGCAGGCGATCGACCAGACCGGCCGCCTCGCGCGGATCGCCGCTCGTGCGGGCGGGCGAGGCGGCGATCTCCGTCCAGCCGACGTCGAGCGCGTCGCGGACCCCGTCGACCCGATCGGCGAGACCGGGATCGCTCTCCGGTCCGGTCCGCACCGCGTAGCGCCCGCCGCCCGGCTTCCAACGGCGCAGCGACGCACCGAGCGCCCGGCCGAAGTCGCGGGCGTTGGTGCCGACGAAGCCGCGGCGCAGCGGCGCCGGCAGATCGGCGTCGAAGGCGACGACCGGGATCCCGGCCACCCGGGCGGCGATCAGCGACGGCTCCAGCGCCGAGACGAGGGACGGCGAAATCGCGATGCCGTCGACCCGCTTGCCGTCCGGGGCGGCGACCAGCGCCGCGAGGATCTCGGCCTGACTGCGCTTCTCCTCGCCACCGGGGGCGAGGAAGACGCAGGAGACCTCGGCGAGCGCCGCGGCGCGCGACCGGCAGCCGTCGCCGACCGCGTCGTAGAAGGTGTTGCCGGCGGCGGGGGCGATCACCGCGATCCGCGTCTCGGCCGACGACGGCGCGGCGGCGAGCACCGCGACGAACATCGCCGCCACACCGAGCCCGACCCGCCCTCGGCGGCGCTCGATCCCGGAAATCGCCATCGTCCACCTCGTCGGCTCCGCCCGCGGGCGGCGGGTCGGGTTCAGGCGGTCCGTCCGGCCGCCCGCTTGGCTTCGATCACGTCCCAGATCTTCGCCGCGATGTCCGGGCCACCGAGACGGCGGATGGCGCGGATGCCGGTCGGCGAGGTGACGTTGATCTCGGTCAGCCAGTCGCCGATCACGTCGATGCCGACGAAGACGAGGCCGCGTTCGCGCAGCGCGGGGCCGATCCGCTCGCAGATCTCGCGTTCGCGCGGGGTCAGGTCGGTCGCCGCCGCCTTGCCGCCGCGCACCATGTTGGAGCGGAGATCGTCGGCGGCCGGCACCCGGTTGACCGCCCCGGCGAAGACGCCGTCGACCAGGATGATCCGCTTGTCGCCGGCCCGGACGTCGGGGAGGTACTTCTGGATCACCCAGGGCTCGCGCCAGGTCACCGAGAACATGTCCATCAGCGAACCGAAGTTCTCGTCCTCGGCGCGGATCCGGAAGACCGCGCTGCCGCCGTGGCCGTAGAGCGGCTTCATCACGATGTCGCGATGTTCGGAACGGAAGGAGCGGATCTCCTCCGGATCGCGCGAGATCAGGGTCGGCGGCATCAACTCGGGGAACTCGGTGACGAAGATCTTCTCCGGCGCGTTGCGCACCTCGCCGGGATCGTTGACCACCAGGGTCTTCGGGTGGATCCGCTCGAGCAGATGGGTGGTGGTGACGTAGTTGAGGTCGAACGGCGGGTCCTGGCGCAGCAGCACCACGTCGAACCGCGAGAGATCGACCCGTTCGCGCGCCCCGAGGGTGAAGTGATCGCCCGGTTCGTCGCGCACGGTGAGCGGCTCGACCGAGGCGAACACCCGACCGCCGGTCAGCGCCATCCGATCGGGGGTGTAGTGCCAGAGGCGATGGCCACGGGCCTGTGCCTCGAGCAACAGGGCGAAGGTCGAATCGCCGGAGATGCGGATCGAGGCGATGTGGTCCATCTGGACGGCTACGGCGAGCGACATCGGTCAGGTCTCCGGTTCGTCGGGGTCTCGTTCTAGCCCGACCGGACGGATGCGACAACGGCGCCGGATCAGGAGCGGCGATGCGTGGGCAAGTCGGGGTCGTCGCCGCGGAAGGCGTCGCGGAGGTGACGGGGCAGTCGCCGCGGCATCACCAGGACGACGTCGAAGCGGCGATCGAAGTCGGCGTACCGGGGCCGGCGGGCGACCCACAGATCGGCGGCGGCGAGGATGCGGGCGCGCGAGCGCGGCGTCACCGCGTCGAGCGCCGCCTCGGCGGTGGCGCGCGCCTTGACCTCGACGAAGACCAGGGTGCGGCCGCGCCGCGCGACGATGTCGATCTCGCCGCGGTGGCTGCGGAATCGGCGATCGAGAATCGCATGGCCCTTCAGGCGCAGGAACCAGACGGCGACGGTCTCGGCGGAGAGGCCGAGGGCTTCCGCCCGGCGGCGTTCCTCGACCGACCGTTCCCTCACGGCGTCCCGTCCCTTTCCTTCGCCTCGGCGCGCAGTTCGAGCGCGCGGGCGTAGAGGCTCTTGCGGTCGGCACCGGTCAGGCGCGCCACTTCGGCGACCGCCGGACCGGGGGCGAGCCGGGCGAGCGCCGCACGCAGCATCGCGTCGACGTCCTCGGCACTCTCCGCGCGCGGCGGCGGCGGGCCGACGAGGACGACCACCTCGCCCTTGACGGCGCGCGCGGCGAAGGTCGCGGCGAGCTCGCCGAGCGGTGCGCGGACGATCTCCTCGAAGGTCTTGGTGAGCTCGCGGGCGACGACGCCGGCACGCGCCTCGCCGAGGACGGCGACGAGATCGGCGAGCGCCTCGGCGAGGCGATGCGGGCTCTCGTAGAAGATCGTCGTCGCCGGCACCGTCGCCAGTTCCTCGATCCGCCGGCGCCGGGCCTCGCTCTTCGTCGGCAGGAATCCGGCGAACAGGAAGGTGTCGGAGGGCAGCCCGGCGGCGACCAGAGCGGTGAGCATCGCCGAAGCGCCGGGGACGGGAATCACCCGATGGCCGGCGGCGAGACAGTCGCCGACCAGCCGGTAGCCGGGATCGGAGACCAGCGGCGTGCCGGCGTCGGAGACCAGGGCGACCGCCTTGCCGTCGTCGAGCGCGGCGAGAAGTCGCGGGCGGCGCTCGGCGGCGTTGTGGTCGTTGTAGGAGACGAGGTGGCCGCGGATGCCGTAGCGATCGAGCAGCACCCGGGTGACGCGGGTGTCCTCGCAGGCGATCAGATCGGCCGCGGCCAGCGTCTCGAGCGCCCGCAGGGTGACGTCGACGAGCCGGCCGATCGGCGTGGCGACGACGTGCAGGCCGGGTTCGAGACGCGGTGCGGGAAAGTGCGCGGCGTCGATCCGGAAGCCGGCGGGCGGGGGCACGGTCTCGGCATCGGTGTCGTCGGGTCGGGAATCGGAGGAAGGGACCATCGATGCTCTCGGAAGGAGATGGGGGCCGGTCGGAACCCGCGGCGGCGGATCGACGGACGGGGAAAACCGGGTTCATCCGAAGGGTGTTTTGACTTGCGGTCGTCTCGAGGCCAAGATCACGCCGAAATCAGAGTGGACTGTCCGCCGATCGAACAGAGGTTCTCTCCCCGTGGTTCTCACCGAACGTCACCTCCCCGGTCGCCGCCGCTTCGTCGTTCTCGCCGCCGGAGCCGGGTTCACCCTCGCCGGATGCGGTACCGACTTCGGATCCGGCGGATTCGGCAGCGGTGGCTTCACCGACCCTACACCGCCGTCGGCGCCGGCCGCCAGCGGTGACACGATCGGAACCGGGACGGTCCGGGTGGCGCTGGTGCTGCCGAAGTCGGCGGGCGGTCAGTCCGCCCAGATCGCCGGGCAGTTGCGCAACGCGGCGGAACTGGCGCTGAAGGACTTCCCCAACGCCGACGTCCAGCTGTCGGTCCTCGACGACGCGGGGACCACCGAGGGCGGTCAGGCGGCGGCCTCGCAGGCGGTCGCCGAAGGCGCACAGCTGATCATCGGTCCGCTCAACGCGGTGTCGGCGCGCGGCGTCACCGGGCCGGCCCGCTCGGCCGGACTGCCGGTGGTCGCCTTCACCACCGACACCACGGTGGCGACCCGCGGCGTCTATCTGATCGGCTTCCTGCCGGCGGTCGACGTCGAGCGGATCGTCTCCTATGCCGCCTCGCAGAACCGCAAGTCGATCGCCGCGCTGGTGCCGGACGACGCCTACGGCATGGTGGTGGAAGCGGCGCTGCGGGAAGCGGCGGCGCGCTGGAGCATGCGGGTGATGGCGGTGGAGCGCTACAAGGGCGATCCCGTCGACATGCAGACCAAGGCCGCGGCGGTCGCCCGGCTGGGCACGCAGATCGATGCGGTGTTCGTCCCCGACGCGCCGCAGAACGCCCAGACGGTGGTCCAGGCGATGTTCTCCGCCGGGCTCGACCGGACCCGGGTCAAGCTGCTCGGTTCCGGCCGTTGGAACGAACCGGCGGCACTGGCCGCGCCGTCGCTGGTCGGCGGCTGGTTCCCGGGGGCCGATCAGGCGGGCATCGACGGTTTCCGCCAGCGCTATCGGGCGAGCTTCCAGTCGGATCCGGGTCCGTTGGCGGTCCTCGGCTACGAAGCGGTGTTCCTGGCCGCGGGTCTGGTGCGCAACGCCGGAGCGCGGCCGTTCCGCGACGAGGCTCTGTTGTCGCGCAACGGCTTCCTCGGCGTGACCGGCCTGTTCCGGTTCAAGGCCGACGGCACCTCGGAGCGCGGTCTGGCGATCTACGAAGTCGCCGCCGGCTCGTTCCGCCCGATCTCCCCGGCGCCGAAGCAGTTCCCGGCGGGGACCTGAACAAGTCAATTATTGCCACGCAGAGATAAGCTATGCTGATCGAGCGGTTCTATCGTTTTATTGAAAGTATTATTAAAGAGCACGAATTGCACAACATAACAAATTTGATCGAGCAGGCATTGTTTCTTTGCTCGAACAGAGGAAATATACCGGATACTAGTTACCAATCAAAAGCAAGTGAACTTCGAAGTTTAACTAATGAAATCCTTGAGAATACCGTATTCAATACAATTCCGTCCTATATCCACGACATGATACGCGACTCCCAATATCCCTTACTAAATACACAACATATATGCAATTTTATAATAAAAAGCCTACCCAATAACCGATCGCTGATTGCCTCGAGCGGAGAAGTCAATTCATTCAGAGAAACATATATTCAGCACAGAAACGTGGCCATATCTCTTCTTTCTACTCTACGCGGCTTTAATTTTAAACCAGAAGAGAACGGAATTAACTATGCGTTTATTGATCTCACCATACCGAAAAACGACCAGACATCTCTTTATGAGACGTCCAATATACTTCACGATTTCGATGACTTTCTTAAACCCATAGTTGAGCATTCGACGGGATCAAGGGAAGAGATCTATATTTCGTCCATATCCACGACCGATATAGTCACTACTATTATGGTCGCCCTGGCTTCTGTACCTTTGTTTCTGATCCAGTACACGAACATCGTAAAGGCTATAAATGAGTCTCTGACCCTTTTAAAAAGTCTCAGGGAGTTGAGAAAAGCTAGCCTAGTAACTGTGGACGAGAATTTGGAGAAAGCCGTTGAAAAAGGAAGGGATTCAAAAATTGAATCAAACACTAATAGGAATTTAGAATCCATCGATTCTCCGCTCGATAATGGAAGAAAATCTGAGATTTCAATTGAATTGTCAGGCTCATCTAAAATAGTAGCCACCCACATCATGAATGGAGTTTCGTTAAGTCTCACCTTTTTAAATAATACAGATATAGATCTTCTTTGCGAGAATACACCAAATACAGATGGAAATACGGACATCCGTATACTTTTACAGCAGAAACATCAAGAAGACAGGATCTTAGTGCAGTTTCTTTCCGTAGATGCATCTCCTGCCTTGCTACCGCCTCCTAGAGACAACTAGGCCGCGAGGTCGGCGACCACCGCGTCGAGCACCGCGAAACCGGCGGGAGTGGCGCGCACCCGGCGGCCGTCCGCGTCGTCGATCGTCTCGATCATCCCGTGCCGCTCGAGATCGGCCAGACGCGACGGGTCGAGGATGCGGCCGGAGATCCGCTCCCAGCGGTCGAGGTCGATGCCTTCGGTGAGCCGCAGGCCCATCAGCAGGTATTCGTCGCCCTGCTCCTCGAGGGTCAGCGGATCGTCGGCCACCCGGGCATGGCCACGGGCTTCGACCATCCGCAGCCAGACTTCCGGGTTGCGCTCGTCGGCGGTGGCGCGGCGGCCGTCGGCACCGACCAGCCGGCCGTGCGCACCGGCGCCGACGCCGACGTATTCGCCGTAACGCCAGTAGACCAGATTGTGCCGGCATTCGGCGCCGGGGCGGGCGTGGTTGGAGATCTCGTAGGCGGGCAGCCCGGCCTCGTCGAGCACCGCGTGGGTCGCCTCCCAGAGGTCGGCGGAGAGATCGGCGTCCGGGACGATCAGCTTGCCGGCCCGATGCAGATCGGCGAAGCGCGTCTCCTCCTCGATGGTCAGCTGATAGACCGACAGGTGATCGGCGGCGAGCTCGACCGCCGCGGTGAGCTCGGTCCGCCAATCGTCGACGGTCTGGTCGGGCCGCGCATAGATCAGATCGAAGGACAGACGCGGGAAGGTCCGGCGCGCCAGTTCGATCGCGGCCAGCGCCTCGGCGACGTCGTGCAGACGGCCGAGCCGCTTCAGATCGCGGTCGTTCAGCGCCTGGACGCCGAGCGACAGGCGATTGACCCCGGCGGCGCGGTAGCCGGCGAAACGCGCGGCGTCGACGCTCGACGGATTGGCCTCGAGGCTGACCTCCACTTCCGGATCGACCGTCCACAGGCCGCCGATCGCGTCGAGCACCGCGGCGACGGTCGCCGGTTCCATCAGCGACGGGGTACCGCCACCGAAGAAGATCGAGGTGACGGTGCGGCCGGCCACCAGATCGGCGTCACGCTTCAGCTCGGTGGCCAGAGCGCGGGCGAAACGGGCCTGATCGATCGGGGTCTGGCGGACGTGACTGTTGAAGTCGCAATAGGGGCACTTCGAGGCGCAGAAGGGCCAATGGACATACACGCCGAAGCCGGGCTCGCTGCCGCTCATCGCTCGGATCCCCTCCCCGGGCCGTCGCTCGTCGGGCCGGTGGCGGCGACGAATCGCGCCGCGCGACCCCTTCGACACTGCCCGATCCCGGCGGGACCGGACAGACGTTCCTCAAAGACAGAGTGCCGCGAAGCGCGAGAAGGCCCGGGCGCGATGCGACAGGCCCTCCTCTCCCGGCTTCAGTCCGTGCTTCTCGTCGGCGGTCATCTCGCCGAAGGTACGGGTGTGGCCGTCCGGGCGGAACATCGGGTCGTAGCCGAAGCCGGCGGTGCCGCGCGGCGGCCAGACCAGATCGCCGTGGACCTCGCCGCGCACCGTCTCGGTGTGGCCGTCCGGCCAGGCGAGGCAGAGGGCGGCGACGAAGAAGGCCCGGCGGTTCTGCGACCCCTCCTCGCGCAGCATCTCCTCGATCGTCCGCATCGCGCCGGCGAAGTCCTTGCCGTCGCCGGCCCAGCGGGCCGAGAGGATGCCGGGACGTCCGCCGAGCGCCTCGACGCAGAGGCCGCTGTCGTCGGCGAGCGCCGGCAGATTCGCGGCGGTGGCCGCGGCGAGGGCCTTGATCGCGGCGTTGGCCTCGAAGGTGTCGCCGTCCTCGACCGGCTCGGGAAGCCCGAGCTCGCCCGCCGACACCGCCTCGATGCCGTAGGGCGCGATCAGATCCCGGATCTCGGCGAGTTTGCCCTTGTTGTGGGTGGCGACGACGAGACGACCGCCGGAGAGGCGGCGCGGGCTCATCGGGCGACCCCCGGGGCGGCGATCACCTGCTTCTGCAGCTCGATCAGACCGGCGATCCCGGTCTCGGCGAGGCCCATCAGAGCGAGCAGCTGGTCGCGGGTGAAGGGCTTGCCTTCCGCCGTGCCCTGGATCTCGACGATGCCGCCGGAGCCGGTCATGACGAAGTTGGCGTCGGTCTCGGCCGAGGAATCCTCGGCGTAGTCGAGATCGATCACCGCTTCGCCGCGGACGATGCCGCAGGAGATCGCGGCGACGTGGTCCTTCAGGACCTCCGAGCGGATCATCTCGCGGGTCCGCATCCAGGCGAGACAGTCGTGCAGCGCCACCCAGGCGCCGGTGATCGAGGCGGTACGGGTGCCGCCGTCGGCCTGGATCACGTCGCAGTCGATCGAGATCTGGCGCTCGCCGAGCGCGGCGAGATCGACCACCGCGCGGAGCGACCGGCCGATCAGCCGCTGGATCTCCTGGGTGCGGCCCGAGGGCTTGCCGGAGTTGACCTCGCGACGGGTGCGCTCATGGGTGGCGCGCGGCAGCATGCCGTATTCGGCGGTGACCCAGCCGCGGCGCTGGCCGCGCAGCCAGCCGGGGACGTTCTCCTCCAGGCTGGCGGTGCACAGGACGTGGGTGTCGCCGAACTTCACCAGACAGGAGCCCTCGGCGTGCTTGGAGAAGCCTCGCTCGAGGACGACGGGACGCAGCTGATCGGCGGCGCGTTTCGACGGACGCATGGATTTCGGACCTCGGCACGAGGGGGGAAAGGAGTTCCCCTCCCCTATCCCGCCCCGCGGCGGGCGTAAAGCCGGCACGCATCGGAATTGCCTCGGCGGCGCCGACATGGTTCCATCATCGGCGCTTCCTCCTTCCCGACGATACCGACGGACCCGACCCCGATGCCGTCCTTCTCACCCGTGCCCGGTTCCAGCCTCGCCCAGATCGACGAGCGCTCCCGCGAGATCTTCCGCCAGATCGTCGAGACCTATCTCGACACCGGCGAGCCGGTCGGCTCGCGCAATCTGTCGAAGATCCTGCCGATCTCGCTGTCGCCGGCCTCGATCCGCAACGTCATGGCCGATCTCGAGGACGCCGGCCTGATCTACGCCCCGCACACCTCCGCCGGGCGGCTGCCGACCGAGACCGGTCTCCGGTTCTTCGTCGACGCGCTGCTGGAGATCGGCGATCTCGGCGACGACGAGCGCAAGCGGATGGAGGCCGAGGTCAGAGCCTCCGGCCGGGCGCCGGACCAGGTGCTGAACGAGGCGAGCCGGATGCTCTCCGGCCTGTCGCGCGGCGCCGGGGTGGTGCTCTCCCATTCGGCCGACCTCAGGCTGAAGCAGATCGAGTTCGTCCGGCTGGAGCCGACCAAGGGGCTGGTCGTGCTGGTCGGCGAGGACGGTTCGGTGGAGAACCGGCTGATCGATCTGCCGCTCGGCCTGCCGCCGTCGGCGCTGACCGAGGCCTCGAACTTCATCAACTCGCACATCCGCGGGCGGACCCTCGCCGAGGCGCGGGCCGAACTCGAACGGCTGCAGGGCGAACGCCAGGCCGAGCTCGACCAATTGACCGCCCGGCTGGTCGAGGCGGGGCTCGCCACCTGGGCCGGAGCGGCGGAGGGCCGGCCGCGTCAACTGATCGTGCGCGGGCGCTCGAACCTGCTCGACGACCTCAGGGCGGCGGAGGATCTCGAGCGGATCCGGATGCTGTTCGACGATCTCGAGAGGAACCGCGACCTGATCGAGCTGATCGGCGACGCCGAGCGCGGCCAGGGCGTGAGGATCTTCATCGGCTCGGAATCGAAGCTGTTCTCGCTCTCCGGCTCGTCGCTGATCGTCTCGCCGTGGCACGACGAGAAGGCCAAGGTGGTCGGGGTGGTCGGGGTGATCGGCCCGACCCGGCTCAACTACGGCCGGATCATCCCAATGGTCGACTACACCGCCAAGCTGGTCGGCCGGATGCTCAGGTGAGTGGGCGGCCCCCCCGGTCACGTTGCAACCCGCCCGGCGCTTCCTACATGAGGTCGATCGGGCCGGCCCCTGACGACCGGTCGCCCAATCGGAGCATCCTCATGGCCGAACCTTCCGCCGACACCGCCGGCCCCGCCTCCTGGCACGGCACCACCATCCTCTCGGTCCGCAAGGGCGGCCGGGTGGTCGTCGCCGGCGACGGGCAGGTGACGCTCGGCGCGACCGTCATCAAGCATTCGGCCCGCAAGGTCCGGCCGATCGGCCGCGGCGAGGTGATCGGCGGCTTCGCCGGCGCCACCGCCGACGCCTTCACCCTGTTCGAACGGCTGGAGAAGAAGCTCGAGCAGTATCCGGGCCAGCTCACCCGGGCCTGCGTCGAACTGGCCAAGGACTGGCGCACCGACCGCTACCTGCGGCGGCTCGAGGCGATGATGATCGTCGCCGACAGGACGACGACCCTGGTCCTGACCGGCACCGGCGACGTGCTGGAGCCGGAGGACGGGATCGCGGCGATCGGGTCGGGCGGCAACTATGCGCTCGCCGCCGCCCGGGCGCTCGCCGATCAGGATCTCGACGCCGAGGCGATCGCCCGCAAGGCGATGAAGATCGCCGCCGACATCTGCATCTACACCAACACCAACGTCACCCTCGAGAGCCTCGGCGCATGAACGGCGCGCCCTCTCCGGCCGCCCCCGGCGCCGGGCCGGAGAGTCTCGCGCTCGCTCGTCCGATCGACGGCGACGATCTCGCCGCGGCGGTCGCCGCCGGCGTGGTGCCGGCCGACACGGCGCGGGCGCTCGCCCGTTTCGTCGCGGCGCGGCCCGCCGATCGCCCGGCCGAGACGGCTTCGGCCGACGAGGAGAACGTCCGCTTCGTCACCTCGTTCAACGACGTCTTCGTCACCATCGGCATCCTGCTGGTCGGTGCCGCCACCGTGCTGATCCTCGGCGAACACTCGAAGGTCGCCGCCTCGGCGGCGACCGCGGTGCTCGCCTGGGGCCTGTCGGAAGTGTTCTCGCGGCACTGGAAGATGGCGTTTCCGAGCATCGTCCTGGTCGCCGCGCTGACCGTCTCGGCCGGCGTGTTCGGTGCGACCCTCGCCGATCGGCTGGGCGCCCCCACCGGTGTGTCGGGGATCGCGGCGGGAGCGGCGGCACTCGCCGCCGGGGCGGCGCACTGGCGGCGGTTCGGCGTGCCGATCTCGATCGCGGGAGCCTTCGCCGGGGCCGGCTTCCTGATCTTCGCCCTCCTCCACGGCGCCTTCCCGGGGACGCTGGACGACCACTCCGCGCCGGTGCTGCTGATCCTCGGTCTCGTCGCCTTCGGGCTCGCGATGTGGTGGGACGCCTCCGACCGCGAGCGGCGGACCCGGCGGACCGACGTCGCCTTCTGGCTGCACGTGCTCGCCGCGCCGGCGATCGTCCACCCGCTGATCGCCACCGCGTCCGGCTCGGTCTTCGGCGCCGTCGGCACCGACCGTCCGGCGACGATCCTGGCGATCTACGCCGGGCTGGCCCTGGTCGCGCTGATCGTCGACCGGCGGGCCCTGCTGGTCTCCGGTCTCCTCTATCTCGGGGTCGGTACCGGGACCCTGATCGAACGGCTCGGCTGGGCGGCGGCCTCGACCGGGTCGGTGGCGGCTGGACTGGTCGGTGCGGTGGTGCTCGGCCTCGCCGTCGGCTGGACGCCGCTCAGAAACCTGATTCTCCGTGGCACCCCGGCGTCCGTTCGGGCGCTGGTGCCCCCTGCCCGTCTTCCCCTGGGACGCAATCGATGACCAACTTCTCCCCCCGCGAAATCGTCTCCGAACTCGATCGCCACATCGTCGGCCAGACCGACGCCAAGCGTGCCGTCGCCATCGCGCTCAGGAACCGCTGGCGCCGCCAGCAGCTCGACGGGCCGCTGAAGGACGAGGTGCTGCCGAAGAACATCCTGATGATCGGCCCGACCGGGGTCGGCAAGACCGAGATCTCGCGGCGGCTGGCCAAGCTCGCCGGTGCGCCGTTCCTCAAGGTCGAGGCGACCAAGTTCACCGAGGTCGGCTACGTCGGCCGCGACGTCGATTCGATCGTGCGCGATCTGGTGGAGATCGGCATCGGTCTGGTGCGTACCGCCAAGCGCGGCCAGGTCAGGGCGAAGGCCGAGCTCGCCGCGGAGGAGCGGGTGCTCGACGCGCTGGTCGGCAAGTCGGCCTCGCCGGCCACCCGCGAGAGCTTCCGCCAGAAGCTCAGGAACGGCGAACTGGCCGGCAAGGAGATCGAGATCGAGGTGGCCGGCGGGTCGCAGATGCCGAACTTCGAGATGCCCGGCATGCCCGGCGCGACGATCGGGGTGATGAACCTCGGCGACGTCCTCGGCAAGGCGTTCGGCGGCGCGAAGAAGACCCGCAAGGTGACCGTCGCCGACAGCTACGACATCCTGATCGCCGAGGAATCGGACAAGCTGCTCGATCAGGATCAGGTGGTGCAGGAGGCGATCCGGGCGGTCGAGGAGAACGGCATCGTCTTCCTCGACGAGATCGACAAGATCTGCGCCCGCGACGGCCGGGGCGCCGACGTCTCCCGCGAGGGCGTGCAGCGCGACCTGCTGCCGCTGATCGAGGGCACAACGGTGGCCACCAAATACGGGCCGGTGAAGACCGACCACGTGCTGTTCATCGCCTCGGGCGCCT
>CALFRR010000038.1 GCA_937919435.1 uncultured Alphaproteobacteria bacterium | reverse complement strand
GGGGGCGCTCGGCGTGCCGCCGGTGGGGGCCGGTGCCGGCGGCGGCGAGCCGCCGCTCTGGGCATAGAAGACGAGGCCGATCGCGATCGCCAGACCGGCGAGAACCTTCGGATCGCCGAGGTGGTCGCGGATCGTCCGACCGGCGACGACCGTACCGAGGAGATCGGCGGGTGCCGCCCGCTGGGGCTCGGAGGGCGCCGTCGGGTTCGGCGACGGCGCCGGGCCGGCCGGGCGGAGGACCTCGGTCGCCCCGACCCAGCTGGCGCTCCGGTCCGGTCCGGCGGCCGGCGTCGGATCGAGGTCCGGCAGCGCCACCGCATGGCCGAGGAGACGCGCGGCGAGGGCGGCGCCGACGTGGGCGACCCCGGCCGGACCGCCGGTCAGCAGCGCGACGTCGTCGGCGAGCCGGGCGACCGCCTCCTCGGCATCGCCCGCCCGGGCGAGGCGGCCACCGGCCCCGAGCGACAGCGCCGCACCGAGCGCGGCGATCTCGGCGGTGCGCTCGGGCAGCGCGGCGGTCAGGTCCGCCACCAGGCGTTCGCGTTCGACCATCGGGTCGCCGCCGCCGAGCAGCGTCCGGGCCGTCTCTAGAAGTCGATCGGCAGGAGTGGTCATCGCCCGATCCTCACCACAGCACGTCGCTGGTCGCGTCGATCTCGATCGCCGCCCGTTCGCCGAGCGAGGCGAGCGGGCGCGGATCGGTGGTCGGCGACGACACCGCCTTGACCACCGCGGTGGTCGCCCAACGGATCCGCGCGACGAGGTCCTGGGCGTTGTTGGCCCGGAGCGGCCGGAACTCCGGATTGCCGATGAAGGCGTCGAGCACGTCCGGATCGGCGTCCTGACCGATCGCGACCGCCACCCGCACGCTCTTGCCGCCGTAGGGGGCCGCCATCAGAGCTGCCAGACCGGCCTCGAAGTCGTCGGAAGGAAAGCCGTCGGAGATCAGGACGACCACCGGCGGCAGCTGCCGGCCGGACATTTCCTCCGGTGTCAGCACGCCGCCGACCTCACGCAGGGCGGCGCCCATGTCGGTCTCGCCGCCGGCGACGAGATCGTGCCAGACGAAGGCGTCGATCGGTGTCGGACCCGGCTCGTGCCAGCGGGTGCCGGTCGAGAAGGCGAGCACCCGCAGCCGGAGATCGGTCTCCGGATTGTCCTCGGCGACGTCGCGCAGCGCCGGAACCAGCGAACGCATGGCGTAGTTGAGCGAGGCCATCTTGTCGCCGGTCATCGAGCCGGAACAGTCGACGACGACGATCAGATGGAGCTGGCGCCGGGCAAAGGTGACCTCCGGCATCGCCGGAAAGACGACGGTGCGCTCCGGTTCCTCGGGTTCGTTCATGACGCCACCACCAGTCCGACGACGGCGTCGGCGAAGGCGATGCGGATCCCGGCGACGAGCCGCACGTTCTTCGCCGGGGTCACCCTCTCGCTGCGTCCGTCGACCAGCGTCGCCGTCCAGTCGGTGGTTCCGGTGTTGCGCAGGCCGAGGACGGTGGGATCACGCGGATGGACGACCACTTCTCCGCTCAACCCGGCGCCGCGGCCGGCGAGCCCATCGAGCGAGCCGAGATCGATCCACATGCCGGCGGTGAGCCGCAGCCGGTCCCCGGCGATCACCAGGACGAGAGCCCCCTCCGGTGCCGCGGCGGCGGCCGGGCGCGGCGCGGGCGCGACGGCGATCGGTCGAGCGGGCGACGCGGCCGAGGGAGCGGGAGCAGGAGCCGGGCGCGGCTCGAAGCCGACGACGATCGACCCGGCGGTGTCGGCCGCCGTCCCGCTCCGGCTCGCCTCGATCTGGCGGGCCTTCAACAGGCAGGCGATGAAGGCGACCGCGGCGAGCCCACCGGCGGCGTAGAGCGACCACGCGCCGAGCGCCGACGACGAGTTCCAGAAGCCGTGCAGCACCGAAGCGGCGACCCAGCCGATGCCGATCGTCTTCAGCGGGTTGGCCGGCCGGATCACCGACAGGCCGATGAAGTAGCCGAACACCCCGGCATAGGCCATGTGGCCGGCGACGCCGCCGAAGGTGCGGGGCAGCAGCAGGGTCAGGGCATAGCCCCAGGCGAGCGCCAGATTGCCCTGGGTGGCGTCGCTCGCCTCCTTGAAGGCCCGGACCGAATACTCGTAGGCGGTCTCGACGAAGATGAACATCGCGCCGGCGGCCACCCCCATCAGCAACCCGTCGAGGGGCCCGCGAACGGTGAGGAGATCGCCGATCGCCGGCGGCAGCTTCTTCGTCAGGTCGGGCAGGAACCGGGCGAGACCGACGCAGATCAGCGCCGGCAGCGCCTTGACCAGTTCCTCGAGCATCCCGGCGCCGAAGAAGTGGGCGACGAAGGTCGCCGCGAAACCGGCGTCCTTCGGCAGCGCCCCGACACCGCCCGGCAGGATCTGGCGGAACACCACCGCGAGGGTCGAGAACACCGGCGTGGCGAAGCTCAGGAAACAGATCCCGAGCGGGAACAGATAGTAGAGCACCGTGCGCGGCGACCGAGCATAGAAGTGCACCATCCAGCCGAGCAGGAACAGGATGTAGCCGACGATCACCCGGAAGTTGGTCAGGATCTGTTCGACCACCCGTTCGGCCGGACCACCGCCGTAGATCACCCCCATCGCGCCGAACATGTAGACGGCGACCGCTGCGGTGACGACGCCGAAGGGCAGGAACGGGCTCTTCAGGATGCGGATCCGCTGCGAACGGAACGGCATCAGTTCGCTCATCGAGGCCTCGTCGCGCGACGGCGGCAGGGGCGGCAGGACGGGAGACGGTCCGGACATCGGGTCATCCTTTCCCTGGAAGTCGAACGACCGGCGGCCGGCCGGCGACGAGGAGGGTGGCGTCGTCGCCGCTGCCCCGGCGCGAGACCTCGCCGAGCCAGTCGTCGAGCCCGGCGAGGATCTCGTCGAACCGACCGCCGCGGAGACGTTCGCGGTAGAAGGCGGCGATCCGCTCGAGATCGGCGTCGTCGGCGAACGACTTGGCGACCCCGTCGGTCGACAGCATGGCGAAATCGACCGGCCGACCGACCAGCCGGGCGACGTGCAGCCGGCGGTGCGCATCTGGGCTGCACAGGGAATGGGTCGCTTCGCCGACCAGGTCGCCGTCGCGACCGAACGGTCGGCGCAGGCCGTCGGCATCGCCGATCAACAGGTCGCCGTCGCCGATCTGCACCAGGGTGCCGCCCCGGGGATCGAGCCGAAGGGCGATCAGGGTCGAGCCGTAGGCGATCGGCGTGGTCTCGTCGATGCCCCAGCCGTCGTCGTCCGCCACCGCGTCGGCGAAGACGCGGGCCCGCCATTCGCCGATCAGCCGGTCGGCGATCGCGTCGGGCGGGACAGCGGCATCGGCGAGCAGGTCGAGGGCGCTCTCCACCGCGAAACGGGCACCGCGTGCCGAGCGCGGGTGAAGGGCGGCGCCGTGGCCGTCGGCGACCGCCCCGACGATCGCGCCGCCGTCGAGGTCGCGCCAGCCGATGGCGTCCTGGTTCGGCCGGTCGCGGCGAACGTGGGCGGCGCCGCGCACCGAACGGCCACCGATCACCCAGGAGGCGGAGGCGGTGTCGGTCATCGCGACGGCTCCGATCGCGGGTTCGGGAACGGCGGATCCGGCCAGTGGAGACGGCCGCGCCGGCCGCCGAAGTCGATCTCCAGCCCGTCGGCCGCGACGATCGTGCGCGACGGCGCGACCTCGACACGCCGCCGGTCCGGCAGGGTCGCCACCCAGGGGCGCGACCCGAGATTGCGGATGCCGAACACGCCGGGTCGGGTCGGATGGGCCTCGACCCGGCCGGCGAGAGCGCGGAAGTCGGGCGGATCGATCTCGTCGAGGGCCGGCGCCGGAATGCCGCCGTCGCGCCCGAGCACCACCGTCCGCCGGTCGATCGAGAGATGAGGCGGGACCGGCCGGGGCCGGCGGCAGACCGGGCAGGTGGGATCCCGGTCGGGCTCGAAGACGCTCTCCGCCCCGCAGGAGGGGCAGGCCTGGACCGCGGTCACCGAGGCCGACAGCACCCGCAGCCATTCCGGTTCGTGGATCCGCCGGGCCGGATCGGCGAGGCCGGGACCGAAGCCGCGGACGAACAGATCGCGCAACCGCGCACCGAGCAGCGCCCAGCGCACCGCGACGCCGTCGTGGAAGCCCGGCACCGGACCGTTCGAGGTGTCCACCGGATCGAACAGGAAGCGCGGGGCGTCGCCGTAGAGACGCCGTTCGGTCGCCGCGTCGAGCACCCGGGTCTCCGCCTCGATCCGCCCGTCGAGCGGGTGCCAGCCGGTGAGGACGTAGAAGAACAGCACCGCGAGCGAGAACAGGTCGGTCGCGGTGCAGGGGAGGCACTCGCGCCGGACCACCTCGGGCGCCATGAACTTACGGGTTCCCCAGACCGAGCCGCCGGCTCCGTCGACGTCGACGTTGTCGTTGTCGCAGATGCGGACGTCACCGGTCGCCGGATCGAAGAACAGGTTGCCGAAGTTGATGTCCTGATAGCAGAAGCCGGCGGCGTGCAGGCGCAGGAAGCAGGCGGTGGTCCGCAGGCAGACGATCAGACGGGTGGCGAGCGGCAGGTCGAGGCGGCGCGGCGGCGGCGCGACGAGTTCCTTCATGCCGTGGAACCGCGGCGTCCGCAGTTCCATCAGGTAGCCGAAACTCGGCCGGCCGGGGATGGTGACGATGTCGATCGGCCACAGGAAGTCGGGCGCCGGCGGCCCGCGGTCGACCGCCCGGGTCAGCCGGGCGAGAAGCTCGCGATCGAGCGTCGCCACGTGCTCGTGGTACCACTTGAGCGCCAGTTCGACGCCCTCGCACTCGGTGGCGTAGACGATCCCCTGCCCGCCCTCGCCGAGCACGCCACGCACCGTCCCCGACCGACCGGCGTGGGCGGTTCGAAAGCCGGTTCCGGGCTGCGGGCGGTCGTCGTCGACCATGTCGGACCTCCGGAAGAGAACGTCCGGATCGCCGTCGGAAACGGCGGTGGTCGGCGGGTCACCGCCGGTCGTGACGGAGGCGGCAGCGCACTCTCGACGAACCGCGGGCGGGCAACCATGGCAGGGTCGGATTCTCGGGCGGCCGGAAGGACATGTGAGGATCTCCCTCGTCCCGTCTTCCGCCGAGAGGATCGATCCGACCGCCCCGCCCCCTGCGGGGGAGGGCACGGCCACCGCTCGACGAACGAACGGCCGACGCCACGGCGAAGACGCTCGTATCTACGCCCACCGCTCTCCCAGCGGCAATTCGCAACAAGCCGCAAATCCGGTGCGTTCCGAAGGGCGCTCGACGGTCACGACCGATGCCGCCCGGCGGGAACGCCGGGGAAGGTCACGGCGGGCGACCGTCCCGCCGCGGGCGAGCGGAGGCGCGGGCGACGCAGGACACGCGGGCAACAAAAAACCGCGGCGAGCCGCGGTTCTGAAGGGAGAGAAATGGTGGAGCCAATCGGAATCGAACCGACGACCTCTTGAATGCCATTCAAGCGCTCTCCCAACTGAGCTATGGCCCCACATTCTCTCGCCGGGGCTTGGGAAACCCCGGCCGACGGCGGCGATCTCTACCGGGATCGCCGCCCCCGATCAAGCCCCTTTCTCGTCGCGACCGCTCTTTTCCGAATGCGGCGAAGGAGATGTGGAAAACTCCCCGCCCTCGGCAGGCCCCGCGACGAGAGAATCAGCGCTCTTCGTCCTCGCCGGCGACGTCGATGTCGATTCCGTCGATGTCCTCGTCCTCGTCGTCGGTCTCGAGGAAGGTGTCGTCGTCGTCGTGGATGTCGTCCTCGATGTCGGCGATCTCCTCGTCCTCGATCTCGGGGACCTCCTCGCCGCCCGACGCCTCGGCATCGGCTTCCTCGAGGCTGACGAAATCGACCGGCAGCGCCTCCTCGGGCTCGGCCTCGTCCTCCTGGACGGGCATCGCCTTGGCGCGCAACTGCACCGCGGCGGCGGTGAATGCCGTACCGCACTTCGGGCAGAGGATCGGGTCGCGATCGAGATCGTAATACTTGGTGCCGCAGTTCGGGCAGAGGCGCTTGGTGCCGAGTTCGGGTTTCACCACGGATCGTCTCTCGAGATGAGGAAAGGTGCTCCCCGTCTAGTCCGAAGCCGCGTCGCTGTCAAAACCCATTCCGTCGCTTCCGCCATGGTTCGCGCGAATACGCCGGTCGCGCCTCCGACGACTTCGCCGGGACGCGCGGATGACGGGCCGCGACCTTCCGTGATAGAGAGGCCGTCCGTCTTTCCACCGATCATCCGGATCCCGGCCATGGCGCACGCGCATCCTCCGAAGCCCCTCTCCGCCCGAGCCGGGCGGCCGCTCGTCGGGCGCATCCGCGTCCCCGGCGACAAGTCGATCTCGCACCGCTCGCTGATGTTCGGCGCGCTCGCGGTCGGCGAGACCCGGATCGACGGGCTGCTCGAAGCCGACGACGTGCTCGCCACCGGTGCCGCGATGCGGGCGCTCGGGGCGACGGTCACCCGTGACGGCGACGGCCTCTGGCGGGTCTCCGGGGTCGGCGTCGGCAGCCTGCTCGAACCGGAGAGCGTCCTCGACTTCGGCAATGCCGGCACCGGCTCGCGGCTGACCATGGGACTGGTCGGCGGCCACGCGATCGCCGCCACCTTCGTCGGCGACGCCTCGCTCTCCCGCCGGCCGATGGGCCGGGTGCTCGATCCCCTGCGGTCGATGGGCGTCGAGGTGATCGCCCGGGCCGGCGACCGGCTGCCGCTGACCCTCCGGGGGCCGCAGACGCCGCTGCCGATCACCTACCGGGTGCCGGTGCCGTCGGCTCAGGTCAAGTCGGCGGTGCTGTTCGCCGGGCTCAACGCGCCGGGCATCACCACGGTGATCGAACCGGTGTTCACCCGCGACCACACCGAACGGATGCTCGCCGGCTTCGGCGCCTCGGTGGAGATCGAGACCGGTCCGTCGGGAGAACGAATCATCCGACTCACCGGCCGGCCGGAGCTGCGGCCGCAGGCGGTGACGGTCCCCGGCGATCCCTCCTCCGCCGCCTTCGCGGTCGTCGCCGGCCTGATCGTGCCGGGCTCGGAGGTGACGGTCGAGAACGTCCTGCTCAACCCGTCGCGCACCGGGCTGTTCACCACGCTCGTCGAGATGGGCGCCGATCTCGCGATCGAGAACCGGCGGCTGTCGGGCGGCGAAGCGATCGGCGACGTGCACGTCCGCGCGTCGCGGCTCTCCGGCGTGGTGGTGCCGCCCGAGCGGGCGCCGAGCATGATCGACGAATATCCGGTCCTCGCCGTCGCCGCCGCCTTCGCCGAGGGCGCGACGGTGATGGACGGGCTCGAGGAACTCCGGGTCAAGGAGAGCGATCGGCTGTCGGCGGTGGCGCGCGGTCTGGCGGCGAACGGCGTGGTCGTCGAGGAGGGGCCGGCGCGTCTGGTGGTCCACGGCCGCGGACGCGGCCCGATCGGCGGCGGCATCGTCGCCACCCACCTCGACCACCGCATCGCCATGGCCTTCCTGGTGATGGGGCTGGCGGCGGACCGGCCGGTCGGGGTCGACGACGTCGCGATGATCGCCACCTCGTTCCCGTCCTTCCGCCCGTCGCTGGAGGGGCTCGGGGCGGAATTCGTCGAAGACTGAGGGCAACGCGTCCCGAAAACGAACGAAGCGCGACCGGCGGGCCGCGCTCCTTCGACGTCTCGAATCGGACGTTCGCCGATCACACTCGCATCGGCATCAGCACATAGAGCGTGCCGGTCTCGCCGAAGTCGCGGATCAGGGTCGGCGAGCCGGAATCGGCCAGCCGGAAGACGGCGGTCTCGGTCTCGAGCTGGGCAGTGATGTCGAGCAGGTAGCGGCTGTTGAAGCCGATGTCGAGCGCATCGTCGTCGTATTCGACGGCCAGTTCCTCGGTCGCCGAACCGCTGTCCGGATTGGTCACCGACAGGGTCAGCTTGCCCTCGCCGACGGTGAGCTTCACCGCCCGGCCGCGCTCCGAGGAGATCGTCGAGACGCGATCGACGGCGGTCGCGAAGTCGCGGCAGTCGACCTTCAGTTCCTTGTCGTTGTTCTGCGGGATCACCCGACCGTAGTCCGGGAAGGTGCCGTCGATCAGCTTCGAGGTGAGCACGATGCCGGCCTCGGCCGAGCCCTCGTCCTCCTTGGCGACGAAGGTCAGGCGGATCTTCGATTCCGACAGTTCGACCCGGACCGTCGCCTGCGGATCCTCGACCAGCTTCTGGATCTCGCCGACGGTCTTGCGCGGGACGATGATGCCGGGCATCCCCTCCGAGCCGTGCGGCGCGACGATCTCGGCCTGCGCCAGACGGTGACCGTCGGTCGCCACGGCGCGGAAGCGGAGGTCGCCGCCGACCTCGACGGTGTGGAAATAGATGCCGTTCAGGTAGTAGCGCGTCTCCTCGGTGGAGATCGCGAACCAGGTGCGGTCGACCAGACGCTTCAGATCGATCGCCGGCAGGCTGAAGGTGTGGGTGAAGGTGCCGGCGGTCAGATCCGGGAAGTCGGATTCCGGCAGCATCTGCAACGCGAACTTCGAGCGGCCGGAGCGGATGTCGAGGGTCGCCCCGTCGGCGCGGGTGGCGAGCTCGATCTGGGCGCCGTCGGGCAGCTTGCGGACGATGTCGTGGATGACGTGGGCGGGCACCGTGGTGGCGCCGGGCTCTTCGACCATCGCCGGAACCGCTTCCGACACTTCGATGTCGAGGTCGGTCGCCTTCAGTCTCAACCCGCCGGCATCTGCCCTGATCAGGACGTTCGACAGGATCGGAATGGTGTTGCGCCGCTCGACGACCCGATGCACGTGGGCCAGAGATTTCACGAGTTGCGCCCGCTCGACTGTCACTCTCATCGATCTGTTCCGAAGGCTGATCACGCCGGAATCCGGCGGCAGAGGCCGGATCCCGGTACTTTACGGGAGGTCGTTGATGACCGGGGCAGACGACCTTGGCCTCTAACGCGACGCCGCGCAAGTCCCGCTTTCGGCGGTGCGTGCTTTTCCTCTGCCGGTCGCACGACTCAGTGGGTTATCCCGACCGAAGCATCATCGGAGCCGTCGCGGGCGATGGTGTGGCCCGCCGCCTTCATCGCGTCGAGCAGCACCCACATCTCCGCCGCCGACAGCGCGTCGTTGAACGGATCGTGCAGCGGCAACTGCCTGAGGCCGAGATCGCGGGCGATCGCCGCGAAGCTCAGATCGAGCCGGGTGCCCGGCGGCGCACCGCGGTACTTCAGCTCGTAATAGAGCGAGGACACTTCGATCCGGCGGTTGGGCAGACGGAAGCCGTAGAGATCCCGGACCCGGCGATCGAGCATCGCGACGTCGAAGTCGATCCAGTAGCCGAGCAGCGGCCGGCCGCCGACGAAGTCCAGGAACTCCGGCAGCACCTCGGCCATCGGCCGACCGGCGGCGACGTCGACGGCGCGCAGTTGATGGACTCGGATCGCATCGGGACGCATCGCCGCCTCCGGCCGCACCAGGGCCTGGAAGGCGCTCGAGGTCAGGATGCGGTTGCGGGTGACGCGGATCGCGGCGATCGAGACGACGTCGTCGCGCTTCGTGTCGAAACCGGTGGTCTCGCAGTCGACCGACACCACCTCGCCCGACGGATCCTCCTCGAACAACCGCTGCCAGCGCGGATCCTTCAACCGACGCCGGTCGAGGAAGCGGGTGACGCGCCGCAGGAACCCCGCCTCCATCAGAACAGCCCCAGCTTGAAGTGGTTGCGGACCAGTTCGCGGAACCGTTTGACCACCCGGAGCGAGTCGCGCAGCAGATCGCGGTCGAGGGTGGTGAGATCGGACGGGCGTACCAGACTCTCGCCCTCGGTGGTGCCGGCGAGATGGGCCCGGACCTGCGACTTGAGCCGCAGACCGACCAACCAGTCGAAGGCGTCGGCGAGTTCGCGCGCGAAGCTCTCGTCGAACAGGCCGAGGCCGCGCAGCCGTTCGATCCGGTCGACGGTGCGGGTCTCGTCGAGCCCCTTCTCGATGGCGAGGCTGCGGATGCCGTGGACGATCGGGAAGACGCCGGACTTCTTGACGTCGATCGGCTCCTCGCGGCCGACCGTCGCCATGATCGAGGTCAGAACCCCGCCGGGGCCGGGGAACTGATCGATGGCGAGAGCGAAATGGGCGATCGCCGCGGTCTCGCCGGTCATCAGCGCGACCAGTTCGTGCTTCGCCCGGGCCAGCAGATCGGCATCGCCGGCGACCGTCACCGCGTCGAAGAAAATGCCGAGCCACATCGGGCTCTCCGGCGTCGGGCTGCGCACCCAGCGGCGGATCTGGACCAGGAAGTCGTCGACGGTCTGCGACCACAGCGGGTTGGAGACCATGATGCCGCCGGGACAGGGCGGAAAACCGAAGCCGGCGAGTGCCCCCTGGAACTCGCGGCGAAACCGCTCGAGATCGTCGGTCGGCACCGGACGGGCGAGCAGCAGGCCGTTGTCCTGATCGGTGCGGATGGTCTGTTCGCCGCGCCCCTCCGAGCCCATCACCATGAGGCAGCCGGCCTCGCGGATCGAGTCCGGGGCGATCATCTGGAACAGCCGCCGCAGCAGATGGCGGTTGAGGTCGGAGGTGATCGCCGCGATGTCGCGCACCCGGACCCCCTGGTGATGGAGGCGCACCACCTGGGCCTGGATGTCGACCGCCGCCTCGGCCAGTTCGGCGAGATCGCGCGCCCGGTCGATGCGGCCGGGGATCAGCTGCGAGTTGCCGGCGAACAGGCCGAGGATGTCGATGTCCTCGAGCACGCCGACCATCTCGCCCTCGTGGGTGACCACCAGACGGCGCTTGCCGTGGCGGGTCATGGTGATCAGCGCGTCGAAGACGAACTCCTCCTTCTCGACGGAGATCAGGTTCCAGCTGGTGCAGCCGCCGACCGGGGCATCGAGCGGCAGTTTGTCGAAGATCGCCGCCTTGGAGAGATTGGTGCGGGTGACGATGCCGATCCGTTCGCCGTCGTGGACCAGCAGACTGTTGGTGTCGGTCTCGGTCATCCGGCGCTCGGCCGCCTCGATCGAGGCGGAGGCGGCGATGAACACCGGCGCGCGCAGCCGCGCCTCGCCGATCCGGGTGCGCAGCACCCCCTCGATGCCCTGCCCCTTGTCGGTACGGGCGACCTCGGCGAGCTTGCGGGAGAGATCGGAATAGAAGAAGGCGGCGAAGCCGGGGTTGCGGTGCATCAGCGACAGGAGGAGCGGGCGCGGCACCAGATAGGTGAGGCTCTCCTCGGTCGCGACGTAACGGGCACCGGCGCCGCCGTGGACCACGGCCCGGCTGCCGAAGGCCTCCCGGGGGCCGAGCAGGGCGATCGCATGGCCCTCGTCGTCGCGTTCCTCGACCCGCCCCTTGAGCACGACGTGCAGATGCTCGGACGGGGCGCCGCGCTCGAGGATGGTCTCGCCGGCGCGGAAGTAGCCGATGTCGAGGCCGGCGACGAGTTCGGCGGCCTGGGCCTCGTCGAGGCGATCGAAGGGCGGGCTCGCGGTGTCGAAGGATCTGGGCATGGCGACGGTTCGGCCGAAGGGGATCCGGACGCGGATCGGCCGGGCGGCTCGATCGTCGAGCCCCCGGCCGACCGGAGTTTCGCGGAGGGCGGCACCCGCCCTCCGCGGCGTTCGATCAGTGCGAGGACGCGCCTGCCGCACCGATGCCGGTCTGGCAGCGGATGTACTGCGCCTCGAAGCCGTCCTTGTCCTCCTGCGCGCGCTTGGAGGTGTCGAGCAACGAGAAGATCCAGATGCCGATGAAGGCGATCGGCATCGAGAAGATCGCGACGTTGTCGAACGGCATGATCGTCGACTTGCGGCAGGCGGCGAGCGCGTCGCCGGTGAGACCGGCGATGACGTTGCACGACACCGTCGGGGCGAGGATCACCATCACCACCGCGGAGATCAGGCCGAGGAAGCCGCCGATCACCGCACCACGGGTGGTCATGCCCTTCCAGAAGATCGACATCAGCAGCACCGGGAAGTTGCACGACGCGGCGATGGCGAAGGCGAGGCCGACCATGTAGGCGACGTTCTGCTTCTGGAAGACGATGCCGAGGACCACCGCGAGGACGCCGAGCGCCACCGAGGCCATCTTGGAGACGCGCATCTCGTCGGCCTCGTTGGCCTTGCCGGCCTTGAACACCGAAGCGTAGAGGTCGTGGCTGATCGCCGAGGCGCCGGCGAGAGCCAGGCCGGAGACGACCGCCAGGATGGTGGCGAAGGCGACCGCGGCGATGAAGCCGAAGAAGTACTCGCCGCCGACGGCGTTGGACAGGTGCATCACCGCCATGTTCGAACCGCCCTTGATCGAGGCGATCGGGTTCTTGAGGTCGGCGACGAACTCGGGGTTGGTGGCGACCAGAGTGATCGCGCCGAAGCCGAGGATGAAGGTCAGGATGTAGAAGTAGCCGATGAAGCCGGTGGCGTAGAACACCGACTTGCGGGCCGCCTTGGCGTCCTTGACGGTGAAGAAGCGCATCAGGATGTGCGGCAGGCCGGCGGTGCCGAACATCAGGGCGAGGCCGAGCGAGATCGTGTCGAGCGGGTTCGAGACGAGCGAGCCCGGTCCCATGATGGCGAGCTTCTTCGGGTGCACGTCGACGGCGGTCCTGAACATCGCCTCCGGCGAGAAGCCGAACTTGATCAGCACCATCAGCGCCATGAAGGTGGCACCGCCGAGCAGCAGGCAGGCCTTGATGATCTGCACCCAGGTGGTCGCGGTCATGCCGCCGAAGGTGACGTAGACGATCATCAGCACGCCGACGATGATCACCGCGTACATGTAGTCGAGGCCGAACAGGATCTGGATCAGAGTGCCGGCGCCGACCATCTGGGCGATCAGATAGAAGGCGACGGTGACCAGCGAGCCGCAGGCGGCGAGCGTCCGGATCGGGGTCTGGGCGAGGCGGAACGAGGCGACGTCGGCGAAGGTGAACTTGCCGAGGTTGCGGAGCTGTTCGGCCACCAGGAAGGTGACGATCGGCCAGCCGACCAGCCAGCCGACCGAATAGATCAGGCCGTCGTAGCCGGAACCGTAGACCAGACCGGTGATGCCGAGGAACGAGGCCGCCGACATGTAGTCGCCGGCGATGGCCAGCCCGTTCTGGCCGGCGGTGATGCCGCCGCCGGCGGTGTAGAAGGCCGCCGCCGACTTGGTGCGCCGCGCCGCCCACCAGGTGATGCCCAGGGTGATTCCGACGAACACGACGAACATGATGATCGCCGGCAGGTTGGTCGCCTGCTTGGTGGCGCCGGCGGAATCGACGCCGGCGGCGAACGCGAGGCTCGGCAGAGCCAACGCCGCAGAGGTGCCGAGGAGGGCGAGAAGGCGGTTCATCGATTGGTCTCCTCGACGATCTCTTGGGTCAGGGTGTCGAATTCGGCATTGGCCCGGCTGACGTAGTAGCCGGTCAACACGAAGGCCGCGACGATGGTGCCGAGGCCGATCGGCACGCCCCAGGTCATCAGCCCGGCTCCGATCGGCGTCGCCAGGAAACCCTTGGCGAAGGCGACCAACAGGATGAAGCCGAAATAGATGACCAGCATCGCGATGGTCAGCGACAGCGCCAGACTGTTGCGCTTGGCGACGAGTTCCGCGAACTTCGGATTGCTCCGCACACGAGTTATGACTGTACTCACCTCGAACCTCCCCTGAATCTCCCCGAAGAGGATTCCGGCCGACGCGGACACGACCTCCCGCCGCCCGGACGTCGCGTCCGCACGGTCTTCGCATCCAGTCGCGTCGTGTACCGGTCTCCCCCCAGACACGAAGCGGCCCGCTCTCCCAAAGCGGGCCGCGATGCGGCAAATCTGCATCGATTGAAGGGGCGAAAACAGCCCACCCTTCGTATAGCTACTTAAGACTCAAGGGTTGCGGCCGAAAACGAACATCTCGCAATGCGGCAGGCATTTCAAAGCCCCCGCGCCGGTATACTCGAAACTACGAGATCATCGATTTTCGCATGACCCGATTTCGGCGACGATTCGCTCCGCCGCAACACGCCGATCGGCGGCGGCGAGGATCGGCCGTCCGACCACCACCAGATCGGCACCGGCGCGGATCGCCTCGCCCGGCGTGGTCACCCGCTTCTGGTCGCCGGCCGCCGCGCCGGCCGGCCGGACACCGGGGGTGACCAGGATCAGATCCGGCCCGACCGCCGCCCTCAGCCGTCCCGCTTCGACCGCCGAGCAGACGATTCCGTCCATCCCCGCCGCCTTCGCATCGAGGGCGCGGGCGGCGACCCGGTCCTCGACCGTGCCGGCGTAACCGGCGGCGGCGAGATCGGCGTCGTCCATCGAGGTCAGCACGGTGACGCCGAGCAGTCGGGTGCGGGCGGCCGGATCGGCATTGCGGGCGGCGACGGCGGCACGCATCGCCTTCGGATAGGCGTGCAGGGTCAGCCAGTCGACGCCGAGCCGCAGGATCGATTCGACCCCTTCGGCGACGGTGTTGTCGATGTCGAGCAGCTTGACGTCGAGAAAGACCTTCTCGCCCTCCCCGATCAGCCGTTCGGCGAGCGCCAACCCGCCGGCGAAGACCAGTCGATAGCCGATCTTGAAGACGCCGACGGTGCCGCGGGTGGCGGCGATCACCGCTTCGGCCTCGGCGACCGAGGGGACGTCGAGGGCGAGGATCAGACGGTCGTTCGGACGGGCGGCGACGAAGGACATGGGCGCATCTCTCGGCTGGACGGGACGCCGCCTTCATAGCAGAAGCGTCGGCCGGTCCCAGCCCTCCCGCCTCAATCTTCGAACGGCGTCCAGGCGAGGAGCGGCGTGCGGCTCGCCAGATCGAAGGCGAAACGGTTGCCGCCGCCGCCCTTCTGATCGTGGCGCCGGTCGATCGGCAGACCGGCGAGCGCACACCACAGCATCGTGCCGGCGGCGCCGTGGCCGACCAGCAGGATCTCTTCGGCGCCGCCCTCGGCGAGCACCGCCTCGACCGCCGCGACCACCCGGGCCTGGACGTCGACCGCCCGTTCCCAGCCGCGGATGCTCGCCTCCGGCTCGGCGAAGAAACGGTCGGCGGTCGCCTCGAACTCGGGCGGCGGCAGGAAACCGGTCGACGAGCGGTCGTTCTCGTGCAGGCCGGGACGGACCTCGACGGGCACCCCGAGCGCGGCGGAGAAGAACCGGGCGGTCTCGATCGCCTTGACCTCGTCGGAGGAGACGATCCGGCCGATGCCCCTGACCCAGGGGCGGATCGCCGCCCGCATCGCCCGTTCGCGGCCGACCTCGGAGAGGCCCCAGCGCGGCACCGGCACCGCCGGATCGACGGCGACCTGAGGATGGGTGACGTAGTGGAGGAGGCGCGGAGCGATCACGGTCACGTCGCCCTCCGGTAGATCCAGACCCGGGCCGGCGGCAGGTTCCTGACCACCCAACCCGTCCGTTCCAAATCGAACCGTCCGGCGCTGCGCGGCACCGGCGGCACCAGCGCATAGGAGAACTGGATGAACGGCGCGCCCGGCGCCATCAGCGCCAGACTCTCGTCGAGCAGGCGGATCCGGTCGGAGAGCGGCCGGGTGAACAGCGGCAGGCTGGAGACCACCGCGGCGATCGGCCGGCCGAGCGTGGCGTCGAAGAACGGCGCCACCGCGTGCCGCATCCGATAGGCGTCACCGTGGACGAAGTGGACCCCGGGGTGGCGCTGGCGCAGCAGACGAAAGAAGTCGCCGTCGTATTCGATGCCGACGATCCGTTCGGGTGTGATGCCGCGCGCCAGCAGCGCCTCGGTCACCACGCCGGTGCCGGGTCCGAGTTCGACCACCAGACCAGGCCGCTCGGGATCGACGAAGGAGGCCATCCGCCGCGCCAGCTCCGGGCTCGACGGCGCGACCGCACCGACCATCAACGGCTTGTCGATCCAGCTCCGGAGGAAGCGGACCTCGTCACGCGGCTTCTCGATCCAGGTCTTCAGGCAGTCGACTTCGCTGCGCACCCGATGGCGCAGTTCGTCGACGTCGGTCCGCTTGTCGATCCAGGTCTTCAGACTGCGGACCTCGGCACGCACCTTGTGCCGAAGGCCGCCGACGAGCGTGGGCTTCTCGAACTGTCGCATGGCGATCTCCGGTGAGGGGCGAAGGACGGGCGAGGCGCACTCTCGATCCGCCATGTGACGCAGAGATGGCGCCGGAGATCAACCGCCGCCGAGATTGTCGAAGAAATCCTTGACCTTGGCGAAGAATCCGGAGGAATCCGGGTGGTTCTCGCCGGACGAGGTCGCCTCGAACTCCTCCAGCAGTTCGCGCTGGCGCTTGGTCAGGTTGCGCGGCGTCTCGACCGTCACCTGGATGTACATGTCGCCGTGACCGCGGGTGCGCATCACCGGCATGCCCTTGCCCTTCAGGTGGATCTGGCGGCCGGTCTGGGTGCCCGGCGGCACCGGCACCTTGGCCTTGACCCCTTCGAGGGTCGGCACTTCGAACTGGCCGCCGAGCGCGGCGGTGGTCATCGAGATCGGCACCCGGCAGAACACGTCGGCGCCGTCGCGCTGGAAGAAGGCGTGCGGTCGGATCGACACGAAGATGTAGAGATCGCCCGGCGGGCCGCCGCGCACCCCGGCCTCGCCCTCGCCGGCGAGCCGGATGCGGTTGCCGTCCTCGATGCCGGCGGGGATCGACACGGCGAGGGTCTTCTCGGTCGAGACCTGGCCGGAACCGCCGCACTTGCGGCAGGGATCGGGGATCACCTGGCCGCGGCCCTGGCAGGTCGGGCAGGTGCGCTCGATGGTGAAGAAGCCCTGGACGGCGCGCACCCGGCCGTGGCCGCCGCAGGTGCGGCAGGCCTGGGCGGCGGTGCCCGGCTTGGCGCCGGTGCCGTTGCAGGCGTCGCAGCCGATCGAGGTGGGAACCCGGATCTCCACCTGCTTGCCGGTGTAGGCCTCCTCGAGACTGATCTCCATGTTGTAGCGCAGGTCGGCGCCGCGCTCGCGGCCGCCCGACGAGCGGCCGCCGCGACCGCCGAAGTCGCCGCCGAAGAAGTTCTCGAAGATGTCCGACATGGTCTGGGCGAAATCGCCGTTGAAGCCGGGGCCGCCCGGCCCGGCGCCCCCGCCGCCCTCGAAGGCGGCATGTCCGAAGCGGTCGTAGGCGGCGCGCTTCTGGCCGTCCTTCAGACAGTCGTAGGCCTCGTTGATCTCCTTGAACTTCGCCTCGGCGTCCTGATCTCCCGGGTTGCGGTCGGGATGATACTGCATGGCGAGCTTGCGGAAGGCGCCCTTCAGCTCCTTCTCGTCGGCGGTCTTGGAGACCCCGAGAACTTCGTAATAGTCACGCTTGGCCATGTCGGGCGATCTTCTTCAAAGCGATGTGGTCGAGATAGGCACCATAACTCGGAAGCCGAGCGTCCTCGACACGAACCGACCCCGAGGGCGACATCAGCCCGATGTCGCCGGCGGGGCCGCGGGTTCCGTCGAAACCGAGCGCCGTCACCCGGTCGCTCATCGCGGCCGAGGGATCGACGAGAAAGGCGACGACCTCGATCCGATCCACTTCGGGCCGATCCGCCTCGGTCGCCGTCGGGCGAAGGAGCAGAAACCCCGGTGGCGCGGGAACCGTCGAGGCGAGCACCGACTGCGGCGTCGCCCCGTCGGCGAAGGCGTCCTTGCGGCAGGAGACACTCTTGCCGTTGGTCAGCTCGAAGTACCAGAGGTGACCACTCTCGGTGATCCTGACGACGTGCTCGCCGTTGATCAGGTCACGATCGACGCGGAGAAACATCGCCCACCCCGAAAGTGCGGCCGCCCCGAGATCGATCGGGGCGGCACTGGGATCAATGCTTCTTGTCGTCCTTCACCTCGGTGAAGTCGGCGTCGACCACGTCGTCGCGTTCCGGCTTGGCGCCGGCCGCACCGGCCTGACCCGCCTCACCTCCGGCCGCGGCTTCCGCCTGACCGGCGGCGTACATCGCCTCGCCGAGCTTCATCTGGGCTTCGGCGAGCTTCTCGGCGGCGGCCTTGATCGCCTCGACGTCGTCACCCTCGAGTGCCTTGCGGGTGTCGGCGATCGCCGTCTCGATGACCGAACGGTCGGCGGCGGAGACCTTGTCGCCGTAGTCCTTCAGCGCCTTCTCGGCGGAATGCGCCAGACCCTCGGCGTGGTTCTTGGTCTCGACCAGCTCCTTGCGCTTCTTGTCCTCGGCGGCGTGCGCCTCGGCGTCCTTGACCATCTTCTCGATGTCGCCGTCGGAGAGACCGCCCGAAGCCTGGATGCGGATCTGCTGCTCCTTGCCGGTGCCCTTGTCCTTGGCCGAGACCTGGACGATGCCGTTGGCGTCGATGTCGAAGGTCACCTCGACCTGCGGCACGCCGCGCGGCGCCGGCGGAATGCCGACCAGATCGAACTGGCCGAGCATCTTGTTGTCGGCGGCCATCTCGCGCTCGCCCTGGAAGACCCGGATGGTCACCGCGGTCTGGCCGTCTTCGGCGGTCGAGAAGACCTGGCTCTTCTTGGTCGGGATCGTCGTGTTGCGGTCGATCAGGCGGGTGAACACGCCGCCCAGCGTCTCGATGCCGAGCGACAGCGGGGTCACGTCGAGCAGCAGCACGTCCTTGACGTCGCCCTGGAGGACGCCGCCCTGGATCGCCGCACCGATCGCCACCACCTCGTCGGGGTTGACGCCCTTGTGCGGCTCGCGGCCGAAGAAGGTCTTCACCACCTCCTGGACCTTCGGCATGCGGGTCATGCCGCCGACCAGCACCACTTCGTCGATCTGACCGGCCGACAGGCCGGCGTCGCGCAGCGCCGCCTTGCAGGGCTCGACGGTGCGCTGGATCAGATCGTCGACCAACGCCTCGAACTTGGCCCGGGTGAGCTTCAGGTTGAGGTGCTTCGGCCCGGTCGCGTCCATGGTGATGAACGGCAGGTTGACCTCGGTCTGGGTGGCGCTCGACAGCTCGATCTTGGCCTTCTCGGCCGCCTCCTTCAGGCGCTGGAGGGCGAGCTTGTCGTTGCGGAGGTCGATCCCCTGTTCCTTCTTGAACTCGTCGGCGAGGTAGTTGACCAGACGCATGTCGAAGTCTTCACCGCCGAGGAAGGTGTCGCCGTTGGTCGACTTCACTTCGAACACGCCGTCGCCGATCTCCAGGACCGAGACGTCGAAGGTGCCGCCGCCGAGGTCGTAGACCGCGATGGTGCCGGTCGCCTTCTTGTCGAGGCCGTAGGCGAGCGCCGCCGCGGTCGGCTCGTTGATGATCCGCAGGACTTCGAGGCCGGCGATCTTGCCGGCGTCCTTGGTCGCCTGACGCTGGGCGTCGTTGAAGT
>CALFRR010000037.1 GCA_937919435.1 uncultured Alphaproteobacteria bacterium | reverse complement strand
CCCCGACATGAGGCAGGTCGTCGCGCCGCAGCGCCGCGTCGAGCACCGCGAAGTCGAGCGCGTGGTCGTGGGTGAGGATCACGACGAGGCTTCCGGCCGGCAAACGGCCGACTTCGGCGGCCGGATCGGGGCTCTCGATCGCCCGCGCGGTCGCCGGGACGAAACCGGGGAAGGCATCGGGCCGGCCGTCGATCCACAGGATTCGGAAGGGCAACGGGGCGAGCGCCAGGACCAGGGCGCGGCCGACGTGACCGGCGCCGAAGATCGCCACGGTGCGCCGGTCGTCGCCGATTCGCTCGATCACCGTCGTCCGGTCGACGAGCCCGGCCGGCCGGTCGTCGAGAGGGGCGATCGTGCGGCGGACGCGCATCGCCTCGATCGTGCCGACCAGAAGCGCCGGAGCCTCGGCCTCGGCCCGGGCGAGAGCCTCCAGGTCGTCGGCGCCGGCGCGGTCGAAGACCTCGGTCAGAAGGGTGACCCGGCCGCCGCAGCACTGGCCGAGATCGGGGCCGAGGACGACGTCGTCGAGCCGAACCGACGGGTGCTCGGCGGGGAGCAGGGTGCGGGCGATGTCGATCGCCCGCCACTCGAGCGCGCCCCCGCCGATGGTTCCGGAGAAGCCGCCGTCGGGGCGCAGCACCAGCGCGGCACCGGGCTCGCGCGGCGCGGAGCCGGCGACCGCGACCACCGAGACGCGGGCGAGACGGCCGAAGCCGGCGATGTCGGCGGCGAGGCGCCGCCAGCCGCCGGTCACGCCGGATGCCCTTCGCCGGCGTGGCGGACCGCCTTCACCGCGGCGAGGATCGCCTCGGGGGTGGCGGGAGCGGGAAGCGGCGGCACGACGCCGGGAGCGAGCGCGGCGATCGCCCGCAGGATCGCCGAATGGACCGAGATCGCCAGCATCAGCGGCGGCTCGCCGACCGCCTTGGAGCGGCCGATGGTCGGCACCCGGTTGTCACCGCCGGCCCACAGCGCGACCCGGAAGTCGGCGGGCACGTCGTGGGCGGTCGGGATCTTGTAGGTCGAGGGCGCGTGGGTGCGCAGCCGGCCCTTCTCGTCCCAGACCAGTTCCTCGGTGGTCAGCCAGCCCATCCCCTGGACGAAGCCGCCCTCGATCTGGCCGAGGTCGATCGCCGGATTGAGCGAGCGGCCGACGTCGTGGAGGATGTCGGCACGGGTCACCCGCATCTCGCCGGTCAGCGTGTCGATCACCACCTCCGAGCAGGCGGCACCGTAGGAATAGTAGTAGAAGGGCCGGCCGTGGGCGGCCTCACGGTCCCAGGTGATGCCGGGGGTGGCGTAGAAGCCGGTCGAGGACAGCGAGACCCGGGCGAGATGCGCCTTCTTGGCGATCTCGGCGAAGCTCGCCGAACGATCACCGAGACGGACCTCACCGCCGGCGAAGACGACGTCGTCGGGCGCTCCGCCGAACAGCACCGCGGCGACCTCCGCGAGGCGGTCGCGGATCGTCTCGGCGGCGGCCTTGGCCGCCATGCCGTTGAGGTCCGATCCGGACGAGGCGGCGGTCGGCGCGGTGTTCGGCACCTTGGCGGTCGAGGTGGCGGCGATCCGGACCCGGTCGAGGCCGACGCCGAAGACTTCGGCGACCACCTGGGCGACCTTGACGTAGAGCCCCTGCCCCATCTCGGTGCCGCCGTGGTTCACGGCGATCGAACCGTCGGCATAGACGTTGACCAGGGCGCCGGCCTGATTGAGGTGGGCGAGGGTGAAGGAGATGCCGAACTTGATCGGGGTCAGGGCGATGCCGCGCTTGAGGATCGGGCTTGCCGCATTGAAGGCGGCGATCTCGTCGACCCGGGCCCGGTAGTCCGAGGACCGTTCGAGTTCGTCGACGATCCCGCCGATCACGCAGTCGTCGACCACCTGGCCGTAGGGCGTGGTGCCGTGGACCGGCGCCTCGACCGGCGGATAGAAGTTGCGCCGGCGCACGTCGAGCGGATCGAGCCCGAGACGGATGGCGATCGCGTCGATCATCCGTTCGCAGAACAGCATGCCCTGGGGTCCGCCGAAGCCGCGGAAGGCGGTCGCCGAGACGGTGTCGGTCCTGAGCCGCCGGGTGTGGATGCGGGCGGCGGGCAGATCGTAGGCGTTGTCGGCGTGGAACATGGTCCGGTCGACGACGCCCTGCGAGAGATCGGCGGAGGCGCCGCAGCGGGCGAGGAAATCGGCGTCGACCGCGTGGATCCGGCCGTCCGGCTCGAAACCGACGCTCCAATCGACCCGGAAGTCGTGGCGCTTGCCGGTCATCACCATGTCGTCGTCGCGGTCGAGGCGGAGCTTCGCCGGCTTGCCGGTCACCCGGGCGGCGAGCGCGGCGATCGCCGCCCACTGGCTCGCCTGGCTCTCCTTGCCGCCGAAGCCGCCGCCCATCCGCCGGCATTCGCAAACCACCGCCGCCTCGGGGAGTCCGAGCACCCGAGCGACGACGTGGCTGACCTCGGTCGGGTGCTGGGTGGAGGAGCGCACCAGGATCTCGCCGTCCTCGCGCGGCTCGGCGAAGGCGATCTGCCCCTCGAGGTAGAAGTGCTCCTGGCCGCCGATCACCAGTCGGTCGGTGTGGACGAAGGGCGCCTCGGCGAGGCCGGCGTCGACGTCGCCCTTCACGAACTCGTAGGGCGCCAGCACGTCGTCGCCACGTTCGAGCGCCGCGGCGATGCCGATCACCGGGGTCTCGACATCGACCGTGATCGTCGCCAGCCGGGCCGCGGCACGGGCGGCGGCACGGGTGGTCGCCACCACGGCGAAGACCACCTGACCATGGAACAGGATCTCGCGCTCGGCGAACACCGGATCGCCGCCGGCCGGCGAGGGCGAACAGTCGTTGACGCCGGGCAGGTCGGCGGCGGTGAGCACCGCGACGACGCCGGGGTGGGCGCGGACCCGATCGAGATCGACCGAGACGATGCGGCCACGGGCGGCGTCGCGACACCAGCCGGGGGCGACGTGCACGGTGCCTTCCGGCTCCGGCAGATCGTCGACGTAGAGCGCCGCGCCGGTGACGTGGCGTTCGGCGGAATCGTGGGCGAGGGCCGCACCGAGCGGCGAGAGGTGGGGGGCGGTCATGCCGAGACCTCCTCGCGCAGGCCGTGGACCCGGGTCTTCGACGACGGCGTCCCGGCGATCTCGGCGAGTGCCCGGCCGAGCAGGCCGACGGCGGCTTCGGTGCGGTAGTCGGCGGAAGCGCGCATGTCGGAGAGCGGCGTGAAGTCGAGGCGCAGCGCGTCGAGCGCCGGTCGCCAGGAGGCGGCCGAGCGCACCGATGCGCCGACCAGGGCCGCCTCGGCGCCGGCCGCCCGCTTCGGGGTGGCGGCCATGCCGCCGAAGGCGAGGCGCGCCTCGGTGATCCGGTCGCCGTCGAGGGTCAGCCGGAAGGCGGCCATCACCGAGGAGATGTCCTGATCGTGGCGCTTGGCGATCTTGTAGGTGCGGAAGGCGTGCTCGGGGCCGAGCCGCGGCACCCGCACCCGGGCGACGATCTCGCCGGGCCGGCGGTCCTGTTTCCCATAGGCGAGGAAGTAGCTCTCGAGCGGCATCTGCCGGACGCCCTCGGGTCCCCACAGTTCGAGGGTCGCATCGAGGGCGATCAGCGCCGGCGGGCTGTCGCCGATCGGCGAGCCGTTGGCGATGTTGCCGCCGAGGGTGCCGGTGGCGCGCACCTGGACGGAGCCGATCCGGCGGAACAGCGCGGCGAGATCGGGATCGAAGGCGGCGAGCCGCTCGCCGGCCGCGGCGAGGCCGACGGTGGCGCCGATGGCGAGGCCGGCCTCGTCCTCTTCGATCCGGTCGAGCCCCTCGATCCGGCCGAGATGGACGATGCGCGGGAGATCGCGGCCCTGTTTGGTGATCCACAGGCCGACGTCGGTGGCTCCGGCGACCAGGGTCGCGTCGGGACAGGCGGCGAGGATGTCGGCGAGCGTGTCGAGCCGGGTCGGTGCGGCGAAGAACCGGGCCTCGTCGCCGACGAACACCGAGGCACCGTCGGCGAGCGCCGAGAGTGCCAGGGTGGTCGACGCGGCATGGACGGCGAAGAGATCGTCGGGCACGTCGTCGAGCCGCTCGGAGAGCGCCTCGAGCGCGGCGTCGACGATCGGCCGATAGCCGGTGCAGCGGCAGAGGTTGCCGGACAGGCGATCGATCACCGCGGCGCGGTCGTGGCGGCCGGGGGTCGCGTAGAGCGTGAACAGGCTCATGACGATGCCGGGGGTGCAGAAGCCACACTGCGAGGCGTGGCGACGGACCATCGCCGCCTGCAGCGGATGCAGCGTGCCGCCCTCGGCGAGATCCTCGACGGTGACGATTTCGCAGCCGTCGACGGTGCCGAGCAGGCGGATGCAGGCGTTGACCGGTTCGTAGACCAGACGTCCATCGACGAGACGGCCGAGCGCCACCGTGCAGGCGCCGCAGTCGCCTTCGCCGCAACCCTCCTTGACCCCGGTCCGGCGTCGGACGAGGCGAAGATGGTCGAGCAGGGTGGTCGACGGCGCGAAGTCGTCGACTTCGATCACCCGGCCCTGCGAGAGGTAACGGATCGAGCGTCGGACCGTCATGTCAACTTCCGCGATAGGTGGAATAGGACCAGGGCGAGACCAGCAACGGCACGTGCCAGTGCAGGCTGGGATCGGCGATGCCGACGCGCAGCGGGACCTCGTCGAGGAAGGCGGGATCCGGCAGATCGAGCCCGCGCAGATGGAAATAGGCGCCGACCGCGAAGACCAGCTCGTAGACCCCGGCGACCAGCGCCGGCCCCTCGAGCAGGGCGCCGTCGACCCGGCCGTCGGCATTGGTGCGGCGCGTCAGCAGGCGTCGGCGACCGAGGTCGGCGCCGATCGCCCACAGGGTGATCTCGACGTCCGCCGCCGGGCATCCGTGCGCGGTGTCGAGGACGTGCGTCGTCAGCCTGCCCATGGTGTCGTTTCCGCTGTGTCGGTCGCCCCACCGACCCGCGCCGTGCGCCCCCGCGTCGGCAAGCCGCAGGATGCGCAAATTTTCGCATGTAGGACAGCGGAGATTTTCGAACGGTTCGATCTCGCACCGACAGCGGTCGTGTGGAGACGTCGAGTCTCGAGCACAGGTTGCCTCATCGGCGGGCAATCAGCCGTCGCCGTGACCGGTCCAGCTCTCCTCGATGAAGTCGACGAAGGCGGCGACCGCCAGACTCGGTACCACGCCCGAGCGCACCACCGCCGAAAGACCGTCGGCGAGCACGTCGGGATCGGCGAGCGGCACGAAGACGATCTCGCCGGAACGGCACTCGGCCTCGATGCCGACCTTCGTCAGGAACCCGACCGAGCGGGTGCGGGCGACCAGCGCGGTCATCAGGCGCAACGAATCGCATTCGGCGCGGACGATCGGCGAGGGCCGCATCCGGTCGAGCGCCGGATCGAGGGCGGCGCGCAGCGACAGGCCCGCCGCCGGCAGGACGAGCGGTTCGCCGGCCAGGCGGTCGAAGCCGACGGCCGGCTCCGCGGCCAGCGGATGATCGCGCGCGACGATCGCGCCGAGCTCGTGGACCTCGTGGTGGACCACCCGGAGCCCCTCGAGCGGACCGGTCGAGAAGGTGAAGCCGACGTCGGCGCGGCCGTCGCCGACCAGCCGGTTGACCTCCTCGGCGGAAGCTGTGACCAGGGCGATCTCGATGCCGTCGTAGCGCTTCCAGAAGGCGGCGAGCAGCGCCGGCAGACGCTCGACGGCGACGCTCTCGACGGTGGCGATGCGGATCCGGCCGCGGCGCAGACCGCGCAGGGTGTCGAGTTCGGCGACGGTGTCCTCGTAGCGGGCGAGCGTGTCGCGGACCTGACGGGCGAGCGCGATGCCGGCTTCCGACAGGCGCAGGCCCCGGCCGACCCGATCGAACAGGCGGATGCCGAGGCTCTCCTCGAGCATCAGGATCTGCCGGTTGACCGCGGAGGAGACGATGTTGAGGTCGCGCGCCGCGGCGCGGATCGAGCCCGCCTCGGCCACCGCCAGGAAATACCGGAACGCCGTCGACAGGATCGACACATCGCCACGCATCGCACCCTCCCCGTCGCGGACCGCTCGTTACGTCACCCCGGACGGCCGCTCAGTCAAGGGCGCAGGGGCGGCGAAATCAACCGGACGTTCGGTCCCTGCGACGTTGGACGATCACCAGCAGGACGAGATTGACCCAGGCGCCGACCGAGGTGGCGATCGCCAGACCCGAGACGTCGAACCGGTCCGAGAGGACGAACTTCAGGGCGACGTTGACCGCGATGCCGGCGAAGGCGATCCACATCGGCGTGCGAGTGTCGCCGCGGGCGTGGAAGCCCGGCACCACCGAGCGCATCAGCACGATCGCCGGCAGGCCGACGCCGTAGGCGGAGAGCGTCGCCGCGGCACGGGCGGTCGCCGCCGCGTCGAAGGCGCCGCGGGCGAAGGCGATGTGGACGAGCAGTTCGGGGATCGCCAGGAAGACCACGACGAAGGGCAGGGTCAGGCCGAGCGACCAGCCCATCGCCCGCCGCTGCGCCCGCTTCGCCCCGGCGACGTCGCCGGCGGCGAACCGGCGCGAGAGGTCGGGCAACAGGACCGTGCCGACGGCGATGGCGATCACCCCGATCGGCAGCTGATAGAGCCGATCGGCGTAGTACATCGCCGAGACCGCGCCCTTGGGCAGCGCCGCGGCGAGGATGGTGTCGACGAACATCGCGATCTGGGCGGCGCCCGAGCCGATCGTCGCCGGCCCCAGCCGCTTCAGGAAGGTCGCGGTCTCGCCGGAGAAGCGCGGCATCCGCGGCCTCAGGGCGAGCCCGGCGCGGCCGGCGGCGCGTGCCAGCAGGATCCATTCGAAGACGCCGGCGAGCGCCACACCGATCGCCGCGCCCCAGGCGGCCTCGGTCGCCCGGACGCCGGGCAGCAGCGCGGCGAGGAGGACGCAGCCGACGATCGCGACGTTGAACAGCACCGGCGCGCCGGCGGCGGCCGCATAGCGGTGGTGGGCGTTGAGGACGGCGCCGTAGACGGTGACCACGGTGACGCAGAGCAGATAGGGGAAAGTGATCCGGGTCAACGCGGTGGTCAGGGTGCCGAGCACCGGATCGGCCTCGAAGCCGGGAGTCAGCAGGACCAGCAGCGGCCGGGTCCAGATCTCGGCGGCGGCGAGGATGACGAACTGCAGCGCGACGAGACCGGCGAGGATCGCCCCGGCGAAGGCGAGCGCCCGCTCCTGCCCCTCCCGCTCCAGGGTACCGGCATAGGTCGGGACGAAGGCCGAGTTGAACGCCCCTTCGGCGAACAGGGCGCGGAAGTGGTTGGGGATGCGCAGCGCGATGAAGAAGGCGTCGGCGATCGGGCCGGCGCCGATCACCCAGGCGAGCACCACGTCGCGCAGGAAGCCGGTCGCCCGAGAGAACAGCGTGAAGCCGGAGACGGTGCCGACGCGCTTCAGGAAGAGGGTGGCGCCGGCGCCGGGCCGAAGGAACCTCATGTCGATCCCCGAAAGAGGCCCGGCCCGGAGACGGCAGGGGCGTTCATCGATGGCGCCGGCTGTCGCCGCCGAATGCGGCGGCAGGAAGGCGCCGAACCACGCGGTCGCCGGCGCACCCCGACGGCGCGCCTCAGGCGGCGGCGCCGCCCTGTTCCCCGGGATGGGCCTGCCAGATCTTCTGGCGGTTGCGGATGGCGCGCGGCGCCGGGCCGAAGTAACTCGGCGTCTTCACGAATTCGCGCGGATGGAGGATCACGCTGGCGATCCGCTGGTAGAGCGACTTGGCCGAGATCGGCTTGCACAGCAACTCGTGGATGCCGAGCTTGCGGGCCTCCAGGATGCGCGAGCGCTCGGTGTGGGCGGTGACCATGATCACCGGCACGTAGGCGAAGGGGTTCTGCGGGTTGCGGATCATCCGGACCATGTCGGCGCCGTCGAGGATCGGCATCACCCAGTCGAGGATCAGAATGTCCGGGTTGGCGCGGTCCATCGCCTCGAGCCCGGAGGCGCCGTCTTCGGCCTCGACGATACGGCGCGCGCCGAAGCCCTGCAGCATGGTGCGCAGGATCGTCCGCATGTAGGCGCTGTCTTCGACGACCAGAAAGGTCAGCGACGCGAGATCGAGATTCACGACTGCTCCTCCGTTCGAGGATGTTCCGCCGAAAATGGTGAAGAACCGGTTGATCGTGCGCACGCGCCCGCGGGATCGATCGACCTCGCGCTCTCGTGACCGTGATCGGACGTGTACGGGCGAATGTCGGCGGTCTTGATCGTGGTCAAAGCAGGTCGAATTCCTGTAAGTCTAAGATCGAACCGTCGGGAAACGATCCCGACGCCCGGAGCGGCTCTGGCCCTCCGGCGGACCGGACGGACGACCCGTCGCGGAGGGCTCCGGAGCGATCGAGGATCGGCACCGGAGGCGATGGTCGTGACCCTCGGTCCGCAGACACGACGAAAGAGGGCTCGAGGACGGACATGGATTATCAGTCGATTTTCGAAGGCGCGATCGACCAGCTCAAGGCCGAGAAGCGCTATCGCGTGTTCGCCGACCTCGAACGGATCGTCGGGCGCTTCCCCCATGCGATCTGGCGGCGCGAAGACCGTGCCCGTGAAATCGTCGTCTGGTGTTCCAACGACTATCTCGGCATGGGCCAGCACCAGAGCGTGCTCGGCACGATGGTCGAGACGGCGACCGGGCTCGGCGCCGGGGCCGGCGGCACCCGCAACATCTCCGGCACCAGCCATCCGCTGGTCGAGCTCGAGGCCGAGCTCGCCGACCTGCACGGCAAGGAGGCGGGTCTCGTCTTCACCTCCGGCTTCGTCTCCAACGAAGCGGCGATCTCGACCATCGCCAAGCTGATCCCGGACTGCCTGATCCTGTCGGACGAGCTCAACCACGCCTCGATGATCGAAGGCATCCGGCATTCCGGCTGCGAGAAGAAGATCTGGCGGCACAACGACGTCGAACATCTCGAAGATCTGTTGATCGCCGCCGGTGACCGGCCGAAGCTGATCGTCTTCGAGAGTGTCTATTCGATGGACGGCGACATTTCGCCGATCTCGAAGATCTGCGACCTCGCCGAGAAATACGGCGCACTGACCTACATCGACGAGGTCCATGCGGTCGGCATGTACGGACCGCGAGGCGGCGGCATCGCCGACCGCGAGGGCCAGATGCACCGCATCGACGTGATCGAGGGGACGCTGGCCAAGGCCTTCGGCACGCTCGGCGGCTACATCACCGGCACCCGGGCGCTGTGCGACGCGGTGCGCTCCCACGCGCCGGGCTTCATCTTCACCACCGCGCTGCCGCCGGCGATCGCCGCCGCGGCGGCCGCCTCGATCCGCCATCTGAAGCGGTCCTCGGCCGAGCGCGACGCCCAGCAGCGCCAGGCGGCGGCGACCAAGGCGGTGCTCGGAGCGGCCGGACTGCCGGTGATGCCGAGCGAGACCCACATCGTGCCGATCCTGGTCGCCGATCCCGACCTCTGCAAGAAGGCCTCGGACCTGCTGCTCGAGGAGCACGGCATCTACATCCAGCCGATCAACTATCCGACCGTGCCGCGCGGCACCGAACGGCTCAGGGTCACCCCGACGCCGTTCCACGACGACCGGCTGATCGCCGATCTCCGCGACGCGCTGGTGGCGGTGTGGACCAAGCTGGGGCTGCCGCTCGGCGGACCGGTGTCGCTCGACCGCACCGAGACCGCCGCGCCGGTGACCCGGGTGGCGATGCCGCGAGCCGGCGGCTGATCGCCACACCGGCCCCGAAGAACGCGAAACGCCCGCCTTTCGGCGGGCGTCTTCGTTTCCGGAGCCCACGGTACCGTCGTCAGGACTTCGGTTCCTCCGGCTTCGCCGGAGTCACGTCGTCGTCGGAGAGGATCCGCCAGCGGGCACCCTCGAGGTCTTCGTACTGGCCGCTCTTCAGCGTCCACATGAAGGCGAAGAGCCCGATCAGGCCGAGGCCGATGGCGATCGGAATGAGAAAGATCAAGACGTCCACGTCTCACCTCCTGCCGCCGGTTCGCGCCGCGGCGCCGAGAGGCGCAGCCGCAGCGCGTTGAGCGTCACCAGAACCGAGGATCCGGACATGGCGAGCGCGGCGATCAGCGGCGTCACCAGTCCGGCGACCGCGACCGGAACGGCGACCAGATTGTAGACCACCGACAGCCAGAGATTCTCGACCATCGCGCGCCGGGCGCGGCGGGCGACGGTCAGCGCCGAGACCACCGGAGCCAGCCGGTCGCCGAGGAAGACCGCGTCGGCGGCGGCCTGGGACAGATGGACCGCGGTCACCGGCGACAGCGAGACGTGGGCGGCGGCGAGCGCCGGTGCGTCGTTGAGCCCGTCGCCGACCATCATCACGGTGCGGCCCTGCCGCTTCAGCTCTTCGAGCCGTGCGATCTTGCCGGCCGGGGTCAGCCCGGCGGCGAAGGTCGCGACGCCGAGCGCGGCGGCGACCTCGGCGACCGCCGACTGGCGGTCTCCGGAGAGGATCTCGACGGCGTAGCCACGGGCCGAGAGTCCGGCGACGACCGCGGCCGCATCGCTGCGCAGCCCCTGCGCGAAGGCGAAGAGGACCGGTTCCGACCGACCGTCGTCGTGGGCGACCAGCGACGCGCCGGGGTGACGGGCGAGTGCCGCGGCGATCCGTTCGGGGCCGACGCCGCACCAGTCGGGGGCACCGAGCCGTTCGATCCGGCCGTCGATCTCCGCCTCGACCCCGCGGCCGGGGATCTCGCGGGCGGTCTCCGGCGGTGCGCCGGCCCGGGTGGCGGTGGCGAGCGCCACGCCGAGCGGGTGGCGGCTCGCCCGGGCGAGACGACCGGCGGCGGCGAGCCGGGCGGGGTCGGCCCCACCCTCGTCGAGGAGCCGTGGCTCGGGCAGCGTCAGCGTGCCGGTCTTGTCGAAGACGATGGTGTCGACCGCCGCCAGCCGCTCGATCGCGTCGCCGGAATGGAGCAGCACGCCGGACTTGAACAGGATGCCGGAGGCGACCACCTGGACCGCCGGAATCGCCAGCGCCAGGGCGCAGGGGCAGGTGATGATCAGCACCGAGACGGCGATCACCAGCGAGCGGGCGACGTCGTGGCCGGTGGCGATCCAACCGAGCGCGGTGAGGAGAGCCGAGGCGTGGACGATCGGCGCATAGGCCCGCGACGCCCGATCGGCGAGCCGCATGTAGCGCGACTTGGCCTGGGCGGCGTTCTCCAGCAGCCGATTGACCTCGTCGAGGAAGGTGCCGGCGCTCGCCGCGGTGACCCGGACCCGGAGCAGGCCGCCGACGTTGAGCGTGCCGGCATGGACCGCGTCGCCGATGCCGACCTCGACCAGCGTGGTCTCGCCGGTGACCAGGCTCTGGTCGACACCGGAGGTGCCCTCCTCGACGACGCCGTCGACCGACACCCGCTCGCCGGGGCGGATCAGGACGAGGTCGCCGGGGTCGATCTTGGAGAGCGGCAGTTCGCGCACGTCGCCGTCGGGGGCGATCTTCATCGCCGACTGGACCCGCAGCGCCGTCATGTTCTCGGCGACCGAGCGGGTACGCCGGCGCATGTCGTGGTCGAGGAAGCGGCCGACCAGCAGGAAGAACAGCAGCATCACCACGGAATCGAAGAAGGCGTGCTCGGCCGAGCCGAGCGTCTCGACGATCGACAGGGCGAGGGTCAGGACGATGCCGATCGAGATCGGCACGTCCATGTTGGTGCGCAACGCCCGCAGCGCCCGGAACGCCGAGCGGAAGAACGGCCGGCCGGAATAGGCGACGATCGGAATGGCGATCAGCGCCGAGATCCAGTGGAACAGGTCGCGGGTCGGGGCGTCGATGTCGGTGGCGTTGCCGGCCCAGACCGAGACCGACAGCAGCATGATGTTCATCGCGCCGAAGCCGGCGGCGCCGAGGCAGCGCAGCAGTTCCCGCGATTCGGCGGCTTCCTCGGCCGAGCGGCGGCCGGGATCGAAGGGATGGGCGCGGTAGCCGAGCCGTTCCAGACGATGGACGATGGCGCCGGCCTCGACCGCCTCGGGACGCCAGTCGAGCGCCAGCCGATGGGTGGTCAGATTGACCCGGGCGGCGACCGAGGGAAGCGTGCAGAGCCCGCGCTCGATGGTGCCCATGCAGGCGGCGCAGGTGATGCCTTCGACGGCGAGGTCGAGATGGACGGTGCCGTCGGCCTTCGGCTCGGCGAAGGCGTTCCAATCCCGATCCGCGGCGATCATGGCGGGCGCGTTCATCCTCCCGACCCCGTCTCTGTCCGATGTGGTACCACGATGCTCAGTGGAGGACCACGACGTTGCGCGACAGGAACACCCGCCCCTCGGCGCGATCACCTTCGAGCACCAGATCCCATTTGCCCGGCTCGACGGCTCCCTCGGCGACGCCTTCGAAGCGGCCCTCGGCCCCGGCGACCGGTGCGATCCGCACGACGTGGTCGAGCGCCCGCTGCGCCGGATGCTGCAGGCTCACCCGGAAGCTCAGACCGGTGAGCGGCCGCCCCTCGCGGTCGAGTGCCTCGACCCGGACCAGGGTGCGGCCGTCGGCGGCCCGTTCGGCGGTCGCAGCGACCTTCCAGCCGCGCTCCGCCTGGGCGCGGGCGGCGGCGATCTCGGAATTGAAGTGCTGGCTGTCGCGATAGGAGCTGTCGGTGACGGTGCCGGGGAAGCTCTGGACGGCGCGGTAGAGCATGTAGCCGTTGACCGCGAAGACGAAACCGAACGAGGCGACCAGGATCGCCAACACGTGGCGTCCGGTCAGGCGGAACTCCCCGGACTTCGGCCGTTCGGAGGCACTCGACATGGGCTCTCTCCGGTTTCGCGCCCCGATCCTCGGAGCGGGCGTCTCACGGCGCCTTGAAGTGGTCTTTCGCCGCGGCCTTCTCGCCGGACGGGCCGGCGAGGACGAAGGTCGCGTCGGTGGAGGCGTCCGGCCGCGCCGCGGCCGGCAGGGTGACGAGCACCCGGATCTCGCGGGTCTGGTCCGGTTCGACCTCGAAGGCCAGCCGGTCGGCGGCGAGCACCGTCGCCCCGGCGGACGGGCTGTCGAGGCGAGCGGTCGCCGGCAGGCCTTCGACCGCGAGTTCGAAGCGTCGGCGTTCGGCCTTCTTGTTGATCAGGCGGACGGTGTAGCCGTTGCGGATCGACCCGTCGGAGTTCAGCACGAAGAGCGGATTGCGATCGTGCAGCACGTTCAGGCCGAGGGTCGAGCGGGTCGAGAGCTGCCAGACCATCACCGAACCGACGACCGCGATCAGGACCACGTAGATCGCGGTGCGGGCCCGGAGGAAACGGTAGATCGGCGCTTCGCCGCGCTCGCGCCGGGCGATGTTGATGTCGGTGTCGTAGCCGATCAGCCGCGGCTCGCGGCCGAGCTTCGTCATCACCGTGTCGCAGGCGTCGATGCACAGGCCGCACTGGATGCAGCCCATCTGCAGACCGTGACGGATGTCCACCCCGGTCGGGCAGGCGGCGACGCATTGGCCACAGTCGACGCAGTCGCCGGCCGGCTCGCCCGCGGCGCGGAGGCGGTCGTTCGCCTTCTTCGAGCCGCGTGGCTCGCCCCGGTCGACCCGATAGGAGACGTTGAGCGCCCATTCGTCGGTCAGCGCCGCCTGGATCCGCGGCCACGGACACATGTAGAGACAGACCTGCTCCCGGGCGAAGCCGGCGAGCAGATAGGTGGTCGAGGTCAGGATGCCGATCCAGACATAGGCGATGAACGGCGCCTGGAAGGTGGCGAGTTCCCGCACCAGGGTCGGCGCGTCGGCGAAGTAGAGCACCCAGGCGCCGCCGGTCCACCAGGCGATGACGATCCAGATCGCGTGGGTGGCGGCCTTGCGCCACAGTTTGTCGAAGGTCCAGGGGCCGGCGTCGCGGCGCATCTGGCTGCGGCGGTCGCCCTGGACGAGGCGTTCGACGGCGAAGAACAGGTCGGTCCACACCGTCTGGGGGCAGAGATAGCCGCACCACAGACGGCCGGCGAGCGCGTTCATCAGGAACAGCGCGAAGGCGGCGATGATCAGCAGGCCGGTGACGTAATAGACTTCCTGCGGCCAGATCTCGACGAAGAAGAAGTAGAAGCGTTGCCCGGACAGGTCGATCAGGATCGCCTGATCCGGCTGGCCCGGCGCCCGGGTCCAACGCAGAAACGGCGTGAAGTAGTAGATCGCCAGACCGACGACCAGGATGGCCCACTTGATCCGACGGAAGGTTCCGGAAACGGCGGCGGGATAGATCTTCACCTGCTCGGCGTAGAGCCGATCGCTGGTCTCGGGTTCCGGCAGCCGCTTCGCTTCGACGTTCATTCGGATCCATCCTTCGGGCCGGCGACGGCACGGGCTCCGCTCGACACCGCGGACGAGCCGCGGGGCATCCCACGCCGCGAAGGCGCCGGTTCCCTCGGTCGTAGGGCGGCGACGCCCCCTCGGCAAGGGAAAATACGGAGAGCGGATCGCCATGCGCCCGCCTCGCCCGGATCCGGGACCGGCACCCGTCGGACGTCGGCCGCGGGTCCGGGGAGAAGGAAGAGGGGAGGCGTCGACCGCCTCCCCCGATGTCGTCCATGGCACTGCGGGAGGAGCGTACGGCCCCGGCCGGCGGCGGTCGCCGGTCGGGGCCGTGCGTGGATCACTTGCCGCCGCCGAGCGAGTGGATGTAGACGGCCAGCGACTTGACGGTGATCGGGTCGAGGCGGCCTTCCCAGGCCGGCATGACGCCGTGCTTGGGTTCGCTCACCTGGGCGACGATCGCCGCCTTGCCGGCGCCGTAGAGCCAGATCTTGTCGGTCAGGTTCGGCGCGCCGAAGTCGAGACCGCCCTTGCCGTCCTCGCCGTGGCAGGAGGCGCAGTTGTCGGCGAAGACCGTCTTGCCGGCGTCCACACCCGGGCCCTTGGCGGCCGGATCGGACAGCGACACGACGTAGTCGGCGACCTGCGAGATCTGATCCTTGGTCAGGATGCCGTCCTTGCCGAAGGCCGGCATGGCGCTGTCGCGGGCCTGCGGATTGCCGGAGCGGATGCCGTAGCGGATCGTCTGATAGACGTCCTCGAGCTTGCCGCCCCACAGCCAGTCGTCGTCCTGCAGGCTCGGATAGCCCGGGCCGCCGGTGGCGCCGGAGCCGTGGCAGGGCGCGCAGTTGTCGCCGAAGGCCGCCTTGCCGTTGGCCATGGCGAACTCCAGGTAGCCCGGCGTCGCCTTGATCTTGTCGAGCGGCGCGTCGGCGAGACCGGCGGCGTTGGCGACGCGCGCCTTGATGCCGTTCTCGTAGTCGGCGATCGCGGTCGAACGGATCTGCGCGCCGAACATGCCCTGGGTGTAGCCGCTGATCAGCGGCCACGACGGATACACGAAGAAGTAGCCGATCGACCAGACGATACAGGCGTAGAACACCCACAGCCACCACTTGGGCAGCGGCGTGTTCAGCTCCTTGAGACCGTCCCACTCGTGGCCGGTCGTCGTCTGACCCGACAGATGGTCGAGTTCCTGCTGTGCCATGGATCAATCCTCCCGCAGGGGGATGCGCGAGGCCTCGTCGAAGGACCGTTTGTTGGACGGCCACAGCGCGTAGACGAGAACACCCGCGAAGATGACGAAGAAGTAGATCAGTCCCCAAGTCTGAGCGAACTGGGCGACGGAGGCGTAACTGGACATTGCCGTTCCCTCCGTCAGCGCACGTTCGCCTTGTCGTCGTAGAGACTGAAGTCCACCATGGTTCCGAGCACCTGGAGGTAGGCCACCAGCGCGTCGAGTTCGGTGACCTTGCCGGGCTGACCGGTGAAGTCACGAACCACCGCCTTGGGGTAACGCTTCAGGAAGGCGTCGGCGTTCTTGTCGTCGGGGTTCTTCTGCGCCGCGAGATCGACCGCCACGTTGGCGATCTGGTCTTCGGTGTAGGGAACGCCGACCAACGCGTTCGTCTTGACGACGTCGGCGAGATGCCGCGCGTCGAGCTCGGTCTTCGCCAGGAAGGGGTAGCCCGGCATGATGCTGTCGGGCACCACGGAGCGCGGGTTGATCAGGTGTTCGACGTGCCACTTGTCGGAATACTTGTTGCCGACGCGGGCGAGGTCGGGCCCGTTGCGCTTCGATCCCCACTGGAAGGGATGATCGTACATGGACTCCGCCGCGAGGGAGAAGTGGCCGTAGCGTTCGATCTCGTCGCGCATCGGACGGATCATCTGGCTGTGGCAGAGGTAGCAGCCCTCGCGGAGGTAGATGTTGCGGCCGGCGAGCTCGAGCGGCGAATAGGGCCGCACGCCCTCGACCTTTTCGATCGTGCTCTTCAGGTAGAAGAGCGGGACGATTTCGACCAGGCCGCCGATGGCGACCATGATCAGGATGCCGACGAGCAGAACGATCGAGTTCTTCTCGAAAATCGCGTGCTTTTCGATCAGGGACATGGATCGCTCCTTCACTCGGCCGGAACCGGAGCCGGGGCGGGAGCGGCGACGCTTTCTGCGTCCTCACCACGAGCCACGGTCATCCAGAGGTTGAAGGCCATGATCAGCGCGCCGGTCAGGAACAGCAGACCACCGAGCATACGGATCACGTAGTAGGGATGCATCGCCGCCACGGTCTCGATGAACGAGTATTCGAGGAAGCCGAGCTTGTCGTAGGCCCGCCACATCAGGCCCTGCATGATGCCGGAGACCCACATCGCGCAGATGTAGAGGACGATGCCGACGGTCGCCGTCCAGAAGTGCCAGGAGACGAGCTTCAGCGACCACAGGCCCTTCTTGTTCCACAGCCAGGGGAACAGGCAGTAGAGGGCGCCGAAGGAGACGAAGCCGACCCAGCCGAGCGCGCCGGAGTGGACGTGGCCGATGGTCCAGTCGGTATAGTGGCTGAGGCCGTTGACCGCCTTGATCGACATCAGCGGACCTTCGAAGGTCGACATGCCGTAGAAGGCGACGGAGACCACCAGCATGCGCAGCACCGGATCGGTGCGGAGCTTGTCCCAGGCCCCCGAGAGGGTCATCAGGCCGTTGATCATGCCGCCCCACGAGGGCATCCACAGCATCACCGAGAAGGTCATGCCGAGGGTCGAGGCCCATTCCGGCAGAGCCGTGTAGTGCAGGTGGTGCGGGCCGGCCCAGATGTAGAGGAAGATCAGCGCCCAGAAGTGGATGATCGACAGCCGGTAG
>CALFRR010000036.1 GCA_937919435.1 uncultured Alphaproteobacteria bacterium | reverse complement strand
GCCGGGTCAATTCTCGGTGGAAAGCCCGGGTCAGTTCTCCGCGGAAATCAACAGTTCTCGAGCCACTCCGCGGCGACCCGCTTCGTACTCGGTTCTTCTGCCGGAAGCCCCGGTGCGTGGCGCAAGCCCGACGGCACCCGTGTCGAGAGCGCCCTCGGTAAACGGATCGAGGCCTTTTTCGCCGGCCTCACCGACAGGGTCTGCGACACGACGACCGCGGCGATCTCTGCCGTGACCGAGGCCGAGGACCGGGAGGGCTTCCGTCATGGCCTCTGATGCCAAATTGCGCGCCCATGCCTCGCAGGCCGCGACCGACGACGACGATGACTTCACCGGGGAAATCCCGAACGTGGACCACGTCGGGACCGAGAAGAGGACCGTGGCGGTCCGCATCGCGCTCAGGGCCATCGACGCGGCCTCGACGAGGCAGCAGCGCTGCCTCCTGAAGGCCGGCGGCGGTCGCCTCGCGATCATCGCCGTGCCCACTCCCGGCTGGGTCGACGCCACCAAGCAGGCGATCGCCGGGATCACCTCGGGCGCGGAGATCCACACGGCGACGCCCGGGCGCAAGGGCAGCAAGATCGAGCTGCCGCCGATGGGCATCGCCGAGAGCATCGCGGGCGGTCGCGACGTCGTCGTCATCACCTCCGCGCCGGAGGCGCTCCTCGCCCCCGAGACACTGGCCGCGGCCGACCTTCGGCTCGACATCGGTCGCCTCACGGCACCACTGGTGCGCGCCGTCATCCTGGAAATCACGGGCCGAAAGGCTCATGATCTGGTCCAGCGGGATCTCATCGGTCTGGACCTCCCCGACGTCGTCGCCGCACTTCGAGACGGCTCGACCGCCCGCGACTGTGTCACACGGCTTCGCCGTGCCTCCAGGCACAAGACCACGCTCGCCGATCGGCCCGATGTCCCCATGGTCGGCGACCTCGTCGGCTATGGCGCGGCCGGTGAATGGGCCGAACGAATCGTCGAGGACACACGTCGCCTCCAGAATGGAGACGAGGTGACCCACATCGAGTCGGCGCTCCTCTATGGGCCGCCGGGGACGGGCAAGACTAGACTCGCAGCAGCGATCGCCAAGTCTGCGGGCCTGCCGTTCCTGTCGACCAGCGTCGCCTCCTGGTTCGCCCAGAGCGACGGGCATCTCGGCGACGTGGTGAAGGCGATGGATAACTTTTTCGACGCTCTCACCGCCGCGGCCCCGGCGATCGGCTTCATCGACGAGATCGACGCGCTTCCCGACCGCGCGACGATGTCGCGCCAGGGACGTGACTGGTGGACGACGATCGTCACCGGCACACTGCTCCACATCGACACGATCCGGCGCCTGTCGCCGCCGGTCCTTCTGATCGGCGCGACCAACGACATCGCGCACGTCGACGCCGCCCTGAAGCGCCCCGGACGATTCGACCGCTTGATCCTCATCGAGCCGCCCGACGAGGACGGCTTGACCGCGATCATTTCGCAGCTCCTCGGTGACGCCCGGCTCACACCGGAAGAGGTGCAGACCATCGCCCGTCTCGGGGCCGGGGCCACCGGCGCCGTCGCCAAGGGCTGGGTGGACGCGGCTCGCCGTCGTGCACGGACGGCGGGACGCGAGATCGGCTTCATCGATCTCGTCGGCGAAGTGATGCCCGACGACGACCGTCCCGCGGCCCAGCTTCACACGGTGGCCATCCACGAGGCCGGACACGCGGTCGTCGCCACGGCTCTCGGTCAACGGGTGCGCCAGATCGGCATTCTGGCGCGCGGCACCACCGGCGGCGTGACCTCGGTCCACGAAGAGCACGCCTCACCGAGACGTGCCGAGGTCGATGCCGCCGTGTGTGTGGCGCTCGGCGGACGCGCCGCAGACGAGTTGGTCGGAGAGGGGGCCGATGCCGGAGCCGTCTCCGACCTCGCCACCGCGACCCGGCTCGCCGCGGCGGCGCATCTGGTGATCGGCCTCAAGGGCACGCTCACCCACTTCGGCGATGACCGCGACGTGACCCGCGTGCTCCTCACCGATCGTCGCCTCGCCGACCTCGTCGAGGCCGATCTGCAGACGGCGCTCGACCGCGCTCGGGCGATCATCGAAGTGAACCGCGCCTTGGTGGTCGAGATCGCCGAAGCTCTGGTCCACCGCCGTGTCCTAGTCGGGGAGGATCTGAAGGCGATCCTGGCGAAGGTCACGGCGCCGAAGTCGCCGAAGTCGCCGCCGCGGTCGGAGCGTCGGACCCAGCCGCCGAATGCGGTCATCTGATCTCGAGCCTAGGCGGTTCCGACCTGTTCGGAACCGCCTGGGTTCAGACCGGCCAGCGAATAACTCGTGCTGCGCCCGCCCGCCTCATCTCGGACCAAGAACCCGCGTGCGACGAGATCGTTGATGTCGCGCAGGGCCGTGTCCGGCGAGACCTTGGCCAGTCTTGCCCATTTCGATGAGGTCAGCTTGCCCTCGAAGCCGTCGAGCAGCCGATTGATCATGGTACGCTGGCGGTCGTTCAACGGCTGGCCCTCCATTCGCCGCCAGAAACGGGCCTTGCGGAGAACGGTGCCGAGGACCGCCTCGGCTCCGTCGATGGCACGGTCGAGGCAGGCCAGGAACCAGGTGATCCACTCCGTGATGTCGAGATCGCCCCTCTGCGTCCGCTCGAGGACGGCGTAATAGCCCTTCCGTTCCGATTGGAGCTCGGCCGAGAGGCTGTAGAAGCGCTGCGGGCTCGCCTCTGAACGAGCGAGAGCCATGTCGGCGATCGCCCGGGCGATCCGGCCGTTGCCATCCTCGAACGGATGGATCGTCACGAACCAGAGATGGGCGACGGCCGCCTTCAAGACGGGATCGATGCCCTTCTCTCCCTCGAACCAGGCGAGGAAGGTCGCCATCTCCTGAGGTAATCGCCCCGCATTCGGTGCCTCGAAATGCACGCGCTCGCGCCCATAGGGTCCGGAGACCACCTGCATGGGTCCGGCACTCGCGTCGCGCCAGGCTCCGACGACGATCCTGGTCATGCCGCTGCGTCCGGTCGGAAAGAGCGAGGCATGCCAGTCGAACAACCGCATCGCAGTCAGCGCGCGGGCATGGTTCTGCGTGGCGTCGAGCATCATCTCGACCACGCCTTCGACGTTTCGATCGACCGGAGTGAGTGCACCGATGTCGAGGCCGAGACGCCGGGCGATCGACGAGCGCACCTGCTCCTTGTCGAGCCTCTCCCCCTCGATCTCGCTCGACTTGACCACGTCCTCGGTCAGCGTGGCGAGAACGGCTTCGGTCCTGAGATCGAAGCCGAGCGCCTCCATATGACCGATCAGTCGCCCCTGGCGATGACGAACGCCGGCCAACGGCCCGCTGATCGCACCCTCCGACCAACGGAACCGCGGCCAATCGTCCTGCTCGTGGATATAGACCATATTCACCGCGCCTTTCACGGTGATTATGGCCGTCATTCGCCGCATCGGCAAGGACATTCCCTGCACGAGAGGCGGCGAATGGATGGGCCTATCTCCGCATTCTCATGGGGGAGGACCCAGGGCGAACCTCTCAGGCGGCTTCCCAGACCTTGTTGAGAATGCGCGCGGCGATCTCGGCCTTGT
>CALFRR010000035.1 GCA_937919435.1 uncultured Alphaproteobacteria bacterium | reverse complement strand
CTCGCAGGTCTCCGCCACCACCGTGCAGAACGGCGGCACCCTCGACCTCGGCGGCTCCACTCAGACCGTCGGTGCGATCACCCTCGCCGGTGGCACGCTCACCAACGGCACGCTCACCAGTGCGATCGGCTCGACCGGCGGCAGCATCACCGGCATCCTCGGAACATCGACGCTGACGACGACGTCCGGAACGACCACGCTCGCCGGAACCGACGCCTTCGCATCGATCGTCAACGGCGGAGCACTGGTCAACACCAACACCACCACCGCCGGTACGGTGACCAACACCGGGACGCTGACGACCTCGGCCGCGGGGGCGTCCTTCACCTCGACGGGCGCCTTCTCGAACTCCGGCACCGTGGTGATGGCCAACGGATCGGCGACCTACACGACCCTGACGGTCGCCTCCTTCGCCGGTTCGGGCGCATCGACGGTGACGATGGACATCAGCCTGGCGACCGGCGGATCGGGCACCCGGTCCGACCTGATCACGCTCACCGGCGCCGGGTCTTCGGGCTCGACCAACATCGTGTTCAACAGCGTCGGCACGAAGGGGTTCTTCACCACCCCGATCACCGTCGTGTCGGGCGACACGAGTGCGAGCACCACCGCCTTCACGACGTCGTCGCTCGGCTCCAGCTCGCTGGTCAACTACGCCCTGAAACGGATCGGAACCGATTGGGCGGTGGTCGCGTCGCTCAATCCGAACTCGACCGGTGCGGCGGCGGCTTCGGTGACCGCGGCGGTCACGTCGATGATCACCGGCTTCGCCGAACCGACCAGCGCCTTCGTCACCGGGCCGATCGATCCGAAACAGGACCAGCTGTCCTTCGGCATCTGGCTGCGCACCAAGGCCGGCCAGTACGAGATCGAGAGCGACACCACCACCACCGGCTTCACGGCGAAGTCGCGGTTCCGCTCGACCTTCGAGGGCTTCCAGATGGGGCTCGACGGCGGCATCTCGGACATCGGCGGATCCGGATTCAACGCGCACTTCGGCCTGACCGGTGGCTACGTCCGGGTGAGCAACACCGACCGACTGTCCACGGGTCTGTCGAAGTCCGACGTCGATGCACCGTTCTTCGGGGCCTACGGAGCGTTGACCGGCAACGGCTGGTTCGCCGACCTCCAGGTGCAACGGAACTTCTTCGACATCAAGTTGACCAACGGGGTCGCCATCCCGAACGGTGAGAACGTCCGGGCTCAGGGCTACAGCGTGATCGTGACCTCCGGCAAGGTGATCCCGCTCAGCGAGAGCTGGTTCATCGAACCATCGCTGGGCCTCAACTATGCGACCGTCCACGTCAGCGACGTTCCGATCCCGACGCTGATCAATTCCAGGATCCGCATGGACGACCTGACCAGCGTGATCGGTTCGGCGCGCCTGCGGGTCGGCACCTCCTACATGCTCTCCGACACCTTCGTGCTGCGGCCGTCGCTGCAGCTCAGCTGGTGGCAGGAGTTCGCCGGCAACGCGACCGCGACCTTCACCGAGGGAACCTCCGCAGCGGACATCACCACCAACCGGGTCGGCGGCTTCGGACAGGTCGGCCTCTCGATCGCCGGGCAGTCGCTGACGACCGGCCTCACCGGGTTCGTCCGCGGCGACTACCGCTACGGGCCGAAGATCGACGGCGCATCGGTCACCGCTGGCCTTCGCTACCAGTTCTGATCTCTTGTGTGACAGGGGTCGACCGCGATTCGCCTCCGAGCCTCAGGGTTCGGGGGCGATTTCGCCTCGAGAGGCGCCGCCGATCGCCGGAGCGGGCGGAGGCGGGCGACGGCGACACCCGAAGGCCGACGAGGACACGCCATGCTCACTTCGAAGTCGATCTCAACCGCCCTCGGCGTTCTCCTCGCGACGACGATCGGCGCCGCCGCACAGCCGGCGAAGCCCGCACAGATACCGGCGGGAACGGCCAAGTCGGTCCCCGCGGAGAAGGCCACGCCGGCCGAGAAGGCACCGGCACAGGCACCGGCTCCGACCCGCACCGAGATCCAGAGCTTCGACAACTGGCGGCTGACCTGCAACGACTATGCGGACACGAAGAAGCGGGTCTGCTTCGGCCAGTTGCAGGCGTTCAAACGCGAGACCAAGCAACTCGTGTTCGGCTGGACGATCGCGCAGACGCTCGACGGCACCATCGAGAGCACGGTGACGACGCTCACCGGCGTGGCGATCACCAGAGGCATCGACTTCAAGGTCGGTGCCGCCGCACTGCGGAAGCTCTCGTTCGCCACCTGCGAGCCGACCCACTGTACGGCACCGGTCACCGTCGACGCGGCCCTGCGAAAAGATCTGGTTACCGCCGAAACGGTGGAAGTCGTCGTTTACGGTTCGTCTGGAAACAACATGCGACTCGAGCTGCCGCTCAAAGGAATCGACAAGGTACTGGCAGAAATCAAGAACTGAGCTCGGCGACGGACTGCGGGACCGCCACATCGACGCCGCTTTTCCCATCGAAACTTCTTGCCGTCGGCCGCTTCAGTTCTTTCGTCCGATTCGGACGAAGGAGCCGGCGGCGACCACCCGAGATCGGGGTCCCGAACGACCGTCGGGGACCGTGAAACGGGAGCGTGTCCGCTCGAAACGACGATGGATGACGAAGATGCGTGTCGCACCGAAGCTTCCGACGCCGATTGCCGCCGCACTCGTCGCGATGTTGTTCGCGACCGCGCCGGTCGCCGCGCAGACCGCCGTCCAGGAGCCGAGCGGACAACGCCGACCGATCGCGATCAATCTGCCCCGGCCGGCGCCGGTGACAGATCGCTGGATCACACCGGCCAATCCGACCACGGCAGAGGCGATCCCGGCGCCGCCGCGGGCTCGGAGGTGTCGCGGTCTCGCCTGCCCGAGCTATCCGATGCTCGGAACCGCCTACTGACCCCCCGATCGTAGGGCGACGATCCCGAGCGATCCGGCACCCGCGATGCGGTCCCGACGCCCGCGGGTTCGTCGCACCGTCGGCGCGGGTCGTCGCTCACCACCCGAAGTCGAGGGAAAGATCCACCTCTCGTCACGACCGCGCGGATCCCCTCGCCGGCGTCGCACCCGCTTCACGAAATCCCGACTCGTCCGAAACCCATGAGCGGTGCGGCCCGACCGGCCGACGCCCGTTCGGGCCCGCCTCCACCGACGACGTTTCGAACGGTCGAAACGTCGTCGGTTCGAGATCGGCCGGTTCGGCAGGAAAGACGGACGCCCGGTCTCCCGGGCACGAGCGGACGGAGAGCGCCGGCAGCCGTTCATCCGGCGCGCCTACCCTTTCCGCCCGGTGGCGGGACGAACGGCGCGCCGTGGCGCCCGCTGGGTTCGGCCTCCGATCCGCGCCGGCACTCACAGCCCGAGCATGATCTGCGGACGAGCGGGCTTGGCGGCCGGCTCGTATCTCGAGGGCGGCGGCGCCGGCTTCTCCGGCTTCGGGCGTTCGGCGACGGGCTCGCGGGGCGGGCGCGGCTTCTCGATCACCCGTTTCTTGACGCAGCGCCCGCCCTGCTCGACTTCGCCGTCGTCGCATTCGAGCGGACAGATACGCCGGTCCGGTTCGGCCTCGAGGCGCGCGAGCAGCCCCTCGTCGATCTCGATCCGGTCGCGATCCGGTGCCTTCCCCCGCTGACCGAGGTACTTCCGGGTCGCGTCGATGGTCTGGCTCTCGCGCTTCGGATCGATCGCGCCGTCCCAACAGCCGATCCGCTTCAGCGCCGTCTGCGCCCGGCGGAACCGCGTCGCCGGATCGATGGTGACCGGCGGCGCCGTCTCGGGAAGAGCCGGCGGCTTCACTTCGAGCGAGGCGACGATCACCGGCTTCAATCGCGCACAGGTGATCGTGTCGGCCATCCGGCGCAGCGCCTCGCGGCCGGCTTCGCCCTTCGCCGTCAGGCGCTCCACCTCGCTCGCCTCCTGCACACACACCGCTTCGGCCGCCGCTTCGAAGGACGAGAGCCGCTGGAGTTCGTAACCGACGAGATCGGCGACCCGCGAGCAGCGCAGCGACGCGGCGAAACCGGTGAGCGCGGTCTTCGAGGATTTGTCCAGACGATCGAAGGCGGCCTGTTCGGCGACGCACTGACGCTCGGCCGTCTCCGCTTCGCGGCGCGCGATGTCGGCAAGCGCCGCCTCGACCCGCGCGCGGTTCTCCTCGCAGCCGAGCCGGCCGGCGAGCGCCTGGAGATCCGTCTTCCGGCCGGCGGTACCGAGCGTGGCGATCTGGCCCGCCTCCTTGCGACAGGCGTCCTGGCGGGCGGCTTCCTTCGCCTCAGCCTCGCGCCGGGCGATGTCGGCGAGCGCCGCTTCGATCCGACCGCGGTTCTCGTCGCAGGTGGTCTTCGCCTGGAGCGACTGGAGATCCACCTTCCGGCCGGCGCCGGCGAGACCGTCGATCTGCCCGGCCTCCTTCCGGCAGGCCTCGTCGCGCGCCAGACGGGCCGCGGCCTCGGCCTTTTCCTGCGCCTCCCGGGCCTTCTGCGCCGCTTCGAGTTCACGACGCTGCTTCTCGGCCAGTTCGCGACGGCCGATCTCGGCGAGTGCGGCATCGACCGCCGCCCTGGTCTCGGCGCAGCCGCTCCTGCCGGCGAGCGCCTGGAGTTCGGCCGAGCGGCCCGCCTGAGCGAGGGTCTGGATCTGGACGGCCTCCTTGCGACAGGCCTCCTCGAGCGCGATCCGCGCGGCCTCCGCCTCGCGCCGCGCGATGTCGGCGAGCGCCGCCTCGACCCGGCCGCGGGTCTCGTCACAGGTCGATTTCGCCTGGAGCGCCTGGAGATCGGCCTTGCGACCGGCCGACGACAGTTGATCGACCTGCGCCACCTCGCGGCGACAGGCCTCCTCCCGCGCGATCCGCGCGGCTTCCGCTTCGGCACGGGTCTTTTCCGCCGCCTCCCGCGAGGCGAATTCGGTCAACGCCGCATCGACCCGCGCCGAAGTCGTCGGGCACTGCGCCTGTCGGCGCAGCTCGGCGAGGCCCGCCTTGTCGTTGGCCGCGAAGAGTTCGCCGACCCGCGTCGCCTCCGCGGTGCAGGCCCGTTCCCGACGTTCTCGGGCGAGGCGGTCGCGATCCGCCGCCGCGGCCGCCTCCGCCTTTCGCTTGGCCTCGTCGAGGATGCGGCGGGCATCGTCGAGCATCTGCAGGCGGAACCGTGCTTCGGGCACGAACTCGGACTCGGGGAACCGCGAGAGGAAATCGCGGAAGTCGCCGACCTCCTCCGACCAGCGGATCCGCGTCCAGAACATCCGGTCGGATTCGGTCCGGTTGAGGTAGTATTCCTCGAGCAGCGAGACGGTGATCTCCGGGGTCTGTCGTCCGCCGGTGATCTCGAAGACGTCCTTGGTGATCCTCCGGAACATCTGGGTGATCTCGAGTCCCGGCTCCTTCGTCCACTTCAGGAAGGCCCGGGTGAACGGGCTGTTGCGCGCCTTGCCGTCCTCGGCGACGTCGAACGGCGCGGTGGCGAAGGCGGTGATCGAGCCCTGCGGCCGGATCACCCGGGTCAGCCCGCGGGTCTGGCTCTGCGGCCGGCCGGCCGGGGCGGCGCCGGGAGCCGGGCGATCGGTGAAGGGGTCGTTGCGGCAGGCGTCGAAGATCATGATCCGGATGCCGGCGACCTTGGCGAGCACGTCCTTGATGTCGTCGGCGGGCAGCATGTCGAACTTCAGCGCGTCTTCGTCCTCGAGCGCCGCATCGGTCGGCATCAGGAAATAGCGCCCCTGATATTGGAGCGCATGACCCGCATAGTAGACGAGCGCCGTATCGGCGCCGGTGACCAGTCGCGAGAAGTCCTTCAGCACCGGACGAATGGCGTTCTTCTCGACGTCGAGGCGGATCATCACTTCGAAACCGAGATCCCGCAGCGAGGTGGCGACGTCTTCGGCATCGTTCTTCGGATTGGTGAGGGCGACGACACTCTTGTAGGTCGAGTTGCCGATCACCAGAGCGACACGGCGTTCGGCCCGGGCCGGTGCGACTGCGGCGACCAGCAGACCGAGGCAGAACAGCAGGAGCGGCGCGAGGCGCCGCCACGACCGACCCACCTGCGTCGCCGCTCCGCTCATCCCGGCGCCCCGCCCGTCGTTCGTCCCATCCGGCCGTCCCCCCGACGCGTCCTGCGAGCCTAACCCGCCCCGGAAAACGGGGCAACGACGATGACCCGGCTCATCGGACCGAAGCCTGTCCGGGCCGCGGCAGAGCCGCGTCGAACGACCAGACGATTTCGCCGAGGGCGGCACTCGCCGGATCGAGCGCCTGCAACCCGCGCACGTGCCGATCGAGGATCAACAGGCCACCGGAGACGTCGAGCGCGCTGCCGGCCTCCGGCAGATCGATCGCCTGGACCGGACGGTCGGAGAGCAGCGCGACCAGCCCGGCGTCGGCCGATCCGGGTTGCTCGCGGATGCCGGCGATCGTCTGGATCCGACCCGGCTGGATCAGATTGACGTCACGGACCGGCTTCGTCGAGCGGCGCAGCGCATCGACGTCCGGCCAGACCTGACGCAACTGGCCGTCGCGGCCGATCTCGACCAACAGGAGCCATCCCGGTTTGCGGGTCGAGACGCGGATCTGCGACCGGCCGCCGTCGGTGGCGGCCGCATCGACGATCAGCTTGAGCTCGGCGGGATTGGCGACCTTCGCCTGGGTCCGGGTCTCGGCGCCGCGGGCCCGGGCGGCGGACACCGCGGTTCCGAGCGCCGCGTCGGAGGCGACGACCTGGGGCGACAGTCCGAGGCGGCAGAGCGCCCCGAGTTCGTCGCAGCGGGCTCGTGCTCCGGCCCGCACCGATTGGGCGAGTTCGGCGAGAGTCGCTTCCGCCTGACGGCCGGAGACCAGATGGCCGGCCTTCACGCCGTCGACCCAGAGCCGGGTGAAGACGCCCATCGGTTCGGCCGCGGCGCGATCGGCGAGCGCCCACTGGTCGAAGCCGGAGCCGATCCACACCACCGCCCGGCCGCTCGGGTCGATGCCACCGCCGGCGCCTTCGGAGAGCCGGATCTCGGCGATGTCGGGAGCGAGATCGACCACCGCTTCGATCGCGCGGACCGCCCCCACCTCATCGGAACGGGCGCGGACCGGGCGCTGGAACTCGCGCTTCGAGACCGGGGTCGCGTCGAACACGGCGGTCACCGAACGGTCGGAGAGGCGGGAGACGACGCGGCGCAGATCGGCGGTGGTGACGGCGCCGACGACGTCGCGCACCCGTCCGGCGTCGTCGCGCTTCAGCTCGACGTCGATCGGCGCGATCGCCGGTCCGGAAAGGCCGTCGCGCAACGACGGGAACACCCGGCTCTGGAAGCCCTGGCCGCTGTAGTAGAGGAACACCCGCGAGCCGGCGGTCGATCCCTGGACGATCCAGGCGTCGAGCGCGGCGAGGATGTTGGCGCGGGTGGCCTTCTCGTTGGTGAGGGTCATCACCTGATCGCGCCGATAGCCGAGCGTGTCGGTGAGCATGCGGGCGACCGCTTCGGCATCGGCGACCGAGCCGGTGAGGGTCAGGGGATCGATGTAGCCGTCGATGCCGATCACCAGGGCGCGGTCGCCGCGTTCGACGAGCGAGGCGGAGCGGGCGACCGAGGACGGCGTCACCAGTTCGAACAACGGCGCTGCGCCGCCGCCGGCATCGGGCAGCGCGGCCATCACCGCCTTCGGGGCTTCGTCGGCGGACAGGCGATGCTCGCTCGAGGGGCGGGTCGCGGCGGCGATCGCATCGCCGGTGACCTGCCGGATCCACGGCTCGAACCAGGCGACCCGGGTGTAGACGCCGAACCGGCCGGCGCGGCCGCAGCCTTCGCCCCAACTGACCACTCCGGCCTGAGCCCAGGCACCGGACCGGTCGCGGACCATCAGCGGGCCGCCGCTGTCGCCGCGGCAGGCATCCACCCCGCCCGAGGCGAAGCCGGCGCAGAGGTTGCGCCCGTCGATCGAATTGCCGCGCAACTGGCTGTCGACATAGGCCGACCGGCAGCGCTCGATGCCGACCAGCGGCAGTTCCACCTCCTGCAGATCGGTCGGCAGCAGTTCGAGGTCGAAGCTCGAGGTCTCCTTGACGAAGCCCCAGCCGACCACGGTGGCGGCGAGACCGGCGAGTTCGTCGTCGCGATCCTCGGCGCCGATCAGACCGATCGCCGGGACGCCGGCCGGCTTCTCGAGTTCGACCAGCGCGACGTCGTTGGCGAAGTCGCCGGGCTGAAAATCGGGATGGTAGACGACGTTCCTGGCGCGCACCGCCTTGCGGGCGATCTCGTCGTCGCGGCTCATCACGGTGGCGATGTGCGGACGGCCGGCGACCACCAGGATGTCGCGGGCGAAGATCGACTGGCGGCGTGCTCCCGGCCCGGCCGAGGCGACGAAACAGTGGGCGGCGGTCAGGACCCAGGTCGACGCGATCACGGTACCGCCGCAGTGGGTGCGGAACCGGCCGCGGCCGGCCGGGTCGGGCGCGTAGATCTCGACCTGCGACGGCCAGGCACCGCTCGCCGCCTTGCGCCCACCGACGATGCGGGTCAGGCCGCGGTCGTCGGACGGCGCAGCGGCCTCGGCAGCGGCCGGAGGCGCCGGCTTCGCGGTCTCGGCGGCGCCGAGCCGGGGGCCCGCGACGGTCAGCGCCAGTGCGAGGACACCGAGGCGGGACAGAAACGAAAGGGTGCGGCTCGTCGCGGTCATCGGTCGAAGCCCTTCGTCACGGTTGAACGATCAGGGACCGCGTCCCCGTCCTGAGATCCGGCACGGCGACGGCATCGATCAGTCCGAGCACTTCGCCGGCGGCGCGGCGCCGATCGAGGCGGCGCAGCGACTGGACGAAGCCGGAAAGGTCGGCCGTACTGGTCAGAGCGACGATCAGATCGCCGCCGGTGGGTTGCCCGACGTCGAGGGGAACCGCCAGCTCGGGCTGGGCGACCACCGCCGGGTCGGTCTTCATCGGATAGAGCAGCGTGGCACGGCCGACCCCGTCCACCGCGAACAGCGCCACCGATCGGCCGGCGACGTCGGAGAGCTGCAGCTCGAGCCGGGTTCCGATACGGGCGGCGCGGTCGTCGGGCTGCAGGCGCAGCGGCTGGCCCGCGGCCTGGACGAGATCGCGCAACCGGCGGATCAAGGCGACCCGATCGGCGGCGCCGGCGAGCTCGAGCTTCGGAACGCCGGTGGCGATCACTTCGCCACGTTCGGCGAGGTCGCCGCTCGCGGGATCCCAGACGAGATCGGGGCGGGCGTCGGGGCCGACGAACTCGAGCGGTGCGACCCGCGGACCGAGCCCGTCGAAGGCCGCGGCGCCCCCTTGCCGGGCGGCGAGGCGGACCGGGGCGAGCGGCGAGGTGGGACGCGGGGCGTCGGCGCGCGACGGGTCGAGCGGCAGATCGACCGTCTGATCGGTGACGATGCCGCGGGTCCGCGATGGGCCGTCGGCGTCCGGCGCGCGGTCGCCGGCCGTCGCCGAAGTGGCGCAGACGGCCGAAATCAGGGCGAAACGAAGGCAGAAGCGCAGGGCGTTCATCTCGGTCTTCGCTCGATTTCCCTTCCCGCGTGCGCAGACGCGGCGAATTGACGGAGAGTCTATCGCCGCCTTGTGGCGAGGTCACGATCACCCCGCGGACGACGACGGCGACTTTCGGCGGCACCGGCCGCCTCGGCTCGGCCCACGGGGCGACGTGCCGGATCCGGCTCAGTCGGGCAGCGGCGCGGTGATCTTCATGTGCCAGGCGCCGGCCGGGTCGACGTGCCCGGCATAGGCCAACCGCTCCCACTTGCGGCCGACTTCGGCGAAGAAGGCGACGAGTTCGGCGACCGCGGCGCGCAGTTCGTCGGTCGGCTCGACCTCCTCGCCCTGTGCGTCGGGATGACGGAAAGTGATGATCTGGCCGCCGCCGTCGAGGCCGGTGCGCGGTTCGATGGTCACCAGGAAGCCCTCCCAGCTCTCCGGCAGGACGGCGAAGATCTCGTCGACGATCTTCTGGTCGATGTGCGACTGCTCGGTCGGCAACTTCGTCATGGCGGTTCCCCCTCTACGACTGCTCGGCCGATCCTCCCTCGGCGGATCAGCGATCGACGACGACGTATCGTGCGGCGGCGGCGAGCTTGGCGCCGGTGCGCGCCGCATCCTTGGCGAGCCGGTCGACGAACCCGGCGGCGGGCTCGGACGGCAGCGTCGTCAGGCTGGTCAGCGCCATCGACGAAGCGAGCGCCAGGACGAGCCCCGGTCGGCCACCGCCTTCGTCCCCCTTCTCGGCCGGCAGCGTGAACTGCATCGACGCGCGATCGCTGCGGGTCGCCGGAGCGACCAGGCGCACGGTGCCGTCGTCGCGCACCATCAGGATCGACAGGAAGGCACCGGCGGGCGCACTCGCCGCACCGACCACGAGGTCGCCGGCCTTCACCCGCTGCGCGGCGATCTCGAGGCGGGGCCGCGCCGCCGCCTCGCCCCGGTTCGACGTCAGGAAGTCCAGCGCGGCGCATTGGGCGTCGGTCACCTGACGCAGGCGGATGTCGGCCTCGAAGCCGTTCTTCGCCCGGAAATCGTCGTCGAGCGCCTCGAACGGCGCGATCGAACGGCCGAAGCCCTCCGTCACCACCCGCCCCTCGTCGATGCTCACCGGCGCCAGATAGAAGCATTCGCCGCCGCGATAGGACTGGAGGAAGGCCGCCAGATCGGCCCGGCGCACCTGCTTCTGGCGGGCGAGCGCCGCGTCGTCGAGCACTTCGCCCGCGCCCGACGTCGGCGCGGACGGCTTCGGCTCGACCGCGGCGACCGCCGGCTTGTCGGCCGGCCGTTCGGCGGGCTTCGACTCGGGCCGAGCCTCGATCTTCGTCTCCGGCTTGCCGCCTCCGCCTCCCGTCAGGAAGAACGCCGCACCACCGCCGCCGATCACCAGCAGGCCGGCGAGACCGGCGACCAGCGGCAGGATCGACCCTTTCGACGCCGCCGGAGCGGACGACGGCTCCGCCGGCGGCCGGATCGGCACGGCGGGCGGCGGCGGACGGCTCGGCGGCGAGGTCTCGGGGGCCGGCGTCGCCAAGCGCTGACCGGCCGTCGACCGCGCGACGACGGTTCCGGCGACCTCGTCTTCGGGATGGTGCGGCGTCGGAGGGCGTCGGCTCGGGGCCGGCCGATCCCAGCCGGGCGGCGGGCCGGGGCGTTCGCTCGGGGCCGGTGCCTCCCAACCGCGGGGCGGTTGCGACGGGGGGCTGCCCTGCGGCGCCCGATCCCACCCCTGCGGTGTCTGCGACGGACGCTGGCTCGGATGCGGTTGCTCCCACCCCTGCGGTGCCTGCGACGGGCGCTGGCTCGGGCTCGGCTGCTCCCACCCCTGCGGTGCCTGCGACGGGCGCTGGCTCGGGCTCGGCTGCTCCC
>CALFRR010000034.1 GCA_937919435.1 uncultured Alphaproteobacteria bacterium | reverse complement strand
CTCCGAGCAGCCGGCCGATGCCGGTGCCGGCAGCCGCCGGAGCGACCGTCGGGGCGCTCTCCGGCGCGACCGGTTCCGGTGCGGAAGCGGCCGGTTCGGTCTCCGACTCCACCGCTTCGACCGCCGGCTCGGATCCGGCGGGGGCCTCTTCGGATGCGGCCGCGTCCACCGCGACCGGCTCGGCCGGCGCGTCGACGGGTTCGGCTGCGGCTTCACTCGGTGCGGGTTCGACGGCCACGGCATCGGGTTCGGCTTCCGGCGCGGCACTGTCCGGGGTCTCGCCCACGCTCTCCGCCGGCACGGTCTCCGCGACCGCCGGTTCGACGGGCGCCTCTGCGACGCTCTGCGGCGTCTCTGCGGGGGCGATGGGATCGGAGGTCGACGACGACGTCACCGCCGCCGCTTCATCCGGCTTCGGATCGCCGGTCCGGTTCGTCCCATCCTTCTTCGACGACATCGCCCGTCTCCTGGTCATGCTCCCGCCCGATCATGGTTCCGCGTCGGTTTCGAAAGTCTCCATCATCGCACGAGAATCGGGCGTACGTGCCACCACGATCCTCGTCCAACCGGCGGCGCGGAAAGGTTTCGCCGTCGCCTCCGACACCGCATGGACCGCCGGTCCGGCTTCCGCGGAAACGCCGGCATCCGTGAACAGAGACAGCAGGATCGCGGCACTTCTCGGCGAATGGACGGCGACCGCGTCGACGGCACCCGCGGCGAGTGCACGTCGCGCCTCCTGCGTCAATTCGCGCGCCGCCTCGGCCCGGTAGACCTCGATCACCTCGACCGCGAAACCGTGCGCCGCGAGGTCTTCGGCGAGTTCCGGGGTGCGATCGCGCCCCGCCGCCCACAGGAGCGCCCCGTCCATCGGTTCGAGCGTGTCGCAGGCCATCCGGACCAGGGTGTGGCGATCACCGTCGGCGGAGAGCACGGTGGCGAAACCGACCGCCCGGGCGGTCCGGGCGGTCGCCCGGCCGACCGCCAGGAGCGGCAGGCGGAGCGCCGCACGGTTGCCGGAGAGCGCCTCGGCGCCGTGCCGGCTGGTCGCCAGGATCGCCTGGAAGCCGTCGAGATGGAGCTCGCGCGGCGGCTCGGAGACGATCTCCAGCGCCGGCGACAGGACCGGGTCGTGGCCCTGGGCGAGGAGCGCCCGCGCCATCGCCCGCCCCTCTTCGTCCGGCCGCGTCACCAGGATCCGCATGATCTCACCCTCGGAAGAAGTCCGGACCACCTTCGGCACGCAGGAACCGGCCGGCCTCCCGGCCGATCGCCTCGGCCGCCTCGATCGGACCGGTGCGCGAGATCCGGTGGGACCGCGCCCCGTCGGGGCTCAGGATCTCGCCGTCGAACACCAGCAGGCCCTCGACGATCCGTCCCCAGCCGGCGATCGGCGTCCGGCAGGAGCCGTCGAGCTCGTGCAGGAAGGCCCGCTCGGCGGTCAGCGCCACCGCGGTCGCCGCGTCGTGCAGGAGGTCGAGCTTCGCCCGGGTGGCGGTGTCGCCGATCCGGCTCTCGATGCAGATCGCGCCCTGGCCGACCGCCGGCAGGAAATCCGCCGCCGCCATCGTCGACGCCGCTTCCGCTTCGAGCCCCAGCCGTTTCAGCCCGGCCATCGCCAGGAGGGTCGCGTCGACCTCGCCGGCCGCCAGCTTGGCGAGCCGCGTCTGGACGTTGCCGCGGAAGGTCACCACCTCGAGATCCGGCCGCGCCCGTCGGACCATCGCCTGACGGCGCAGCGAGGCGGTGCCCACCACCGCGCCCGCCGGCAGATCGGCGAGGCTCGCCGCCCGGCGCGACAGGAAGGCGTCGCGCACGTCCTCGCGCGGCAGGAAGGCGGAGATCTCCAGCCCTTCCGGCAGCACCGTCGGCATGTCCTTCGACGAATGCACCGCGAGATCGATCTCGCCGCCGAGCAGCGCGTCCTCGATCTCCTTGGTGAACAGACCCTTGCCGCCGACCTCGGCGAGCGGACGGTCGAGGATCCGATCGCCGGAGGTCTTGATGACCACGATCTCGATCACGTCTTCGCGAAGTCCGGTCGCCGCGACCAGCCGATCCCGCGTCTCATGGGCCTGGGCGAGCGCCAGACGGCTGCCGCGTGTCCCGATTCTCAAGCCCTCGCCCGACATCTTCGATTGCACGTCCTTCCCGCCCGATGTTACGGCATCACCGGGAGACGGTCACGGAGGTCCGACGCCGTCCCTTCTGCGCCCTCTCTAGAGGAAGTCGCGCCCGCCCGCCACCGTCCTCGACCAAAGGGCGAGGTGCATGGCCCCATGAGACGAGATCCGACGTGCTGATACTGGGCATCGAGACGAGTTGCGACGAGACCGCCGCCGCGGTCGTCGTCCGTGGAGCGGACGGCACCGGCCGCATCCTGTCGAACGTCGTCCATTCGCAACTCGCCGAGCACGCGCCCTACGGCGGCGTCGTCCCCGAGATCGCGGCGCGGGCCCATGTCGAGATCCTCGACCGGCTGATCTCTCGCGCCATGGCCGACGCCCGGGTCGATTATCCCGACCTCGCCGGTGTCGCCGCCACCGCCGGTCCGGGCCTGATCGGCGGCGTGATGGTCGGGTTGACCACCGCCAAGGCGATCGCCGCCGTCCACCGGCTGCCGCTGCTCGCGGTCAACCACCTGGAGGGTCACGCCCTGACACCCCGTCTGACCGACGGCGCGCCCTTCCCCTATCTGCTGCTGCTGGTCTCCGGCGGCCACAGCCAGTTCGTGGTGGTCGAGGGGCTCGGCCGCTACACCCGGCTCGGCACCACCGTCGACGACGCGCTCGGCGAAGCCTTCGACAAGACCGCCAAGCTGCTCGGCCTCGACTATCCCGGCGGGCCGGCGGTCGAGCGGGCGGCGGCTTCCGGCGATCCCGCCCGGTTCGACCTGCCGCGCCCGCTGATGCGCCGCGACAGCCTCGACTTCTCCTTCTCCGGCCTGAAGACCGCGGTCCGCCTCGCCGCCGAGGCCCACCAGCCGCTCGACGACACCACCGTCGCCGATCTCTGCGCCTCGTTCCAGGCGGCCGCCGCCGACGTCGTCCGCTTCAAGGCGGCTCTCGCCCTCGCCCGGTTCCGCAAGCTGACCGGGGTCGAGCGGCCGTTGCTGGTCGCCGCCGGCGGCGTCGCCGCCAATCGGGCGATCGGCCGGGCACTGGCCGAGGCCGCCGCCGACGTCGGTGGGCGGGTGGTCGTGCCGCCGCCGAAGCTCTGCACCGACAACGGCGCGATGATCGCCTGGGCCGGCGCCGAGCGCCTCGCCGCCGGCCTCGTCGACGGCCTCGAGGCGCAGGCCCGGCCGCGCTGGCCGCTCGACGGCGAAGCGAAGCCGAAACTCGGTTCCGGCCACTGGGGCGCCAAGGCATGATCGACCCGACCGCGTCTCCCGCCTCCGTCGCGCCCACCGTCGACCGCGTCGCGGTGATCGGCGCGGGCGCCTGGGGCACCGCTCTGGCCCTGGTCGCACTGCGGGCCGGCCGCCGCGTCTCGCTCCTCGCCCGGGACGCCGAAGCGGTCGAGGCCTATCGGACCACCGGCCGGATGCCGCGCCGGCTCGGCGACATCGACCTCGATCCCGGTCTCGCCCTCACCCTCGATCCGGCCGAAGCCCTCGACGGCGCCGATCTGGTGATCCTCTCGGTTCCGACCCGCGCCACCCGCGAGGCGGCCCGCGCCGCCGCCCGCCATCTCGCCCCGGGGGTTCCGGTGGTCGGTGCCGCCAAGGGACTGGAGCCGGGCAGCCTCGCCACGGTGACCGAGATCCTCGCCGCGGAACTGCCCACGGCGATCCCCGCCGTCCTCTCCGGTCCGAGCTTCGCGGTCGACGTCGCCCGCGGCCTGCCGACCGCGGTGACCGTGGCGACCCGCGACGACGACGCCGCCGAACGGATCGCCCAGGCGCTGTCCTCGTCGAGCTTCCGCCCCTATGCCTCGCACGACGTGATCGGCGTGCAGATCGGCGGCGCGCTGAAGAACGTCCTCGCCATCGCCTCCGGCATCGTCGTCGGCCGCGGTCTCGGCGCCAGTGCCCAGGCGGCGCTGATCGCCCGCGGTTTCGCCGAACTCTCCCGCCTCGGCCGCGCGCTCGGCGCCGAGACCGAGACGCTGATGGGCCTGTCCGGCCTCGGCGATCTGGTGCTGACCGCCACCTCGCCGCAGTCGCGCAACTTCTCGCTCGGTCTGGCGCTCGGCCGCGGCGGCCGCATCGCCGACCTGACCGCCGCCGGTTCGAAACTCGCCGAGGGCGTCCACACGGCGTCCGTCGCCGTCGACTTCGCCCACACCCACGGCGTGGAGGTGCCGATCACCGCCGCCGTCGCCGAGGTCGTCGCCGAACGCCTCGCCGTCGATGCGGCGATCGAACGTCTGATGAGCCGTCCGCTGAAGCGCGAGACGGACTGATCCCCGTCCCGAAAGGAGACACGTCCCATGTTGTTCGTCGCCGTCTGCCTGGACAAACCCGGCGCTCTTCCCCTGCGTACCGCCACCCGTGACGCTCATCTCGCCTGGCTGAAGAGCCTCGGCACGGCGATCCGGGCCGGCGGCCCCTTCCTCGATCCCGCCGACGGCGGCATGATCGGTTCGATGCTGATCGCCGAGGCCGAGTCGCTCGACGCCGCCCGCGCCCTCTTCGCCGAGGATCCCTACGCGAAGGCCGGCCTGTTCGCGTCGACCGAGATCCGTCCGTGGAAATGGGTGGTCGGCGCCCCGGCCTGAGGAGACCCGCGCATGGCTCACTGGCTCTACAAATCGGAACCGACCGTCTGGTCGTGGGACGCCCAGGTCGCGGCGGGTGCCGACGGCACCTATTGGGACGGCGTCCGCAATCCGCTCGCCAACGCCCACATGAAGGCGATGGCGGTCGGCGACCGCGGCTTCTTCTACCATTCGAACGAAGGCAAGGCGGTCGTCGGGGTGGTCGAGGTGACCGCCCTCTGGGCCCCCGATCCGAACGACCCGAAGGGCACCTTCGGCGCGGTCCGGCTGAAGGCGGTCGAAGCGCTGCCGAAGCCGGTGACCCTCGCCGCGATCAAGGCCGATCCGCGCCTCGCCGAGATGGTCCTGGTGAAGAATTCGCGCCTGTCGGTTCAGCCGGTCGCCGATGCCGAATGGGACCTGGTGCGCGCGCTCGGCGGTCTCGCCCCATGAGCGCGACGCCGGTCGAGGACCGGCGGGCCTTCGTCGTGGCCCAGACCCGACTGCAGGTGGTGCCCCACGTCCCGGAGATCCGTCTCCATCTCGCCGACGAGGCGATGGACCTGTGGCGGATGACCGAGACCGATCTCGCCGCCCACGGTGCGCCGCTGCCGTTCTGGGCCTTCGCCTGGGCCGGCGGGCAGGCCCTCGCCCGTTTCGTCCTCGACCGTCCCGAGACGGTCGCCGGCCGCCGCGTCCTGGTCTTCGCCGCCGGTGCCGGGCTCGAGGCGATCGCCTGCGTCAGGGCCGGCGCGGCCCGGGTCACCGCCACCGAGATCGACCCCTTCGCCCTCGCCGCCCTCGGCCTCAACGCCGAGGCCAACCGGGTCGACTTCGAGATCTCGGGACGCGACGTCCTCGCCGACGGCTTCGACGGTCTCGTCCCCCGTCCCGATACGGTACTGCTCGGCGACGTCTTCTTCGAAGAACCGATGGCCTCGCGGGTCGGTCTGTTCGCCGCCGCCGCCGCACGCGCCGGCGCCGACGTGCTGATCGGCGACCCCGGCCGCACCTATCTCCCCAAGGAACGGCTGGAATCGCTCGCCGAATA
>CALFRR010000033.1 GCA_937919435.1 uncultured Alphaproteobacteria bacterium | reverse complement strand
ACGTCGCCCGGATAGGCTTCGCGGCCCGGCGGGCGGCGCAGCAGCAGCGACATCTGGCGGTAGGCGACGGCCTGCTTGGAGAGGTCGTCATAAATGATGACCGCGTGCATGCCGTTGTCGCGGAAGTACTCGCCCATCGCGCAGCCGGCGAAGGGCGCGATGAACTGCATCGGCGCCGCGTCGGAGGCGGTGGCGGCGACGACGATCGAATAGTCGAGGGCGCCGTGCTCTTCGAGGATCTTGACGAACTGCGCGACGGTCGACCGCTTCTGGCCGATCGCGACGTAGACGCAGTAGAGCTTGCGGCTCTCGTCCGGGGTCGTGTTGATCGACTTCTGGTTCAGGATCGTGTCGAGGGCGATCGCGGTCTTGCCGGTCTGACGGTCGCCGATGATCAGCTCGCGCTGGCCGCGGCCGATCGGGATCAGCGCGTCGACCGCCTTGAGGCCGGTCGACATCGGCTCGTGCACCGACTTGCGCGGGATGATGCCCGGCGCCTTGACGTCGACGCGGCGGCGTTCGGTCGCCTCGATCGGGCCCTTGCCGTCGATCGGGTTGCCGAGGGCGTCGACGACGCGGCCGAGCAGACCCTTGCCGACGGGGACGTCGACGATCGCGCCGGTCCGGCGGACGACATCGCCTTCGGCGATCTCGCGGTCGGAGCCGAAGATCACGACGCCGACGTTGTCGACCTCGAGATTGAGCGCCATGCCCCGGGTGCCGTTGGCGAACTCGACCATCTCACCGGCCTGGACCCCATCGAGTCCATGCACACGCGCGATGCCGTCGCCGACGGACAGAACCTGGCCGACCTCCGAAACCTCGGCTTCACGACCGAAGTTCCTGATCTGCTCCTTGAGGATTGCGGAAATTTCCGCCGCCCGAATATCCATCAGCGGACCTCTTTCAGTGCGACCTTGAGAGAGTTGAGTTTCGTCTTCAACGACGTGTCGACCATGCGCGAGCCGACCTTGACGATCAGGCCGCCGATGATCGCGGGATCCACCTTCGGGACGATCCGGATCCGGCCGCCGCCGGCGACGCCCGAAAGCGCGGCCTCGAGCGAAGAGATCTGATCCTCGGCGAGGGGCCCTGCCGACGTCACTTCTGCCGCCACTTCACCACGGTGCGCCGCAGCGAGAGCGGTATAGGCCCTGACCATGTCGGGCAGAACGAACAGGCGGCGATTGCGCGCCGCGAGAAGGATGAAGTTGGCCGCGAAGCCGCCGATGCCGAGCTCGGCGAGGACCGCCGTGACCGCCCGGGTCTGTTCCTCGGCCGAGAAAACCGGGCTCTTCACCAGCCGCGCGAGGTCGCCGCACTGCGCGATCGCGGCGACGAAGCGATCGAGGTCGCCGCCGACCGCGTCGACCGCACCGCCCTCGCGGGCCACTTCGAACAGTGCGCCCGCATAGCGCCGAGCCACACCGGATACGATCGAAGTCGTCTCAGCCACCGGCCTGCAACCCCCACGCCAATTCGGGTCCACGACGCATCAAGTCGCCTCGAACACCCTTGAAATCATTGGATTTTCTCGGTCCGAAGGGCTCGTACCGAGCTTTTCCCCGGAAGTCGGGGTGTCCTAACACACGGGGTTGGGCGACGCAACTGCACCTCTCGGCGGATTTGCGAAAGTCTAAGGACTTCCAATCGGTTCGAAAACGGCGCCGGTGTGGTCTCACAGGAAGCTCTGGGGGTCGACGTCGATCTGAACACGGACCCCACCGGTAGCGGATGGGGCGAGCGACAGCCACCACCCGAGGTAGGCCTGCACGTCGGTCGTGCGGGAGGTGCGGACCAGCAGGCGGAACCGGTGGCGACCCCTGACGACGGCGATCGGCGCCTCCGCCGGACCCAGCACCGCGACCTCGTCCTGTTGCGGTGCAGCGAGCGCCAGAGCCCTCGCATGCGCGAAAGCGGCGTCTCGGACCTCGGCCGATACGACGATTCCGACCAATCGACCGAACGGCGGCAGGCCGGAGCGACGCCGTTCCTCGATCTCGCTCTCGTAGAAGCCTTCGCGGTCCCCCGCGACGATCGCCCGCATCACCGGATGGTCCGGCGCCCGGGTCTGGAGGAAGGCCCGCGCCCCGGCTTCGGCCCGTCCGGCCCGCCCGGTCACCTGCTGGACGAGTTGGAAGGTCTTCTCCGCGGCCCGCGGATCGCCCTGGGCGAGACCGAGATCGGCGTCGACCACGCCGACCAGCGAGAGCAGCGGGAAGTTGTGGCCCTTGGCGAGGATCTGGGTGCCGATCGCGATGTCCGCCTCGCCGTCGGCGAAGGCGGCGAGTTCGAGCCGCATCCGCGCGGTGCCGCCCGGCAGATCCGAGGAGAAGACGATGCGGCGGGCGTCGGGGAAGAGGTCGGCGGCTTCTTCGGCGATCCGTTCGATGCCGGGGCCGCAGGCGACCAGCGCATCGACGTCGCCGCACTCGGGGCAGGCCTCGGGTCGGCGGACGGTGTGGCCGCAGTGATGGCAGGTCAGCACGCCGCGGAACCGGTGTTCGACCAGCCAGGTCGAGCAGTTCGGGCATTCGAAACGGTGGCCGCAGCTGCGGCAGAGGGTCAGCGGCGCATAGCCCCGGCGGTTCAGGAACAGGAGCGCCTGACGGCCGTCGGCGATGGTGTCGCGGACCGCGGCGGCGAGGACGGGCGACAGGAAGCGGCCGCGTTCGGGGACGTGGCGCCGCAGATCGAGCGCGGCGATCACCGGCGGCCGTCCGGCGCCGGCGCGGGTCGGCAGCACGATCCGGCGATAGCGGCCCTGATCGGCGTTGACCCGTGTCTCCAGCGACGGCGTCGCCGAGGCGAGGATAACCGGAAAGCCGCCGAGCCGGCCGCGCACCACCGCCATGTCGCGGGCGTGGTAGACCGCCCCGTCCTCCTGCTTGTAGGCGCCGTCGTGCTCCTCGTCGACGACCACCAGTCCGAGGTCGGCGAACGGCAGGAACAGTGCCGACCGGGCGCCGACCACCACCGGCACCTCGCCGGTCGCCACGCCGCGCCAGACCCGGGCGCGGTTCTTAGGGGTGACGTCGGAGTGCCATTCGGCCGGACGCACCCCGAAACGGCGGGCGAAGCGGTCGAGGAACTCGGCGGTGAGCGCGATCTCCGGCAGCAGCACCAGCGCCTGACGGCCGGCGGCGATCGCCGCGGCGATCGCCTCGAAATAGACCTCGGTCTTGCCCGATCCGGTCACCCCGTCGAGAAGATCGACCCGGAAACCGCCGGCCGACACGCTCTCCACCAGCAGCGCCGCCGCGGCGGCCTGATCCGAATTGAGCTCGAAGGCGCCGTGGCCGGGGTCGGGACGGATCGCCGGCGGGGTCGGCGGCAGCCACACCTCCTCGAGCGTGCCCTGGGCGACGAGGCCGTCGACGACGCTTCCCGAGACGCCGGCCGCCGCGGCGAGCCCGCCGCGCGACCAGGCGAAGTCGGTCGCCAGCACCTCGAGCACCCGTCTGCGGGCCGCGGTCAGCCGTTCCGGCGGATCGCCGATCAGCCGGACGCCGCGGATCGGCGCCTCCGGCTCCAGCGCTTCCGGCACCCGCAGCACCATCCGCAGCACCTGGCCGCGCGGCACCAGATAGTAGCGGCCGACCCAGTCGACGAAGCGGCGCATCGCCGGAGCGATCGGCGGCACGTCGAAGACCCGGGTGACCTCGCGCAGCCGGTTGTCGCCGGCCTTCAGGCCGCGTCCGCCGGGATCGGGATCCCAGACCACGCCGAGGACCCGGCGGGGGCCGAGCGGCACCTCGACCACGGCGCCGGGCGGGGCTTCGCCGTCGAGCGGCGCCCGATAGGAATAGGCCTCGTCGAGCGCCACCGGCACCAGCACCTCGACGACGCGCGGCGAGGCGGGCTTCTCACGGGCGAAGAGATCGCTGATCGGCGACGGCATGGGCGCTCGGGCGACGAGGGGGCCGACCGACTCGCGCGCATCGCGATCGGTCGGGGTCGAAGATAGGCGGATCCGTCGCCCGGGGCGAGCCGGCGGCGATCACGATGCCGGGCCCGGTGCCGGACGTGGGGTGACGACGGCCTCGGTCTCGGCCTTTCGGGTTCGTCCGGGACCGAGGCCCACGGGCACCGACGATCGGTCGCACCCCTCGTCCCCCGGCGATCGCCGCGATGGTTGAGGAAACGTCAACGTCGGCGGCGGGATACTGTCGGCGATGCGCCGGCCGAATCGCCCGAGCGAACCGGAGTCCCGAACCATGGCCGAAGCCGTGCCGCTGATCGTCGCCGCTCCCGACCTCGCCGAGGCGGTCGAGCGCTGGCGCCGTCATCTCGGGGCCGAACGGCGGGTGTCGCCGGAGACGCTCGAGGCCTACGACCGCGACGTCCTGCAGTTCCTGCGGTTCATGACCGGCCATCTCGGCGGGCCGCCGACGATTCTCCGGCTCTCCGAACTGCGTCCGGCCGATCTGCGGGCCTTCCTCGCCCGGCGGCGGGCGGAGGGGGTGGCCAATCGCTCGCTCGGCCGCAATCTCGCCGGGGTGCGCTCGCTCGCCCGGTTCCTCGAACGGCGCGACGGACTCAACGCGGCGCCGTTCCGGGCGGTGCACGCGCCGAAGGCCGGCCGCAGTCTGCCCCATCCGGTCGCCGCCTCCGCCGCGCTGCGGCTCACCGATCCCGGCGAGAGCCTCGCCGAAGAGACCTGGGTCGCCGATCGCGACGCGGCGGTGTTCGCGCTGCTCTACGGCTGCGGTCTGCGCATCTCCGAGGCGCTCGCCATCCTGCGCCGCGACGCGCCGGTCGGCACGGCCCGCAGCCTCCGGGTGACCGGCAAGGGCGGCAAGACCCGGCTGGTGCCGCTGCTGCCGGCGGTCTGCGAGGCGGTCGAGGCCTACCTGGCGAGCTGCCCCTTCGTCCTGGCTCCCGACGAGCCGTTGTTCCGCGGGGTGAAGGGCGGGCCACTGTCGCCGCGGATCGTCCAACTGGCGATGGAGCGGCTGCGCGGCGCCCTCGGCCTTCCCGACACGGCGACGCCGCACGCCCTGCGCCACGCCTTCGCCACCCATCTGCTGGGGGCCGGCGGCGATCTCAGGACCATCCAGGAACTGCTCGGCCACGCCTCGCTGTCGACCACTCAGGTCTACACCGAGGTCGATGCCGCCCGGCTGCTCGACGTCTGGGCGAAGACCCATCCGCGGGCGTGATCCGCGCCGGAGGCGGCCGGAGGAGGAGGCGAGGGATGATTCGGATCAGACCGGCGCGGCCGGCGGATGCGGCGCGACTGCCGGAGATCGAGCGGTCGGCCGGACGGGCCTTCCTGGCGCTTCCCGAACTCGCCTGGATCGCCGACGACACCGTCCTGTCGGAAGCCCGCCATCTCGAACTGATCGCCGCCGAGGCCACCCTGGTGGCGGTCGGCGAGGACGATCTGCCGGTCGGTTTCGCCGCCGCCGAAGCGATCGACGGCGATTTCCATCTCTGGGAACTGTCGGTCCGCCGCGATCTCCAGAGCCGGGGCATCGGGCGGCGGCTGGTCGCCGAGATCGTCGAGACGGCGCGGCGGCGGGGCCTCGCCGCGGTCACGCTGACCACCTTCGTCGACGTCGCCTGGAACCGGCCGTTCTACGAGCGGTCGGGGTTCGGCGTCGTCGCCGAGCGGGACCTCTCGCTCCGCCTGCGTGCGGTCATCGACGCCGAGGTCGCCGCCGGCCTTTCCCGGGCGAGCCGGTGCGCGATGGTCCGGCGGCTCGGGTGAGCGGCCGGGCACGTCGTCGAGCCGATCAGTCGTCGTCGTCGCCGCCGGAGGCGATCATCGCCTCGAGCGCCAGCCGTTCGGAGATCTTCAGGCGTTCGGAGGCCGACTTCAGCTGGCCGCAGGCGGCGAGGATGTCGCGGCCGCGCGGGGTGCGGATCGGGCTCGCATAGCCGGCGCGGTTGACGATCTCGGCGAAGTCCTCGATCCGCTCCCAGCTCGAGCACTGGTAGTCCGACCCCGGCCAGGGATTGAACGGGATCAGGTTGATCTTCGCCGGGATGCCGCGCAGCAGGCGGACCAGCTCGCGGGCGTCGGCGGCCGAATCGTTGACCCCCTTCAGCATCACGTATTCGAAGGTGATGCGGCGGGCGTTGGAGAGGCCGGGATAGGACCGGCAGGCGTCCATCAGCTCGGCGATCGGATATTTCCGATTGATCGGCACCAGCACGTCGCGCAGGTCGTCGCGCACCGCGTGCAGCGAGATCGCCAGCATGACGCCGGTCTCCGCACCGATCGGCCGGATCGCCGGGACCACGCCGGAGGTCGACAGGGTGATCCGCCGCTTCGACAGCGACAGTCCCTCGCCGTCGGCGAAGATCAGCATGGCGTCGCGCACCGCGGCGTAGTTGAGCAGCGGCTCGCCCATGCCCATCATCACCACGTTGGTGACGAGGCGGCCCTCTTCCGGCAGGCGACCCTCGGCGCGTTCACCGGACGGGAAGTCGCCGAGCCGTTCGCGCGCCACCACCACCTGGGCGACGATCTCCTCGGCGGTCAGGTTGCGCACCAGCACCTGGGTGCCGGTGTGGCAGAAGGCACAGTTCAGCGAACAGCCGACCTGGGAGGAGACGCAGAGGGTGCCGCGGCCCTCCTCGGGGATGTAGACGGTCTCGACCTCGACCGGCCGCCCGGCACCGCGCGAGGGGAAGCGGAACAGCCACTTGCGGGTGCCGTCGACCGAGATCTGCTCGGTGACCATCTCCGGCCGGCCGACCACGAAGCGCTCGGCGAGCTCGGCGCGCAGCGCCTTGGCGACGTTGGTCATCGCCGCGAAGTCGTCGACGCCGCGGTGGTAGATCCAGTGCCAGAGCTGGGCGACGCGCATCTTCAGATGGCGTTCCTCGATGCCGGCGCCGCGCAGGGCATCGGCGAGCTTCTCCCGGGTCAGGCCGATCAGCGAGGGGCGCGCGTCGGGACGGGCGACGGCGAGCGGCACCTTGACCAGGCCGGCAAGGGAATCGGTGAGAGGGGCGTCCGCCGCGGCGGGCTCGGTCATGGTTCGCTTGTCCTTCGGAAGACGGCGATCGGAGGATCCGGGGCATCGGCGGGCGGAACGCCTACGGCCGACGCGAAACGGCGGACGGGTCGCCCCGTCCGCCTCGTCTTCGCGACAAGATAGTGCGGAACCCGCCTCAGGAAAAGGCGGCTCGCGCGCCTTCCCGTTCCCGGCTCACTTGCATTCCTTGGCGACCGCGTCGAGCGCGTCGGACAGGCCGGCGAGGGAGAAGGCGTAGTTGGTCGGGTTGCCGCGGCCGGAGGTGGCGGCGGCGGTCAGCTTCTTGCCCTTCTTCATGGCATCGACGAAGCCGGCGGGGTCGACGGTGTTCTCCAGCCAGGCGCTGTCGCCGCGGGTGAACATCTGGAACTTCTTCCCGTCGATGTCGACGGCGACCTTGCTGCCGTCCTTCATCGGATACCCGACCTGGAACATCGGCTCCGACCGCACGTTCTCGGACGGCCGGCTGGTCAGGAACAGATAGACCTTGCCGTGATTGAGGCCGGCCGGTTCGAGCTTCTGCGCCTCGGAGAGGGCGAAGCAGATCTTGCCCTTGGCGCTCGAGGCGGTGATCGCCTTCCAGTCCTTGGACTCCCGCAGGAGCAGCGGCGAGCCGGCGGCGGGCTGAGCGGCCGCGGCCGGAGCGGCGGCGGGTTTGGCGGGCGCGGGCTTGGTTTCGGCCGAAGCCGCGGTGGCGAACGCGGCGACGGCCGCGCACACCAGAACTCGGAGAGGAACGGTCCTCATCTTGCGGTCACCCCGTATCGTCCACGGTCGTCCCTCGACCGGTGGTGCGGTCGGACGATCTCGATTCCAGAAACCACGCGGATGGTTACGAATCGGTTGCCGCCTTCCGGAGAAGACGAACCGTTCCGCTCGAGAAGACGAAACGCTCGGCGTCGCCGCGGTTTCGCTCTCCCGCCGGTCGACGCGGTGCGCCGTCCCGAGCCGCATCCGGTCGTTCGAAGGGCTGGACGGTGGCCGGTCAAGGAGGCGAAAGTCGGGCGGCGACACGGGCGGCCCCGACGGCCCTCCGGTCGCGGAACCGCGAGGCGATGCCCGAATCTCCGTCGATCTCCTCCCCCGATCGTCATGCCGAACTGGTCGCCCGGGTCGCCGAGGCGGGCGATCGGCTGGCCTTCGCCGAACTCTTCGACCATTGGGCGCCGCGCCTGAAGGGTCTCCTGATGCGCAACGGGGTGGAGGCCGGGCTCGCCGAGGATCTGGTCCAGGAGACGATGACCGTCCTGTGGACGCGGGCCGGACTCTACGACCCGGCGAAGGCGTCGCTCGCCACCTGGCTCCACCGGATCGCCCGCAATCGACTGATCGACACGGCCCGGGCGGCCCGGGTGCGTCGCTTCGACGAGGCCGAACCGATGTTGCGGCCGGAGGAGATCGAACCCGCCGAGATCGGCATCGACCGGGTCCGGATCGAGGCGCGGGTCGCCGAGGCGCTCGCCGGGCTGCCGGCCGAACAGCGCGAGCTCGTCCGCCTCGCCTTCTTCGAGGAGCGCTCGCATTCGGAGATCGCGGCGGCGACGGGACTACCGCTCGGCACCGTCAAGTCGCGGCTGCGGCTCGCCTTCGGCCGGCTGAAGAAGAGCCTCGACGGACTCTGAGCGCGCGACCCGACCGAGGTCGGGGTGGACGGCCGGCGGGATCGCACCGAACCTGCCGGCGGCACGCGAGCGGGAGGAGGCGGCGATGAAGGCGGTGGTCTGTCGTGAGTTCGGCGGGATCGGCGATCTCGGAATCGTGGATCTGCCCGAGCCGGTCGCCGGTCCGGGCGAGGTGGTGGTGGCGGTGCGCGCCTGCGCCCTCAACTTCTTCGACACGCTGATCGTCGCCGGCCGTTACCAGTTCCGCCCCGAGCCGCCGTTCTCGCCGGGCGGCGAGATCGCCGGGGTGGTCGAGAGCCTGGGGCCGGGCGTCGGCCATCCGGCGGTCGGCACGCCGGTCGTCGTCCATGTCCGCTGGGGCGGGGCGCGGGAGAAGCTGGTGGTGCCCGCCGAGGCTCTGATCCCGGTTCCGACCGGGCTCGATCTCGTCGTCGCCTCGACCCTGACCATCACCTACGGCACCGCGATCCACGGGCTCGCCGATCGCGGCGGCGTGCGGCCGGGCGAGACGGTGGCGGTGCTCGGCGCCTCCGGCGGGGCGGGACAGGCGGGGATCGAGGTGGCGAAGCGGCTCGGCGCCCGGGTGATCGCCTGCGCGGCGGGCGCCGAGAAACTCGCCTTCTGCCAAGAGGTCGGGGCGGACGCGGTGATCGACTACGAGGCGGAGGATCTCAAGCTCCGGCTGAAGGATCTCACGGACGGGCGCGGGGTCGACGTCGTCTACGATCTGGTCGGCGACCGGTTCTCCGAGCCGGCGATCCGGGCGCTCGCCTGGCGCGGCCGGCATCTGGTGGTCGGCTTCGCCGCCGGCGCGATCCCGAAGCCGCCGCTCAATCTGCTGCTCCTGAAGGGGGCGGCGTCGATCGGGGTGTTCTTCGGCGAGCACGTGACCCGCGAGCCGGAGGTCTTCGCCGCCGAGATGGAGCGGATCCTCGGCTGGGCGGCGGCGGGCGAGATCCGCCCGCACGTCCAGGAGGTCTATCCGCTGGAACGGACGGCGGACGCGCTCACCGCGATCGCCGGGCGGAAGGTCCGGGGCAAGGTGGTGGTGGTGCCGGGGTGAGGGATCACCTCCGCCGGTCTTCCTCCTCGAGCGCCCGGCGCGCCGCTTCGCGGTGGTCGTCGGTGACGTGCGAGCGGACCATGGTCAATGCCGCCAGCAGTACACCGGCATCGTCGGTGAAGCCGACCAGCGGCAGCAGATCGGGCAGCGCGTCGATCGGCGCGACGAAATAGGCGAGGGCGGCGAGCAGGGTCATCCGGACGCGGGTCGGGGTCGCCGGATCGAGGGCGCAGTACCAGGCGGCGATCACCTCGTCGACGAACGGGATCTGGCGGGCGGCCCGGCGCACCGTCGCCCACAGACGTTCGCGGATCCGCGCCTCGCGGGTCTCCTGCGGACCGCCGTAGCCGGGATCGAAAGTCTCGTCGTTCGCAGCCATGTCGCCTCTCCGGGAGCGTCGCGTCCGTCCGCCGCCGACGCGGCGGACGGAAGATCCGTCGGCGGAGAGATCGGAAGCCGGCGGGGCTTTTCAAGACCGCGGCGGGCGGCGGTGCGCAGAGACCGGTGGCGGTCGTTCGGCGCATCCGGAAAATTCCGCATCCACCCTCTTCACGCCTCGCCGAGGTCGGGTTACGCTTCTCCCCATGAGACTGGGTCAGATCGGTGTCAGACGAGCGGGACGGGCGGATGCGGCGCCGATCGCGGCGGTGCACGACGAGGCTTGGCGTGTCGCCTATCGCGGCATCCTCCCGGGGCGCGAGCTCGAGCGGATGATCTCGCGGCGCGGGCCGACGTGGTGGACCCGGGCGATCGACCGGCGCACCTCGATCCTGGTGATCGACGTCGGCGGCGAGGTGGTCGGCTATGCCACCTTCGGCGCCAACCGGATGCGGATGCTGCCCTACGCCGGCGAGATCTACGAGATCTATCTGAAGCCGTCGCATCAGGGTCTCGGTTTCGGCGGGCACCTCTTCGCTGCGGTGCGGCGCGAGCTCGCCCGCTACGGGCTCACCTCCTTCGCCATCCGGGTGCTCGCCGACAACGCCGCCGCACGCGGCTTCTACGAGCACTTCGGCGGCGTCGTCGCGGCGGAAACCGGCGAGACGATCGGCGACAGGACGTTGCCGATCGTCGTCTACGGCTTCGCTCCGCCGGTCACCTGACCGGTGCGGCGGGCCGCCGGCGCCGGGTCTCCGCACCGCTCGCGTCGTCCGAACGGCCACGTTCCGCACTGCGATGAGATCGGTTAGAAGACAGCCCGAGCGCGGTTCCGGTTCTCCGGCGCGGCGTCCGACCGGCCGATCCCATCCGAGCGCCGGTTTCTTCCCGTTTCCTCTCTCCGCCCCGGGGCCGTTGCGGCGTCGCAAGGGCGGGTCGCCGTAGATCCCATCCGAGGAGTGAACCGATGCGCATCGACGCCATCCCGATCGGCAAGAACCCGCCGCACGACGTCAACGTGATCATCGAGGTGCCGATCGGCGGCGAGCCGATCAAGTACGAGCTCGACAAGGCCTCCGGCGCGCTGGTCGTCGACCGCTTCCTCTACACCTCGATGCGGTATCCCGGGAACTACGGTTTCATCCCGCACACCCTGTCGGACGACGGCGATCCGATCGACGTGGTGGTGATGAACAGCCGCGCCATCGCGCCCGGCGCGATCATGCGCTGCCGTCCGGTGGGCGTCCTGTTCATGGAGGACGAGAGCGGCCACGACGAGAAGATCCTCGCGGTTCCCGTCTCCAAGCTCACCCCGCGCTACGACCACGTGAAGTCCCACACCGATCTGCCGAAGATCGCGATCGATCAGGTCAAGCACTTCTTCGAGCACTACAAGGACCTGGAGCCCGGCAAGTGGGTGAAGGTGGTCCGCTGGGGCGACGACGTCGAGGCCAAGCGGCTGATCGACGAGGCGATCGCCCGGCACGACGCGGACAAGGCGAAGGGCTGAAGACCTTCTCTTCCGACCGATCGAACGGCCGGTGCCCGCGGGTGCCGGCCGTTTCGTATTCCTCTCCCGAAACGGCGACGGGCCGCGCGACCCTCCGGTCGGCGGCCCGTCGCGCGTGTCGCGGCTCCGCTCAGTGGCGGAAGTGGCGCATGCCGGTCGTCACCATGGCGATGCCGTGGGCGTCGGCCGCGTCGATCACCTCCTGGTCGCGCATCGAGCCGCCCGGCTGGACGACCGCGGTGGCGCCCGCTTCGACCAGGGCCTCGAGCCCGTCGGCGAAGGGGAAGAAGGCGTCCGACGCCACCACCGAGCCGATCGTCGGCGACCGGGTGAGCCCGGCCGCGGCGGCCGCGTCGGCGGCCTTGCGGGCGGCGATGCGGGCGCTGTCGACCCGGCTCATCTGTCCCGCGCCGATGCCGACGGTGGCGAGGTTCTTGACGTAGACGATGGCGTTCGACTTGACGTGCTTGCAGATCCGGAAGGCGAAGGCGAGATCGGCGAGTTCGGCTTCGCTCGGCGCCCGCTTGGTCACCGTCTTCAGCTCGACCGCGTCGACCGTGCCGGAATCGCGGGCCTGGACCAGCATGCCGCCGGCCACCGTCTTGGCGGTGATCCCGGCCGCATCCGGCTTCGGCAGACCGCCGGCGACCAGCAGGCGCAGGTTCTTCTTCGACGCGACGATGGCGCGGGCCTCGTCGGTGGCGTCGGGGGCGATGATGACCTCGGTGAAGATCTTCACCACTTCGGCCGCGGTCGCCGCGTCGAGGGGACGGTTGAAGGCGACGATGCCGCCGAAGGCGGAGACCGGATCGCAGGCCAGCGCCTTCAGATAGGCGTCGGTCAGGCTCGTCCCCTCGGCGACGCCGCAGGGGTTGGCGTGCTTGATGATCGCGCAGGCGGCGGTCCGCTCTGGATCGAACTCGGCGACCATCTCGTAGGCCGCGTCGGTGTCGTTGATGTTGTTGTAGGAGAGCTGCTTGCCCTGGAGCTGGACGGCGGTGGCGACGCCCGGACGCTTCTCCGGGGTGCGGTAGAAGGCGGCCGACTGGTGCGGGTTCTCGCCGTAGCGCATCGGCTCGACCAGCTCGCCGCCGAAGGCGCGATACTTCGGATTGACCTCGCCGAGCGCCGAGGCGAGCCAGTTGGAGATCGCCGCGTCGTAGGTGGCGGTACGGCCGAAGGCCTCGAGCGCCAGCGCCTTGCGCAGCACCAGCGGGGTCGTGCCGGCGTTCGCCGCGAGCGCGGCG
>CALFRR010000032.1 GCA_937919435.1 uncultured Alphaproteobacteria bacterium | reverse complement strand
GGTCGCCTCGGCGGTGCCCGGCATGACCATCGACCGCGTCACCGTCCTCTCTTCGGACGGAACGTTGCTGGTGGCCGGCGATGGTGCGAAGGACGCCACCGCCGGGCAGGCGGTGACGCTGGAGCGCAAGGTGGCCAAGGAGGTGGAGGAGAACATCCGCCGCACGCTGACCCCCTATCTCGGTCTCGACAACTTCCAGATCAGTGTCGCCGCCAAGCTGAACACCGATCGGAGACAGATCAAAGAAACGATCTTCAACCCGGATTCGAAGGTCGAGCGGTCCGTACGGTCGGTGCGCGAAAATCAGAACAACCAGAATTCGAGCCGCCAGAAGCCGACGACGGTCGAGCAGAATCTGCCCGACCAGCAGATCAACTCCTCCGCCTATGGTGGCAATCAGTCCGCCGAGGAGAGCCAGCGTCGCGAAGACCTGACCAACTACGAGCTGTCCTCGAAGGTCGTCCAGACCACCAGCGACGGCTACGGCATCGAAAATCTCTCGGTCGCGGTGCTGATCAATCGCGAGCAGCTCGCCTCGGGCCTCGGCAAGACGGCGACGCCGGAGGCGTTCGCGGAGCGTTTGAAGGAAATCCAGGACATCGCCACCGCCGCCGCCGGCGCCAAGCCGGCCCGCGGCGACGTGGTCCAGGTGTCGGCGGTCGACTTCACCGCGAGTGGCAGTGCGATGGCCCCCGAGCCCGGCCTGAACGTGATGCAGCTGCTGATGCGCCAATCCGGCACGCTGATCAACGCGGCCATGATCTTCGCGGTCGCCGGCATGCTGATCTGGTTCGGGCTGCGCCCGGCGGTCAACACCATTCTCGAACACCGCAAGCTGAACGCCGATCAGTTCGCTGCCGAAACGCAGATGCTGGAAGGCACGGCGCCCGGCATGACCGCCGAACAACTGGCGGTCGATGCGGAACGCAAGCTCGGCTCGGCCATGGAGCAGAACCTGATCGAAGACCTGACGAACAAACTGGCGCACTCGCCGATCAAACGGCTGGAGCAGATGGTTCAGCTCAATGAGGAGCAGGCCGTCAACATCCTCAAGCAGTGGATGCACTCGGAGGAAGCGTGATGCGAAATTCTCCCCTGCTGAGCCTTCTGACCAGCTTTTCGGACGAACCGCCCGAGGCCTTCGTCGAGGTGATCTCCGATCGGTCGAGCGACGACTTCGACGAGGACGACGATCGGGAGGCGATCCCGACTTCGCCCTTCGTCCGCCGCGAGGAGGACACCGCACCGGTCGACGTCGACGCGTTGGTCGCGGAGGCCCGGCAGGAAGAACGGCTGGCCGCGCGGACCGAGACGCAGAGGCAGTTGGCGGCTCAGGCGGCGGCGTTCCGCGAGTCCGCCGCCGAGGCACTGCAACGGGAACGGGCGCGCTGGGTCGAGGCGCAGGCGCAGCCGATCGCCGACGGCTTCGCCGAGGCGGTCGCGACGATGGAGCGTCGTATCGGTGAACAACTCGGGAGCATTCTGGAGCCGTTCCTCGGGCGGGCGGCGCGGGCGACCTGCATCGAGCGGTTCGAGGCCTGTGTGGTCGAGATGTTCGACGCCTGCCCGGAGGGCACGGTGCGCCTGCGCGGTCCGGGGGATCTGGTGGAGGCGGTCGGCGCACGTCTGGCCGCACGGCGCGTGCCGTTGGTCACCGAGCCGTCCGAATCGATCGAACTGACGGCGCTGCTCGGCGACACGGTGATGGAAACCTGCCTCGAGACGTTTTCCGCCGCGCTCGGTGTGTCCCTGGCATCGGAACATCCGGTGATCGCCCTCCACCGCCCCGACGACGGGAGGGTCGGGCGTCGGCGTCGCGCGGCTCGGTCGCTGTGAACGATCGCGTTCGAACCCACCCACCGGCGACGGCCGGCAGACCGGAGTGAATTGCCGTGCAGGACGCCGACAAACGGGAAATCATCATCATCCGCCGTCGCCCGGACGACCACGAGGACGGGCATCACGGTGGCGTCTGGAAGATCGCCTACGCCGACTTCATGACGGCGATGATGGCGTTCTTTCTGGTGATGTGGCTGGTCAGCGCGACCGACAGTCACGCGAAGAAGGCGATCGCGCACTATTTCAACCCGATCAAGTTGGTCGAGGCGACGGACGATCGCAAGGGAATCCGCGATCCCCAGAACTCGTCCAACCCGGTGGAGCCCGACTCGGACGTCGAGGCGGATCCGAATGCCAAGCCGTCGGCGACGGTGGGACCCCTGTCGTCGAACGCGAAGGGACGGGCCGTCGCGGCCACCGGTCCGTCCGACAAGGACCTGCAGGATTCCGAGGGCCGGCTGTTCCAGGACCCCTATGCGGTGCTCTCGGAGATGGCGAAGAATGCCTCGAAGGAGGCACTGCATCCCGATTTCTCGCCGGACACCACCGACAAGACCCGCAGCGGTCGCAACGGAATGACCGGGGGCAACGAGTTCCGAGACCCCTTCGATCCGGTCTATTGGAAGGCGGCGCGGTCCAAACTCCCCGCCGATGCCGAGGCCAAGGGTGCGGCGGAGCCGCGGATCGATCGGATGGCCACCCCGGACGCCGGCGTGCTGGCGTGGCCGCCGGAGGCCGATCCCAACGGGCCGGCGGAGCCCGCCGCGGCCGCTGCGACGCCGACCGAAACCCCACGGGATGCCGTGTCGACACCGAATGCGGGGACGGGAGCGACCGACTCGGCGTCGGATCGGATCGCGTCGCGCGGCGGGCCGGAGACGAAGGGGGCGGCGGGAGCCGAGGAAGCCGCCCGCGAGGGGGCCCACGCTTCGTCCGGGACTGCTGCGCCGATGCCGAGCGGGACTGCCGCGTCGGATCGGCGATCGAAGCCCGGGCACGTCCGGACCGACGCCGCGGCCGAGACCGCGGACACCGCTTCGGCCACTCCGTCCGAGGCGGAGACGGATGCGGCCCAACCCGCACCGTCGCAGGCGGCAGCCGAGACCCAGGCCCGGACACTCGCCAAGCAGATCGGGGAAGCGCTCGGGCGGCCGGCGGCCGACAAGCCCCGTCTCGAAGTCGTCTCCCAGAAGGAGGGCATTCTGATCAGCCTGATGGACAGTGCCAAGGGGGCGATGTTCGCCGTGGGATCGGCGGAGCCGAAGCCCGACCTGGTGGTGGAGATGGCCCGGATCGGTGCGATCCTGGCCAAACAGAAGGGGCAGATCATCGTCGGTGGTCACACCGACGCGCGGCCCTTCCACCGAGCCTCCTACGACAACTGGCGCCTGTCGTCGGCCCGCGCCCAGATGGCCTTCTACATGCTCGTGCGCGGCGGACTGCCCGAGAAGCGGGTGGTGCGGGTCGAGGGCTACGCCGACCATCGGCCGAAGATCCCGAACGAACCGATGGCCGACGCCAATCGCCGCATCGAAATCCTGCTCCGTCACGAGGTCGCGCCATGAGCCGTTTGTTTCGCTGCGCGACCGTGGCCGGCCTGCTGCTGACCGTCTCGGGTGCCTTCGCCGACGACGCCCCCGGTGGTGGCGCGCCCGCCATGGCCGTGCCGCAGCCGGTCGCGGCCCCGGCGGTCGCCGCCGCGCCCGCGACGCTCGCGGCGCCGTCTTCGGCC
>CALFRR010000031.1 GCA_937919435.1 uncultured Alphaproteobacteria bacterium | reverse complement strand
CAGAGTGGCGACGTTGTCGCGCGGGTCGATACGGAAGGCGACGATGCTCACCCGGTGTGCTCCTCAGAGGATGCCGTATTTGCGGAAGGCGTCGGTCGACGAGAGGCCGGCCTCGATCTCCTTGCGCACCAGCTTCTCGCCGCGCGCCTTGGCGAGCGCCCGCTCGATCACCTCCGCCTCGAGCGCCTTCGGCACCACCAGCACGCCGTCGAGATCGCCGACCACCAGATCGCCGGGCTCGATCCAGACGTTGCCGATCTCGATCGGGCAGCGGTAGTCGACGACCTTGGTGCGCACGCCGGAATCCTGGGCGAAGCGGCCGCGGCTGAACACCGGCCAGTTCTGGGAGAGGACCTGCGGGGTGTCGCGATGGAAGCCGTCGACGACCGCGCCGACGGCGCCGCGGGTGCGCGCCGTGGCGGTCAGGATCTCGCCCCAGTAGGCGCAGCGCATGGTGCCGCCGGCGGCGAGATAGATCTCGCCCGACTCGAGCTGGTCGAGGGCCTCGGTCAGCTTGCCGAAGGGCTCGGCCTGCCGGCCGTAGACGTCGATCATCAGGACCGGCATCGCCCGGCCGACCAGCTTCATCTCTTCCTTCATCGGCTGGATCGGCTGCGGCAGGAAGCGGTGGTAGCTGCCGAGATCGTCGAGGATGTCGCCGATCACCGGCGTGTAGAGTTCGGCCTTCACCAGCGCGAAGAGTTCGGCGTCGTTCATGTCGTCTCCGAAAGAGTTCCTGCGCCGTCTCGCGCGGCGCGATGGTCCGACCGTGCCGTCAGGATGAACCGACCGGCGCAGGGGCGCCAGCGGCATCGTGCGACACCCGTCCGGCGTCGGTCGACGTCGGACACGAAAGTTGGAGCGGAGGTGGGCGAAACCTCCGCTCCGGCCGAGCGTCAGGGGCACTCGGCTTTTCTCCCCTGGCGTTCCGGGGAGGCACGGCGTGTCGCGAGCCGGCGCCCCGCCGATCGGCATCTCCGATCGGCCACGGCCGAAGCCCGCGGTCGTTCCGGGGGCGGCGTCCGGCGCCGAAGGCGTCGATGCGGCCCCGACGAGCCCTCTCGGGACCGGGCGGAACCGGGGAGAGGGTCGTGCTGTAAGACAGGTTTGATCCTGAGCCGATCCAACCTGTCAGGCAAGATGGTATTTTCTCGATCCGTGGAATCGGCGCCCGAATCTCCCGTCCGCGGCGGTGGCGATTGCAACCGCGACCGAATCCGGCTGGTATCGAAGGACCGGCGTCCCGGGCGGGCGATCCGCGAGGTGGAGTGTGCGACCCTTGTCCGAACCGAACGAACTCTCGAGAGAGCTGCTCGGCGGCCGCGAGGCCGGCGAGTCGCGGGCCGATCGGGTGATCGCCCATCTGCGCGACCACATCGCCCGCAACGGTCTGCGTCCCGGCGACCGGTTGCCGAGCGAGACGCGGATCGCCGAGGACCTCGGCATCAGCCGGCCGATCGTGCGCGAGGCGATGAAGACGCTCGCCGCCACCGGGCTGATCGAGATGGCGGTCGGACGGCGGGCGACGGTCAGTCCGCTGGAAGGGGCGATCCTGCGCAACGTCATCGAGAACGCGGTGCTGATCGGCCAGGTCGACGTCGGCCACGTGATGGAGATGCGCCGCGGCATCGAGATCGCCATGGTCGGGCTCGCCGCGACCCGGCGCAGCGACGCTCAGGCGGCGGAGTTGCAGAGGATCGTCGGCGAGATGGCGGTCCGGCTCGACGATTTCCCCGGCTACATCGACTTCGACGTGCGGCTCCATCTGACCCTCGCCGAAGCGACCGGCAATCCGCTCTACCAGATGCTGGTGGAGGCGTTCCGTCAGATCTTCCAACGGTCGATGACGGTCGGCATCGAACGCTGGGCGGCGACGCCGGAACTCCACCGCGTCCAGAGGCTCCACGAGGAGTTGGTCGCGACGATCGTGGCACGTGACGCGGATGCGGCGACGGCGGCGATGCAGCGCCATTTCGACGATGCGATCCGGGTGATGTTCGGCGCGATCGTGCCCGCCTCGGTCGGCCGCGGCGGCGAGGCCGACCGGAGCTGATGCGCCGACGCGCGACGCGGCGGTTGGCCGCGGCGCCGGAAGCGGCGGGCCGGGCGGGCTGTACCGGACCGGCGGAGGGTGTAGGAAAGGGGCGCCGACGAGCGGACGCCGGTCCTCGTCCGGAGGAGCGCCCGCCACAAGGAGGAAGCCCCCGATGATTTCCGGTCACATCGCCAATCTCGCACACGATCTCGGCATCCTGCCGCCGAAGCTCGCCCGCGGCCTGCGGTTCCTCGCCGAGACCGACTTCGCGAAGCTGGCGCCGGGCCGGATCGACGTCGACGGCGACGAGATCTTCGCGCTGGTCCAGGACTACGAGACGCTGCCCAAGGCTGAGTGCCGTCCGGAGACCCATCGCACCCACCTCGACATCCAGTTCGTCGCCTCCGGCCGCGAGATCATCGGGCAGGCACCGCTGCTCGCCTCGGCCGAAGTGGTCGACGACCGCCGCGACACGCCGGCCGACATCGCCTTCTTCGCCGATCCGGCGAACGAGACCGACGTACTGCTGGAGGCCGGCGGCTGGGCGGTGTTCCACCCCTGGGACATCCATCGTCCGCGGGTGGCGGCCGGAACCCCCTCGGCGGTGCGCAAGGTGGTGGTGAAGATCCGCCTCGGCGACTGACGACCGCCACCGGTCCGCGCCGTCCGTCGGGTCGACGGTCGGCGCGGTCACACGTCGCATGCGCTCGGTGGTTGTGCGGCTCGGTCGGGTTCGCCATAGTGCACCGATCGCAGCGAGGAGAGCGAAGGTGCGCGGGCCCGCCTTCGACGGAGTGGCCGCAGAGGCCGAAGGATCCGGGCGGCCGCCGTTGTCGGAGGCGACCCGGGCGCTGTGGCTCCGGCTGATCCGGTCGGAGAACGTCGGGCCGGTCACCTTCCGCGAATTGGTCAATCACTTCGGCTCGGCCGCCGCGGCGCTCGCGGCGCTGCCCGATCTCGCCCGCCGCGGCGGCGCGCGCGGACGCATCCGGATCGCCTCGGAAGGCGAGGTCGCCGCCGAGATCGCCACCGCGGCGGCCTTCGGGGCGCGGTTCGTGGCGCTCGGCGAGCCCGACTATCCGATCCGGCTCGCCACCATCGAAGGGGCGCCGCCGATCCTTTCGGTGAAAGGCGGGGCCGGGGTCTGCCGGCGGCCGGCGGTGGCGATCGTCGGGGCCCGCAACGCCTCGCTCGCCGGGCGCAAGTTCGCCGGCCTCGTCGGCCAGGGGCTGGGCGCGGCCGGCTTCGTGATCGTCTCGGGGCTGGCCCGCGGGATCGACGCCGCCGCCCACGAGGCCGGTCTCGACACCGGCACCATCGCCGTCTTCGCCGGTGGGCTCGACCGGCTCTATCCGCCGGAGAACGAGGGGCTGGCACGGCGGATCGTCGAGACCGGCGGGGCGCTGGTGTCGGAGATGCCGTTCGGCTGGGAGCCGCGCGCCCGCGACTTCCCGCGCCGCAATCGGCTGGTCTCCGGGATCGCGCTGGGCGTGGTGGTGGTCGAGGCGGCGCGCCGCTCGGGATCGCTGCACACCGCCCGGTTCGCCGCCGAACAGGGCCGCGAGGTGTTCGCGGTGCCGGGCAGTCCGCTCGACCCGCGGACCGAGGGCACCAACGACCTGATCCGCAACGGCGCGACGCTCTGTGCGGCGGTCGAGCACGTGATCGAGGTGCTGGCGCCGATCCTCGGGCGATCCGCCGACGGGCGGATCGACGAGCCGGGCGAGGACGGCTTCGAACGGCCGCTCGACGCCTCCGACGACGCCCGCCGGCTGGTGGTCGAAGCGCTCGGGCCGACGCCGGTCGGGATCGACGAGATCCTGCGGGCGACCGGGGTCGGGATGGGCGTGCTGCAACTGATCCTGATGGAACTGGCGCTGGCCGGGCGGCTCGAGCGGCATCGCGGCGGGCGGGTGTCGCTCCTCATGTGAGCGCGGCACACCAGATCTTCTTCGTCCGGGCCAAGCAGGCGCGGCGCGAGGCGAGGCCGATGGTGCCGCCGTTGATCGCCCGGGTCACTCCGACGAGGTCGTCGCGGTCGGCGAGTTCGTTGCAGGAGAGGCCGGCCCGGCCGCTCGCCGCCCATTCCGCCGCCGCGATCTTCAGCGCCCATTCCGAGGAGACGGCGAGGTCGGGCCGGCGGTCGAGGGCGACGCCGAGGCGGCGGCCGTATCGCTCGTAGTTCTCGCGGCCGGTCAGTTGCAGGAGGCCGCGGCCGACGAAGCGGGCGCCGTCGCCGGAGCCTTCCGGGCCGTTGCCCATCCGCCCGCCGTAGACGCGCTCGGCGATCTCGTGCGGGCGATGGGCGAAACGGGCCGCGGTCTCGGCGGTGAAGCGGCGCGGGAACACCTCGAGCAGGCGGGCGGCGGAATAGTTGGTGCTCTCGACGGTGATCGTCAGATCGCCGGTCTCGTGCAGCACCTGGGCGACGAAGTGGGCGACCCTGAGCGGCGTCGCGTCGATGCCGTGGGGCGGCAGATCGAGATCGGCACGGGCGAAGGCGGCGAGATAGGCGGGCAGCGCCCGCGGAGCGAGGCTGCGGATCTGGTCCTGGGTGATCGCGACGATCGCCATGGCGGTTCTCCGGTTGCCGGGGCTGGAGTGCCCCGGGCCGCAGTATCGCCGGTGACGGGAGGGGGGAGGACGAACCGGCGGTTCTCCCCGGGCGGGCGGCAGAGGTCGCGCGGGTGGGCCGGGATCAGGCCGGGCGGTCCGGGCCGGCTACGGCTTCCGCGGCGGCGCGGGCGAGGCCCTGCAGGCGGTCCAAAGCGCCCTGCAGGATGAAGCCGGCGGCCATCTTGTCGACCACCTCGGCCCGGCGGGCGCGGGAGGCGTCGGCCTCGAGCAGGGTGCGGGTCACGGCCACCGTCGACAGCCGCTCGTCCCACAGGGTGATCGGCAGATCGGTCAGCGGCCGCAGCGAGCGCACGAAGGAGCGGGTCGCCTGGACGCGCGGGCCGGCGCTGCCGTCCATGTCGAGCGGCAGGCCGATCACCAGTGCGACGACCTCGTGCTTGCCTGCGATCGCCAGCAGTTCGGCGACGTCGAGGGTGAACTTCTTCCGCCGGATCGTCTCCATCGGCGTGGCGATGCGGCGGCCGAGGTCGGACAGCGCCAGACCGATGGTCTTGGTGCCGAGGTCGAGGCCGAGCAGCCGGCCGGTCCTGGGCAGGCGCAATGCGAGTTCGGTGAGCGGCAGTGTCGGATCGGGAGCGGCCAAGAGGAGTCTCGTTTCGGTGTGGAGCGGGCGGCGGAGGCCGCCGGCCCGGGTCAGGCGTGGACGTGGGGCGCTTCGGGGACGCGGACCACCAGATCGGTGACGCCGGGATCGACGCCCGCCTGGAACAGCAGCGTGGTCACCTGGCCGCGGTGGTGGGTCTGGTGATTGAAGAAGTGGAGAAGGGTCGGGGCATAGGCCTTGGCGTGGGTGTCGCCGTTCATCCGCCGATAGGTGAGATCGCCGGCGAGGTCGTCGTCGCCGAGCCCGCCGATCCAGGCGACGATCAGATCGTCGAGTTCCTGGCGCCGTGCCCGCATCTCGGCGAAGTCCGCGAACATCGTCTCGTCGAGGGTCTTCGGGGCCTCGACCGCGTCGAGGACGGCGAGCGGTGCGCCGGTCGGGTGCAGCCGGAAGCGCTTCAGCCAGAGCAGATCAGTGACCACCAGATGCTCGAGGGTGCCAGAGATCGAACCGAAGAACGCTCCACGGTCGCGCTCGAGTTCCTCCGCGGTGAGTTCGACCGCGCAGTCGTAGAGGTTGCGGTTCATCCACCTGTTGTAGTCGGCCATCAGCCGGAAGAGCTCGATCCGCATCTCGTCCTCCCTTCCCTCCGGAGGGGCGTCGCCTTCCGCCCGGCCGGAGGATGTCCGACCGTCCTCCGGCGGAAGTGCGGAGGGAAGGGCCACACTAACACCTCCGCACGAGTCTCGGCGAGAGCGCGTCGCCGCCGGCGACCGCTCAGGGATCGAGGCGGCGGCCGAGGCGTCCGGCGAGGTCCTGGACGTACTGCCAGGCGGTACGGCCGGAACGCGACCCGCGGGTGGTCGCCCATTCCAGGGACTCGCGCACCAGGTCGGCGTCGGCGATGGTCAGGCCGAGATGGGCGACGTAGCCGCGCACCATGGCGAGATAGTCGTCCTGATCGCACTTGTGGAAGCCGAGCCAGAGGCCGAAGCGGTCGGACAGCGACACCTTCTCCTCGGTCGATTCGTGCGGATTGATCGCGGTCGAGCGCTCGTTGTCGATCATGTCGCGGGGCATCAGGTGCCGGCGGTTCGACGTGGCGTAGAAGAGGACGTTGCCCGGACGGCCCTCGATGCCGCCTTCCAGCACCGCCTTCAGCGACTTGTAGGAGGTGTCGCCGGCGTCGAAGGAGAGGTCGTCGCAGAACACCAGGAAGCGCGACGGGCTCGCCGCGACGAGGCCGAGCAGGGTCGGCAGGCTCTCGATGTCCTCGCGGTGGATCTCGACCAGCTTCAGCGGCGGCAGCCCCTCGGCGGCGAGCATCGCGTTGACGCTCGCATGCGCCGCCTTGACCAGCGACGACTTGCCCATGCCGCGCGCCCCCCAGAGCAGGGCGTTGTTGGCCGGCAGGCCGCGGGCGAAACGCTCGGTGTTGCCGAGGAGTTGATCGCGGACGAGGTCGATGCCGCGCAGCAACGCCAGATCCACCCGGTTGACCCGCGCCACCGGCTGGGCGCGGCCCTCGCGGGGCAGCCAGACGAACGCGTCGGCGGCTCCGAAGTCGGTCGGCTTCGGCGGGGCCGGCACGGCGCGGGCGAGCAGATCGGCGATCCGAGCCAGCTCGGTGGCGAGGGCGGCGAGGTCGGCGGGGGCGGATGCGGACAAACCGGTTTCTCCTCGATCGGGGCGGCGCGAGGTTAGGCGAGGGGGGAGGGGAAGGGAAGATGGCGCAGCGGGACACCGGTTCGCGGCCGACGAAGTGCCCGTGACGACGTGCGCCGGCTGTCGCGTTGCAAAGATCGGCGCGACCGCTATAGTCCGCGGCCACACGCGGACGGGTCTCCCGTCCGGCGTCCACGATGCCGTGCCCGGACGGAGGATGTCCTCCCCGCGCCCCTCTGAACCGAGGAGTTTTCGATGTTCGTGACCCCCGCCTACGCGCAGAGTCTGGGTGGCGCCGGCGGCGCCGGTGACATCTTCATGTCGCTGATGCCCTTCGCCTTCATCCTGATCATCATGTGGGTGATGATCATCCGGCCGCAGCGCCAGCGCCAGAAGGCGCACGAGGAGATGGTGAAGAACCTGCGCCGCGGCGACGTCGTCGTCACCTCCGGCGGCATCATCGCCAAGGTGGTGAAGGTGGTGAGCGACACCGAACTCGAGGTCGAGATCGCCGAGGGCGTCAAGATCCGGGTGATGCGTTCGACCGTCGGCGAGATCCGCTCGAAGAGCGAGCCGGCCAAGGCCAAGCCGGAAGCCGCCAACGAGTGAGCCGGGCCGGCGGAGTCTTCCGCCCCGGCACGACACGTCGCTTCCACGGGACGCCCGCGGGCGTCCCGGTCATCCAGGACGAGGTCCGATGCTCCATTTCGCGCGCTGGAAGATCTGGCTGATCGTCGCGTCGATCGCCGCTTCGATCGTGTTCCTCATCCCGAACTTCCTCGATCGGGGAACGCTCGCGAAACTGCCCGGCTGGTTTCCGACCCGCCAGCTGACGCTCGGTCTCGACCTGCAGGGCGGCGCCCATCTGATGCTCGAGGTCGACACCCAGGCGATGGTCAAGGAGCGCCTCGAGGTGCTGCGCGACGACGTCCGCCGGGTGCTGCGCGAGGATCGCATCGGCTACACCGGCATCGGCATCCAGGGCACCACGGTCCAGGTCCGGATCACCGATCAGGCGCAGGTGGAGAAGGCGGCGCAGAAGCTCGCCACCATCCCGCAGTCGCTGTCGGATGCGGTGTTCTCGACCACCCGGGTGGTCGACGTCGAGGTGGTGCGCGGCGAGAACGGACTGTTCCGCCTGTCGCTGACCGCGCCCGGCCTCGACTACCGCACCCGGCGCGTCGTCGAACAGTCGATGGAAGTGGTGCGCCGCCGCGTCGATCAGCTCGGCACCACCGAGCCGGTGATCGCCCGCCAGGGCGGCACCCGCCTGCTGGTCCAGGTGCCGGGTCTCCAGGACATCGAGCGGTTGAAGGATCTGCTGCGCCAGACCGCGCGGCTGACCTTCCACCTCGTCGACGCGGTCGGACCGCAGGCGATGGCCACGGAGCGCGGCGCCGACCAGGATCTGCTCTATACCCGCGACGATCCGCCGATCCCGATCCTGATGCAGAAGCGCGCGATGCTGACCGGCGAAGAACTGGTCGACGCGCAGGCCGCCTACGACCAGACCAGCCAGGCGGTGGTCAACTTCCGCTTCAACACCTCCGGTGCGCAGAAGTTCGGTCAGATCACCCAGGAGAACGTCGGCCGTCCCTTCGCGGTGGTGCTCGACAAGGACGTCATCACCTATCCGCGGATCAACATGCCGATCCTCGGCGGGTCCGGTCAGATCTCCGGCAACTTCACCGTCCAGTCGGCCAACGACCTCGCGCTGCTGCTCCGGGCGGGTGCGCTGCCGGCCGACCTGACGATCGTCGAAGAGCGCACCGTCGGCCCCGGCCTCGGCGCCGATTCGATCGCCGCCGGCAAGCTCGCCGCGGTGGTCGGCACGGTGCTGGTGGTGCTCTACATGATCGGCAACTACGGTCTGCTCGGCATCTTCGCCGACGTGGCGGTGGTGCTGAACATCGCCATGCTGCTCGCCATCCTGTCGTTCCTGCAGGCGACGCTGACGCTGCCCGGCATCGCCGGCATCGTGCTGACGATCGGCATGGCGGTCGACGCCAACGTGCTGATCTACGAGCGCATCCGCGAGGAGCAGAAGCTCGGCCGGTCGGCGGTCGCCTCGATCGACGCGGGCTTCTCGCGGGCGATGGGGACGATCGTCGATTCCAACCTCACCACCCTGATCGCGGCGGTGGTGATGTTCCTGCTCGGCTCCGGGCCGATCAAGGGCTTCGCCGTCACGCTCGGCGTCGGCATCCTGACGACCCTGTTCACCGCCGTCACCGTGTCGCGGCTGATGGTGGTGCTGTGGCTCCGGCGGTTCCGTCCGACCCGAATTCCGATCTGATCCCGTCCTCGCCCGCGCGCCCTTCCGGGCGTGCGTCCGACGGTTCCTTTCCGAGGTGAGAGATGCGGCTCATCAAGCTCATTCCCGAAGACACCAAGATCCCCTTCATGGGGGCGCGGTTCGTCACCTTCCCCATCTCGATGGTACTGGTGGCGGCTTCGTTCCTGGTGATGGCGATCTTCGGCCTCAACTACGGCATCGACTTCGCCGGCGGTACGGTGATCGAGGTCCGGTCGCACGTGTCGCCCGCCAACCTCCACGAGATCCGTTCCAGCCTGTCGTCGATCGGTCTCGGCGAAGTCCAGGTGCAGGGCTTCGGCCAGCCGGACGACGTGCTGATCCGTCTGCAGGAGCAGCCGGGCGGCGAACTCGCCCAACAGGCGGCGGTGTCGAAGGTTCGGGCGACGCTCGGCGACGCCTACGACTACCGCCGGGTCGAGGTGGTGGGACCGCGCGTCTCCGCCGACCTCCGGCGCGACGGAACGATCGCGGTGGTCGTGTCGCTGCTGCTGGTGCTGGTCTATCTGTGGTTCCGCTTCGAATGGCAGTTCGCCGTCGGTGCGGTGCTGACGACGATCCACGACATCGTGCTGACCCTCGGGCTCCTGTCGGCGACCCAGATCAGCTTCGATCTGACGGCGATCGCGGCGATCCTGACGATCGTCGGCTACAGCCTCAACGACACCGTCGTCATCTACGATCGAATCCGCGAAAATCTCCGTAAGTACAAGAAGATGCCACTTCCGGAGCTGATCGACGGGGCGATCAACCAGACCCTGACCCGGACCATCCGGACGTCGACCACGACGATCCTGGCGGTCGGGGCGCTGCTGGTGTTCGGTGGCGAGGCGCTGCGCGGCTTCAACTTCGCGATGCTCTGCGGCATCGTCATCGGCACCTATTCGTCGATCGTCATCTCGGCGCCGCTGCTGATCTTCCTCAGGCTGAGGACCGGCGGCGGTGCTCCGTCGTCGGGAGCCGACGAGACCGGCGACAAGGCCGGCAAGAGCGGCAAGCCCGGCCGTCCGGCCGGCGCCACCGTCTGAGACGGCACGAGACCCGGGGGAGGCGATGCCGGAGAGCGAACGCGACGAGCGGCATCTGCCGGAGTGCAAGCCGATCGACGGCTACGGCCGTGGCGGCTTCCGGTTCGGCGACATGAGCCATCGCGGTTCGCTGCTCTGTCTGCCCTCCGGCACCTGGGCCTGGGCGCCGCGGGTGCCGGCCGAGATCGACGTGACGGCGCTCGACCGCGTGTTCGCCGAGGCCGCGAAGATCGACATGCTGATCCTGGGGACCGGGACCGATCTCGAACCGATCGGCGAAGCGCTGGTCTGGCGGCTGCGCGACGCGGCGGTCCGGGTCGAGGTGATGTCGACCGGTGCGGCGATCCGCACCTGGAACCTGCTGCTCGGCGAGGGGCGCCGGGTGGCGGCGGGCCTGCTGGCGGTCGACTGAGACGGTGGCTTCTCCCGGGGCCCGGCGTCTCCGGGCGGAGCGTCGACCGATCCCCGTCGTTGGTATGATCCGTGCCCCGGGTGGTTGACCGAGACCCGCCGCGCCCCATGTCGCAAGCCATGACGATCATCGACACGATCCCCGAGACGACCGACGACGTGCGCCTCGCCGCCGCCTATCGCGAGGCGGGCGCGCGCACCGAACGGCTCGACAAGGACCGCTGGCTCGCCGCGCTCTACGCGCCGGAGCGGCATCGGCCGCATCTGCACGCCCTCTGGGCCTTCTCCGCGGAGATCGCACGGATCCGCGACGTGGTCTCCGATCCGCTGCCGGGCGAGGTCCGGGCGCGTTGGTGGATCGACATGCTGAACGGCGAACGGGCCGGGGAGGGCGATGCCCATCCGATCGCCTGTGCGCTGCTCGACACGATCCGCCGCTTCTCGCTGCCGGTCTCGGCCTTCGAGCGGCTGATCGAAGCGCGGATCTTCGATCTCTACGACGATCCGATGCCGAGCATGGACGATCTCGAGGGGTATTGCGGCGACACCGCTTCGTCGCTGATCCGGCTCGGCAGTCTGATCCTGGCGGACGGGCGGGATCCCGGCGGAGCGGAGGTCGCCGGCTGGTCGGGGCTCGCCTGGGCGCTGACCGGGCTCTTGCGGGCCTTCCCGTTCCACGCCTCGCGCGGCCAGATCTTCCTGCCGGAGGACCTGCTCGACCGGCACGGGGTGGACCGCGGCGACATCCTCGCCGGACGGTCGACCCCGGCGCTCGCCGCGGCGCTCGCCGACCTGCGCGGCCGCGCGCGCCACGCGCTCGCCGAGACCCGGCGGCTGTGCCGCGACATCCCGCC
>CALFRR010000030.1 GCA_937919435.1 uncultured Alphaproteobacteria bacterium | reverse complement strand
CCCGCGGCGCGCGGCGCCGCACCGGCCCCTGGCCGGCGGTCGGCCGGTCTTCGGGCCGCAGTCGCAGGTCGAGGCGGTCCGGCTCGTCGGCCGGCTCGTCGAACACCGGATCGCGTCGTCGGTCCTGAGGCCTCGTCACCCGTCTCTCCTCGCGCCCCCGACTCCCCGAGCGGCGACGCTCCCCTCCTGGAACGCTAATCGGGGCGATTTAAGGCAGCGTTAAGCCTGACCCGGCGGCGGGCGGGGGAGTTGCGGGCGGCGCATCGAGGCCCTAGACCGGAGAAGCCGGAGATTCGTGCGGAATGCCGGCGGCAAAGCCGAAGCTCCGGAGCGAAGCCCGATGATCCGGTTCCTGGCACGTTCGATCGGCCTGTGGCTCATCGCCGGCGGTTTCGCCGCGGCGGTCGTCGACGGCATGAAGTCGATCGCCGCCTCGAGGCCGATCCTGACCTTCGTCGGCGATTTCTGGGCGGAACTCGCGCCCGCCTCGTTCCTCTCCGCCCGGGCGGCGGTCGAGGCGAGGCTCGGCGGATGGGTCTGGACGCAGGCGATCGATCCGGCCCTCTCCCACGTCCCGGTCTTCGCGGCGGCGGCGGTGATCGGCGCGCTGATGGTCACCCTCGGCCGGCCGCCGCGCCCGAAGATCGGCATCGAGCCCTGAACCGGCGACGGGCCGGGCGGGTTACGACCTTCGTCCTCTTGGAGCGGCGCCGCCGCGATCCCAGATGAAGAGACGGGACGCCGACGTCCGCTGAGCGGTGTCACGCTATCGTCGAGGGACGCCGCTATTCGACGTCGAACGATCCTCGCGGACGCGAGGGGCGCCGGTCGAACCGCGGCGGAGCCGCGCCGCATCGGTCGGAACGGGAAAACGCAAGGTCCGCCGCGCTCGCGACGACGAGGAACGGCGGTGCTCGGTTGGGGGTGCGCATGAGCGTGGACGACGACGCCTCGGTTCGGCCGTTCGCCGACCGTTCGCCGTTCGGCGACGTCGGGTTCTGCCTCGCCCCCGGCGAGACCCTGGCGGCCGCGATGAAGGCCGTGTCGATCGAGGAGATCGGTGGAGCGATCGCGCTCCTCGGCGAGACCGCATGCGAGCGCTCGCACGTGGTCCATCTGGTACGCCGCCGCCTGAAGCGGATCCGCTCGCTGCTGGTCGCCCTCGACGAGGTTCCCGGCGCCAACCGGCCCGCCCGGGTCCGTCAGTTGCGCGACGCCGCCCGTCTGCTCGCCCCCGGCCGCGACGCCGACGTGCTCGCCGCCTCCGCCGCCCGTATCGCCGCCGACGGCGGCGAGGTCGCGGGCGTGGCCACCCGTCTGGCCGAGCGGCTCGCCGGCGCCGCCGACGCCGCTCACGCCGCGGCGGTTCCCTTCGAGACGGTGATCGCCCGCCTGCGCGCCAGCGAGGCCGACCTGCGCTCGCTGCCGGACGACTTCCCGGCCGGCCCGCTGCTCGCCGCCGGTCTCGTCGCCGCCTACCGCGGTGGCCGGCGCGACTGGCGCGACTGTGGCGACGGCGGGTCGGACGAGGCGCTGCACGATTGGCGCAAACAGGTGAAGGACCGCCGTCATCTCTCGGCGATGGTGCCCTTCGAGACACCGGTGACCAGCCGTGCGGTGCGCCGCGATCTCGACCGGCTCGCCGAGATCCTCGGCGACGAGCACGACTTCGCCCTGCTCGCCGCCCGCCTCGCCGCCGAGCCGGACCTCGTCGAGCGGCGCGGCGACCGCGAGGCCCTCGGCGAGACCATCGCCCGCCGCCGACGCCGGCTGAAGAAGGAGGCCCTCGCCCTGGGCGAGGAACTCTACGGCGATCGGGTGCGCGACTTCGCCGCCGCGGTCGCCGGACTGGACGAGATCTGACTTCGGAAGATACGTAGAACGACGGATTCGATTCGGCCGAGGCATCGCCGACGGCCGACCGCACGAAAGGACCATGGATGATCGAACGCCACATCGAACGCGGATTGTTCGCCGGACGCTGGCTGATGGCCCCGATGTACGTCGGGCTGGTCGGCGCGCTCCTGGTGCTGATGGCGAAGTTCCTGCAGGCGCTGTGGGAGTTCGCCGTCCACGCGATCGACGCGAGCGAGGCTCAGACGGTTCTGGCGATCCTGTCGTTGATCGATCTGACGCTCGCCGGCAATCTGCTGCTGATCGTCATCTTCTCCGGTTACGAGAACTTCGTCTCGAAGATCGACGTCGGCGATCACGAGGACCAACCCGATTGGAAGGGCAAGGTCGATTTCGCCGGACTGAAGATCAAGCTGATCGCCTCGATCGTCGCGATCTCCGGCATCCACCTCCTGAAGATCTTCATGGACATCGTCAAATACACCGATCGCGACATCTTCTGGATGGTGATCATCCATGTCGTCTTCGTCGGTTCGGGTGTCCTCCTGGCCCTGATGGACCGCATCCACGGCGATCACGGCGCGGAAGCGGGTCACTGACCGCACCGCCGCGCCGGCCCCGAGGTCAGCCTCTCGACCGACGCTCCGCCGCGGCTTCCGCGAAGGGCACCGCGTAGACGTCGAAGATCGCCGCCGCCACGTAGCCGGCGGCGGTGGCGAAGGCGCGGCCCTCGCGGTCCATCCGTCCGGTCTCCGGATCGAGACCCTCGGTGACGATGCCGCCGTCCCAGTTCGACCGGGTCAGGATCCGCAGCGCATCGGCGCGCAGGTGGGCGAGCCGGAGGTGGTCGGCGAGCACCCAGGCGGTGGTGAACGGTAGGCGATAGGATCCGGGCACGCCGTAGGCGGCGTCGTGGTTGCCGAAGGCGTAGGCCGCCGAGCGCAGCCGGGCCGAAGTCGCCAGGAACACCGGATGGTCCTCGGCGAGGAAGCCGAGCGCCGGCAGCTTGAACAGCGATCCCGGCGGGATGTCTTCGACGAGATGGTCGTCGCCGCCGTCCCAACCGGCGCAGAACAGCCGCACCCCGTCCCGCTCGACCACCAGATGGGTCAGGATCGCCGTCCTCAGGTGATCGGCCTCGACCGCGAGCCGCCGGGCCGCCTCGTCGCGGCCGAGCCGGCGGTGCAGATCGGCGAGATCGCCGAGCGCCTTCCAGACCAGTACGTTGGCGTTGGTGAGGAAGGGATGGCGGCGATATTCGTCCTGCGCGTCCTGCCAGGAGGCATAGAGGCCGGTCGCGGGGTCGCGGACTCCGGCGATCCTCGCGGTCAGATGGTCGAGCGCCGCGGCATGGGCTTCGAGGAACCCCCGGTCGCCGGTCGTCCGGACGTAGTCGGCGAGCGCCAGGATCGGCGCCGCGGCAGCGTCGAGCTGGAAGCCGTCCTCGAGCACCACGCCGTCAATGAACCGACTGTGGATCCCGGTGTTGCGCAACTGCGGGCCGAGCGCGTGGCCGAGCGCTTCGCGGGCCGTCGGCGGATCGAAGCGCAGCAGTGCCGGGAAGCTCCACAGCATCGAATCGCGGTCCCAGTAGGCCGCCGAGACGTAGTAGCGTGGGCTGCGCGAGGTCACGCCGACCATCTCCTCGCCGTCGATCGTCCGCCCCCAGGCGAAGAACCGGGTGAACATCGCGTTGCGGTTCATCAGGAGGTCGAGGTCGGCGCGGCCGGTCGAACGGGTGCCGGCGATCAGCCGGGTGGCGGTCTCGGCGATCACGCCGGCGGCGCCGAGACGGTCGATCCGCTCGACCAGCGCCTTGGCGTTGTGCGGCGCGCTCATCTCCTCGAGCCCGGGCGCCAGGATCAGGTCGGCCCGGAGCGTCTCGCCGGACGCGAGATCGGTCGGGGTGCCGACGAGATCGGCGGTCTGCAGCTTCCGGGTCGAGCGCAGCCGCGCCTCGAAGTCGGGATGGACCACCGACCAGGCGAACCGGGTGTCGTCGGTCCGGTAGGCGAAGGTCGTCGCGTCGTCGACCCACAGCCCCGGCGCCACCCGTCGGGTTCCGCCGAGTGCGACCGGCTGATAGGTGATCCGTTCGAGCGTCCCCCAGGCGACGTCCGCGCCGAACCGGACGCGAGCGGCTTCGGTGCGTCGGTTGGTGACCGCCATGTGCAGGACGGCGGCGCGCGAGCCGAGCGGCGCGCAGTAGGTGAACTCGATCTCCAGACCGTCGATCGTCGCCCGCGCCACCGGGATCCAGTAGGCGATCACCGACCACGCGAGGCGGTCGAGCGTCAACTCGCGGCCGTCGAGCGAGACGGTCGGCCGGAGCAGCGGCCGATCGTCCGGGCCGCGGACCTGGAGCAGGCCGCGATGGGCCTTCGACAGGACGTTGAAGCCGGTCACCGCGCCGTCCGAGGCACGGATCTCCGGCAGCGACAGCCATTCGTTGCCGGTCGGTACCACGTCGTCGGCGCAGAGCGCGAGCGGCACGCGGGCGAGGGCGTCGGTGGAGAGGGTCTTCGTGTCGGGTGTGGGCATGGATCTGAGCCCCGTTCGGAGGATCCGCATCGGATCCCGGTCGGCGTCGCGCGGCGGGACGATCGGTGCGGCCGGTTGCGCGGACCATGGTACCGCGTCGAATCGGACTGTCCGCCTTCCCGCGTCGTCCGGCAAGCGGCTCTCGCGTCGCCGTCGGCGGAGTGGCCCTCTCGGGACGAACCCCGCGTCACTCGGCCGTGACGCTCCAGGCGAATCGGCGGTCGCCGCCCGGCTCGATCAGGAGCAGGCCGGGCTTGTCGGTGATCTCGCCCTGCCAGCCGACCGGGCTGCACATGCCGTACCACGGCTCGATGCACAGGAACGCCGCGCCTTCCGGCTTCGACCAGACGCCGAGATCCCGATAGCCGGACCAGGAGACCCGGAGCGCCCGCCGCTCCCGCCCCTCGGCGTCGCGGGCGACGAAGCGGACCGAACGGCTGGCGACCTCGGGCAGGATCAGCGCGTCGTCGACGAACAGATCCGGCGACAGCCGCAGCCGTCGCCCGGCGATCGGCGAGGCGATCTGCGCCCCGAGCAGCCCGTCGCAGACCTGGAAGGTGAAGGGCGATTCGTCGGCGTCGAACTCGAGGTCGTGGCTCTCCTGCGGGATGCCGTCGAAGAGCGGCCAACGGAACGCCGGATGGGCACCGACCCCGCAGGGCAGCACGGTGTCGCCGGGGTTCTCGACTCGTGTGGTGACCGTCAGTGTCGTGCCGACGATCTCGTGGGTCACTTCCAGACGGAACCGGAAGGGATAGACCGCCCGGGTTGCGGGATCGTCGACGAGTTCGAGCACCACCCGGTCGGGTCGGCGCTCGACCCAGGCGAAACGGCGGTCGCGGGCGAAGCCGTGCAGGGTCAGCCGATGGGCGACGCCGTGGTGGAGATAGGTGTCGTCGACCAGCCGGCCGACGATCGGGAACAGGACCGGCGCATGGCGGGGCCATTCCGGTCCGCCGTGCCACAGCAGGTCCACGCCGTCGGCGGTGGTCAGTCGCCGCAGCTCCGCCCCGTCCGCGGACACGACGGCGTGGAGCGACGCGGAGTCGATGGACTGTCGATCGCTCATTCCGGACCGTTCCAGATGCGGGGGCGGGGCCGCTCACGCCCTCGACGACGAGGGCGTGAGCGCTCGCGGATCAGCCCGCGCGCTTGCTGCCGACCAGCTCGTCCCACTTGCGGAAGGCGAGAACCATCTTCTCGGGCTTCAGCGGCAGTTCGATCGGGTTGTTGGCGATCCAGTCGGCGTATTCCGGCCGGCCGAACTCCTTGATGACCTGCTGGCTGCGGGCCGGGGCCAGCGACAGCGGCACGTTCTTCACCGCCGGGCCCGGATAGAGGTAGCCCTCGTCGTAGGAATAGGCCTGCGCCTTGGGGGTCAGCAGATGGGCCATCAGCTCGAGCACCACCGCCAGCCGATCCTCCGGCACACCCTTCGGGATGCACATGAAGAAGGCGTCGGAGACCCAGTGGAAGCCCTTCAGGGTTCCCACCTTGGCGGTTTCCGGCACGATCCCGAGCGCCCGCGGGTTGATGTCCCAGCCGGTGGTGGTGATGATGATGTCGCGCGATCCCTCGCCGAACTCCTTCATCGTCGCGGTCGTACCGGACGGATAATAGGCGACGTACTTGGCCATCTCCTGGAGATAGGCCCAGGTCTTGTCCCAGCCGTTGATCGGGTCCTGCGGATCCTTGTCGCCGAGGATGTAGGGCAGGCCCATCATGAAGGTCCGGCCGGGACCGGAGTTGGCGGGCCGGGCGTACATGAACTTGCCGGGATTGGCCTTGGCGAAGGCGAGCAGTTCCTCGACGGTGGTCGGGACCTGCTTGACCCGCTCGGGGGCATATTCGATCAGCGGTCCCGACGGATAGTAGTTGATCACCACGCCGTAGCCGGCGCCCTGCGCGCGATGCAGGGCGAGCGCCGCCGGCTCGTAGTTCTCTTCGATGTTGGGGAAGTTGCCGGAGAATTCCGGCAGGATCTTCAGCCAGAGGTTCTGATCGAGGCCGGCGGCGAGGCCGTCGCTGCCGGTCAGCACCATGTCGAGGTTCGACTGCCCGGCGTCCTGCTGCGCCTTGATCTTGCCGGCGAGCTCGGGGGCGGGGGCCTTCACGAGATTGATCTTCGAGACGATCTTCGGGTTGGCGACCCGGAAGTCCTCGATCGCCGCCTGCATCAGGGCGAGCGCGCCGCCGACGTCGATGATCGAGATGGTGACCGGCGAGGTCGGCAGCTTCGGCGAAGCCGCCCAGCCGCGGGTGGAACCCGCCGCCGCCAGGGCCGTCAGTCCTCCCAGGACGGTGCGGCGATCGATGTGGCCATTGAACGTCTTCATCTTCTCTCCCCTGTGAATTCAACGTCGGAAGACTCGGTTCGATCGCCTCGGAGCGTGGTCCTACGGGGCGGTCACTTCGGGACTATCCGTCCAGTCGCACGTCGACGACCTCGAGTGCGTCGTTCCAGACGACTTCTCCTGCCGTCGTGGTCGTTCCGTGAGCGGCGAGCGCCGGCGCGATCAGGCGCCGCGGGTGGGTCGAGGCCATCGCCAACGCCTCGTCGGGCGTCGCGATCTCCCAGGCGACGACGTTGCGCACCGCCTGATCGAGGCACAGCGCCGAGCCCGCCAGCGATCCGTCGTCGGTGCGTCGCAGCGAACCGTCGGTCCGCCGCTCGACCGCCATGCCGGCGAAGTCGTAGCGGCCCGGCTCTGCCGCCGCGCCGGCGGTCGCGTCGGTGACCAGGATGGCCCGCTCGAAGCCCTTGGCCCGGATCAGCCCCTTCAGCGCCTGCGGATGGATGTGGATGCCGTCGCCGATGAACCCGGCCGACAGTCGGTCTTCGGCGAGCTGGGCGAAGATCGGATTGGCGAGCTTGTGCACGGTCTGCGGCAGGCCGTTGCCGAGGTGGGTGGAGACGCTCGCCCCCGCCGCCGCCGCCTGCCGGGCCGTGTCGAAGTCGCAGGCCGAATGGCCGATCGCCGCGATCTTGCCGCGCCGGGCGAGTTCGGCGACCAGCGCGAGACCACCCTCCACCTCGGGGGCCACCGTCACCATCAGGATCGGGCGGTCGAGCGAGGCTTCCAGCCGCTCGATCAGCGCCATCGTCGCCGCGCCCATCGCGTCGGCCGGATGGCAGCCGCAATAGCCGGACGCCGGGTTCAGGAACGGCCCTTCGAGATGATAGCCCGGGCACATCGCCGGCCCGAGCCGGCTCGCCGAGATCGCCGCGTCGAGCGCCGCGAAGCGGGCGACGAGCTGTTCGGGGTGGGCGGTGATGATCGTCGGCAGGATCCCGGTGACGCCGGTCCGGGTCAACGCCGCGAAGGCTCGGTCGAGCTCGCCGTCGCGGAAGGCTCCGGCGTTGAAGTCGACCCCGGCGAAGCCGTTGACCTGGATGTCGAACAGTCCCTGCGAGACGATCATGCCGGACCTCCCGGAACATGGGTCAGCAGCGAGGCCGCCGCCGGATCGAGCATCAGCACCGCCGCCGGATGGGTCCGCAGGATCGAGGCGGGATGGAGCGGGCCGATCGGCCCTTCCAGCGCATCGCGCACCGCCTGCGCCTTGCGGGTGTCGGCGACCGAGAGGACGATCAGTTCGCTCTTCATGATCTGGCGGATGCTCATCGAGATCGCCCGGTGCGGCACCGCCTCGAGCGTCTCGAACCAGCCTTCGCCGAACTGCTGCTGCCGGCAGACCGGATCGAGGTCGACGACGATGTAGGGGGCCTCGGTCTCGAAGTCGGCCGGCGGATCGTTGAACGCGAGGTGGCAGTTCTCTCCGAAGCCGGCGAAGCAGACCGCGATCCGCCGTCCGCCGATCAGCCCGGCGAGCCGGGCGACCTCGGCCTCCGGGTCGCCTTCGCCGTCGACCGGGACGAAGTGCACCTTGCCGCCGAGCGGCGTCACGAAGCGCTCCCGGAGATAGCGGCGGAAGCTCGCGGGATGGGTGATCGGCAGACCGACGTATTCGTCGAGATGGAAGGCGGTGACTTTCGTCCAGTCGATCCCCTCGCTCGCCACCAGCGCTTCGAGCGTCTCGAACTGGCTGACCCCGGTCGCCACCACGATCGTCGCTGCGCCGTCCCGGGCGATCGCGGTGCGGATCGCGGCGGCCCCCCGCTCGGCGGCTTCCCGGCCGATCGCACGTTTGTCGGGGAGAATGCGGACATCCATCATCTTGTTTTTGAACCTCTGACGGTTTCAATCTTTCAAAATCATACGATCGAGCTTAAACAAGGCCATACAAAAAGCAACGAGAATTCAGAACCACCAAGTTCCAAAAATGGGTGCCCCGATGTTGGTGACGGTCGAAGAGAGCGTCTTCGAGAGCGCGCACGAGCGCGACCGTGCGCGGGCCTATCTGCTGGTCGCGCGGGGTGCGGCACATTCGCGCTCCGAGATCGGGCGGGCGCTCGGCCTGCGCTCGACGACCACCTCGCGGGTGGTCGCCGATCTGGTCGGGCGCCGCCTGCTCCTGGAGACCGCCGGTCCGGCCGCCGGTCGCGGCCGGCCGGCGGCCGGGCTGATGTTCGACCCGCAGCGGATCGGCGGCTCGGTGATCCAGATCGCCAGCCAGTCCTTCGCCGGCTCCCTGGTCGATCTCAACGGAACCGCCGTCGCCCAGCGCACCGTGGTGGTGCCGCGCGATGCCGACAATGCGTCGATCTCGCGGAGCCTGGCGGCGCTGGCCGCCGGTCTGGTCGAGGACATGCCGCGCGGGATGCTCCATGCCGGCACCGCGGTGTCGCTGCCGGGGCTGCTCGACCTCTCGCGGACCCGCTGGATGATGGCGTCGCGCTGGTCGCGGATGCGGGCGCTGGCGATCGACGAGGTGCTCTCCGACATCGGCGGTCCCGTCGAGATCTGTCGCAATCTCGATGCCGACCTGCGGGCGCGGCTGTTGCTCGAGCCGCAGATCTTCGGTCACGGACCGCTGCTGCTGCTGCACTGGGGGTGGGGCATCGGCATGGCCTATGCGGTCGACGGGCGTCCGTTCGATTCCGGCGTCGGCTCCTTCGGCGAGATCGGCCACTGGCGCATCTCGGCGCTGGAGGGAAGGCCGTGCACCTGCGGCAACGACGGCTGTCTGGAGACCGGTGCGGCGCTGTGGTCGCTGCTGCCGGCGTTGCGCCGGCACTGGCCGGATCTCGCCGACGACGAGAGCCGGCTCTACGAGCAACTGCCGGATCGCGACCTGACGGCGATACCCGAGATCGATCTGGCGACCCGTGAACTGGCCCGGGTGCTCGCCAACTCCTGGCGGATGCTGTTTCCCGCCAGGATCGTGGTGACCGGCCCGTTCGTCTCCAATGCGGCGCTGTGGTCGCATTTCACCGCGTTGTTCCAGCGCGAATGCGCGATGGCCGGCATCGCCGCGCCGCTGCTCTACGCCGACCGGGTGAGTCGCAACTTCGAGCTCCGAGGCGCCGCCGAACCCCTGCTCCGCCGCGCCGTCGAACAGCTGTTGCGAAACCCGTGAGACCGTGACGGCGCGTCCCGCCGGCGGGCGCGAGTCCGGGGCTCGATGCCGCCGTCGCGCCGGGTGGCAGAGGAACTACGGATGGTGCGCACTGCCAAACTGCGATAGCAGTCTGTCATGACCACGACGAAGCTGCCGCCCCTGCTCCAGGACGACCCGCCGACGCTCGCCGACCGCGCCTATCTCAGCCTGCGCGACGCGATCATCGAAGGCACGCTCGCTCCTGGAATGAAGCTCTCCGAGCGCGGCCTCGCCGCCATGCTCGGAGTCTCGCCGCAACCCGTCCGAGAGGCGCTTCGCCGGCTCGAGGGCGAGGGCATGGCCGAGACGCGGTCGCGCAGCGGAACCTACGTCGCCGAACTGTCGGTCGACCGCCTGCTCGAGATGGGGCGGATCCGCTCCGCCCTCGAAGGCGTCGCCGCCGGCATCGCGGCGCGGCGCCGGACGCCGGTCGACATCGCCGCGTTGCGCGCCCGCCTGACCGCCGTGCGGTCGGCCACGGCGTCGGGCGACGAACGGCGGCTCGCGGCCGCCAATGCCCAGCTCCACGAGACCCTGCACGCGATCGCCGGCAATGCCCTGCTGATCCGCAGTCTCCAGGCGGTCAACGCCTACTACCACATCAGCACCCGCCGCATCCTCGTGCACAAGAGCGAGGTCTCCGCCTCGCTCGCCGAGCATACCGCGATCGTCGAAGCGGTCATCGCCGGCAATGCCGACGAGGCCGAAGCGCTGATGCGTGCCCACACCGGCCGGTCGGTCGACGTGGCCGCCGTCGAACTGAATCGCTGATCCGCCACGGCGGATCGTGAGCGCCGGATCGAACCCGCGCCGCCGACGCGCCGATCCGGGTCTCGAAGCCTCGGCCGAGAACCGGCGCACCTCCCGCGAGAGGAGGGCGCCACGCACTGGGACGAAACACCGGGCCGTCTGGGGCGTCTGCCTCCGATCGACCTTTCGAAATCCGCCGGACGACCGGCATCGCTCCCGAGGGCGATGACGAAGCCACCGCGTCTTCGATGCGGCGGGCCGGCGGACGCATGCCGTGACGACCTTCCCCGAAGAAGGAGGCCCCGCATGAAGCCGATCGCCGTCTGACGCGCCACGCGTCGTTCCTTCGGTCCGAAGCTCCCGACGAGAGGGGGCGACGACCGTCACCCTCCAGGCTCGCCCATCCGACCCGGCGCTCCGCCGGGCGCGGGTCGCCGCGTGCCGTCCCGTTCCGAACCTGCCGCGCCGTGCCCGCGCCGGATGCCTCGCCGCGTCCATGCCTCCGGCCGTGCGCCGATGATCCCGAGAAGCCCTGAAAGGGAGGAAGCCGACCCGATGGACCGGAAGACAGACATCTCGACCGCCCCGACCGCGACCGCCGCCAGACCGCGTCTGGTGGTCGCCCGCCGGGTGCCGGAAGCGGTCGCGGCGCGTGCCGCCCGCGACTACGACACGTGGTTCGCCGATCACGACCTCGACGTCGAGGAGGCGATCGCCGCGGTGATCGCCCACCGCGCCGACGCGATCCTGGTCGGCCACAAGGTCGCCCTGACCGCCGCCCACATGCCGCGGCTGCCCGATCATCTGAAGATCATCGCCAATCCCAGCGCCGGCTTCGACCACATGGACGCCGCCGCCGCCACGGCCCGTGGGATCGTCGTCACCAACGCCCCGAACGGCCTCACCGAGTGCACCGCGGATCTGACCCTGCTGCTGATCCTCGCCGCTTGTCGGCGGGCCGCCGAATCGGTCGGGATCATGCAGAGCGGCTGGCGCCGGAGCTTCGGAATGCCCGACAATCTGGGCAAGCGGGTCTCCGGTTCGGTCCTGGGGATCGCCGGCATGGGCCGCATCGGCCGTGCCGTCGCCCGCCGCGCCCGCGGGTTCGGCATGACGATCCACTATACCGACATCGCCCGGCTGCCCGCCGAGCTGGAGGAGGGAGCCGTGTTCCATGCTTCGCTCGCCGATCTCCTGCCGGCGGTCGACATCCTCTCGCTGCACATGCCCGGCGGCAACGGCACCGTGATGGGCGCCGAACAGTTCGCCCTGATGCGTCCCGGCTCGGTCTTCGTCAACGCCGCCCGCGGATCGCTGGTCGACGAGGACGCGCTGATCGAGGCGCTGCGCGGCGGTCGCCTGTTCGGCGCCGGCCTCGACGTCTACCGCAACGAGCCGAACTACGACCTGCGCCTGCGCGACCTGCCGAACGTCTTCATGACCCCGCACGTCGCCTCCGCGACCGTCGAGACCCGCGACCGCATGGGCTTCGACGCGCTCGACAACATCGACGCCGTTCTCGCCGGGCGTTCCGCCCTCAATCCCGTCTGACGCTCCCGTTCTTCGAAAGGTCTCGCATCATGACCGACATGGCAGCCCCTCCGACCGCCGCCGCGGCGGAGAAGAAGACCCGGGTCCGCGTCTGGATCCTCATGCTGATCCTGTTCCTGTCGACCGTCGCCTATGCCGACCGGTCGATCCTGTCGATTTCCGGATCCGGCATCAAACAGCAGTTCGGCCTGTCGACCGTCCAGCTCGGCTACATCCTCTCCGCCTTCTCCTGGGCCTATGTGGTGGGCCAGATCCCCGGCGGTCTGATCCTCGACCGCTTCGGCACCAAGACCGTCTACGGCGTGACCCTGGTCCTGTGGTCGATCTCGACCTTCCTGATGGGCTTCGTCGGCGAGTTCGGCGTCGGCGTCACCGGGGCGGTGACCCTGTTCTTCCTCTTGCGCTTCGCCCTCGGCCTGATCGAGGCGCCGAGCTTCCCGGCCAACGCCCGCGTCGCCGCCATGTGGTTCCCGAAGTCGGAACGCGGCCGGGCCTCGTCGCTGTTCGCCTCGGCGCAGTATTTCGCCGTCGGCATCTTCTCGCCGCTCGCCGGCTGGCTGGTGTCGAAGTTCGGCTGGCCGTGGCCGTTCTTCGTGCTCGGCACGATCGGCGTCCTCGCCTTCTTCGTCTGGCAGAAGGTCATGGACACGCCGCGTGAACACACCGGCGTCAGCCGCGCCGAACTCGACTACATCATCGAGGGTGGTGCGCTGATCGACGTCGACGACGCCAAGGCGCTGAAGAGCAAGACCCGCCTGACCTGGCCGCTGGTCAGGAGCCTGCTCAACAACCGCATGCTGTGGTGCGCCTACATCGGCCAGTACTGCGCCGTCGCACTGAGCTATTTCTTCATCACCTGGTTCCCGATCTATCTGGTCCAGGCCCGGGGCATGTCGATCCTCAACGCCGGTTTCGCCACCGTCGCGCCGTCGCTGTTCGGCTTCCTCGGCGGGATCTCCGGCGGCATCATCTCCGATTGGCTGATCAAGCAGGGCTGGTCGGTGTCCTGGGCCCGCAAGACGCCCTACATCGTCGGCATGCTGGTCGCCGCGACCCTGGTGCTGGCGGCGGTCTCCGACAGCAACGTGATGGTCATCGCGCTGATGTCCTTCGCCTTCTACGGCAAGGGCGTGGCCGCCGGCGCCGGCACCTGGGCGGTGGTCTCCGACACCGCGCCGAAGGAGGCGATCGGTCTCGCCGGTTCGATCTTCAACTGCGTCGGCAACATCGCCGGCATCGTCACCCCGATCGTGTTCGGCTACATCGTCGCCGCCACCGGGGGATACGGCGCCGGTCTGTTCTTCGTCGGAGCCCACTGCCTCGTCGCCGCGTTCCTGTTCCTCTTCGTGATGGGCAAGATCGAGCGCGTCGGCGGCGGCGCCTGACCCCCAGATCGGGAGGCGCCGCCGACCGCGCGTGCCTCCCCACCCGATGCCTCGACGACGCACAAGGGCCCCTCCAAGCCGTGTGAACGAGGCCGACTCGGCCGGGTGGCCCGCATCGGGTCACCCGGCTCTTTTCGTTCCGCCCGGCGCCCGGACGGGTTCCCGGGCTTCGACGTCAGCTCGTCCGACGGCGGTCCGGCCGCCGCCGGGCCGATCGGTGCCGGCCGGAGACGGGCAATCCATCCGCCGCCGGTTCCCCGCCGGATCGTCCGTCCGATGCGGGCGGCGGCGCGTCGGTCTCTCCGGGGTCGCCGCGGACGCCGCGCCGCGGAGCCCCGTTCTCCCGCCCCACCGCCAGTCCGATCGCCGAGGCCACCAGGGTCGCGGCCAGAACCGCGTTGCCGGGGATCTCGAGCGGAAAGTCGACGAGGCTGTGCAGAGCCGCGGCGGCGAGCAGGACGAGGGTGGCGACGACCACCGGCCGAACGGTCCGGCCGCCGCCCGATCCACGCACCAGCGGCGGAAGGATCGCTGCGAGCGAGATCGCCACGACGACCGGAAACACCCAGCCGAGCGTGACCAGCCCCTGGATGTAGGTGTCGTGGGCGCGGTCCCAGATGCCGTTGAGACCGCAGACGATCGGGCGATGGGGCGCGAAGGCGACCGGGAAGGTGCCGAGCCCGGTGCCCCACGGCCAGGCCTCGACCACCAGCCGCAGCATCGCCGGATAGACGCACCATCGGGAATCGTCGAGACCCTGGACGTCCAGCCGCCGGATCAGCTGCAGGCCGACCACCACGACGAACAGTCCGACGATGGCCGCCACCGTCAGCACCACCCGTCGGGACGGCCGCCGGTGCAGCCGCCGTTCGAGGAATCGCCACTGCCAGCCGGCGAAACCGGCCAGCGCGACGATGCCGAGGACGCTGCCCGCCCGCGATCGGGTCAGCAGCAGCGCCGCCACCTGGACCAGGACCAGCGCCAGATCGAAGAGCAGGCGCCTTTCGTGCTCCCGCGGTGGTTCGGCGCCGGTGACCAGCCGGCGCAGGCGACCGATGTCGATGTGCTGCCAGCTCGTTCCGAGCCGCACCAGCGACACCAGAGCGGTCGCCAGCAGCAGCGACGCGGCGGCGTTGCGGTTGACGTAGAAGCCGGTGACGCTGCCGAGATAGTGGACCCGCGGGCCGAAGTGCCAGGCTGGGAAGAACGCCGCCTGGGCGAGGCCGTAGACGGCGAAGACGGCGCCGAACACCGCGATCGCCCGCCACAACCGGCCGACGTCCTCTTCCGACCGGAACAGGCCGATCGCCGTCGCGAAGACGAGGAAGGGCAGGATCGTGCCGGGGATCTCCCAGATCGGGTGCCGGCGGACCATCGATCGCGATCCGCCGGTCTCTCCGAAGGCGTCGGCGAGTTCGCGCCAGACCGGGTGGGCGACGGCGCCGGTCGGATCCCACTGCACCTGATGGACCACGGCGGCGGCCACGACCACGGCGAGCGCGAGCGACAGCAGTCGGAGGAGGCGCAGCCGCGGCCGTCGGATCGTCGTGACGCTCGAGGCGGCGAGCAGCGCGCCGAAGGTCGTCGCGGCGAGCGCGGAGAGATCGAGGCCGACCGCTCCGTTGGCCAGGAGAGTGGCGAACAGCGCCCCGATGAAGAGCCTACGAAGGACGTCGTCGTAGGAGAAGCGGGGCACGGCGCACTCGTCGATCGGTTGAACGCCGGGCGAACATGCTCGGCCTGCGTCGAGAACACAAGATCCGATCTGGGGTTGCAGTGGCTTCGCCGTCGCGCGGGCGCCGGCTCGGCCGCTTCGTCTCACTCCTTCGTGGCGCGGCGCAGGGCGGAGAGGATGACGATCGTGCCGAGGTGGCGGACCGGGTAGTGCATCGCGCAGACGATCATCGCGGTCGCCGCGCCGGTCAGCGTCGAGGCGGCGAACATCCCCAGACAGACGAGGCAGATCAGCACGTTGGCGACGAACAGGTGGACCGACTTGGCGCTCTTGTTGATCCCGTAGGACTGCGTGTAGACGGCGTCGACCATGGCGATCCCGTAGGAGACGAACAGGATGGTGACCACCGCCTCCGTTCCGCGCAGCTTCGTCAGCAGTCCGATCCCGTCGACCATGTACCAGAAGGCGCCCGCAGCCAGCCCGCCGAACACGGTGAAGGAGATGAACACCAGCCACAACAGCCGCGCCTTGGGCAGATTGTCGACGAAGTGGCGATAGTAGATGTAGAAGGCCGGCTTCAGCGTGTTGTAGACGAAGCGCCCGGTGGTGAAACCGAGCGTGTAGAGGCCCAGCGCCTCCAGTCCGAAGAAGGCGCCGATCACCAGCTTGTCGACGTGTTCGAGGCTCGACGGCAGCAGGTTGGCGAGGCTGAGGACGAGGCTCTCGCGCACGTCGCGACGTCGGAACAGCGACGGAGCGCCGGGTTCGCGACGGTATTTCAGATTTTCGAAGCCGACGACGAAGGCGACCACCACCAGATGTACCGCGAGCATCGCCGCGATCTGGACGAGGCTCGCCACCCGGACCGAAACTCCCGCCGCCACCAGAACCACGAAGATGCCGAAGGCGAGCGCGTATTTCAGGGTCGACCAGAGGGCCAGAACCCCGAAGCGGCGTTCCGACTGGAGATACGGGATGAAGACGTCGGTCGGATAGAACACCGCGGCGAGGCCGGCGACCAACACCAGATCGATCGGGATCCGGCCGCCGCCGCCGAACGTGTCGTAGGCGAAGGCGGCGAGCAGCAGGGCGAGGGCCACCACCGCGAACAGCGCCCGCAGGGCGAAGATCGCACCGATCGACCGGTCGTCGCCCTCCGCCCGCGCCCGGATGACGATCTTCGAACTCTCCTGGACGGTCAGCAGCCCGGTGAGCGCCAGATACGACATCATCAGCCGATACTGGCCGGCATCGGCGATCGAGCTGCCGAAGCTCAGGAACAGGATGACGGCGTAGTTGACCAGTCCGGGGAGTGAAGACGTGTAGATGGCGAGAGGCGCGTTCCTGACGAAATATCCGAGCTTCGATCGATGTTTCTTCAGAAATGAGATCATGAACACATCCCTGCGGGCCACGGCGATGACGCGGTCTCGTGTCGGCGATCGGCGAAATCGCCGTCACTGAAACGATTTCGCCGCCGCCGGGCGATGATGACACATCGACCGGCGGCGGCGAAAGACGCGAACGCTCAGCCCAGGAGGAAATCGGCGCTCGACAGTTGGGTGCCCGCGGTGACCGTGGCGAACTGGATCGCCGCGCCCGAGCCGGTGCCGTCGGCGTCGTAGTAGAGCTTGCCGCTCGCCTTGTCGTAGACGATCTGGGCGGTGGCGCCGGTCGCCTTGGTGCCGAGCGCGAAGCTCGACGCGGCGAGGATGCCCGCGCTCGCCGAGAGGCCGTGGAACGCGTCGGCGGCGAGCGAGATCCGATCTTCTCCGGCCGTGTAGTCGGTGATCTTGTCGATCGTGCCCTTCATCGGGGCGTCGGAGAGGACGAACAGGTCGGCGCCGGTTCCGCCGGTCAGCACGTCGCTGCCCGCTCCGCCGTCGAGGACGTCGTTGCCGGCGCCGCCGTTCAGGGTGTCGTTGCCGCCGAAGCCCCAGAGGTGGTTGTTGCCGGCGTTTCCGACCAACGAGTTCTTCAGATCGTTGCCCCAGCCGTCGAGATCCCCGGTGCCCTGGAGCGCGAGGTTCTCGACCGTCGCGGAGAGCGCATAGTCGATCACCGCGCGGACCGTGTCGGTGCCGCCGGCATCGGCGCCGGAGGCGTCGGTCTCGTCGACCACGTCGCCCTTGTCGTCGACGTAGTAGAGGTCGTTGCCGGCCCCGCCGCGCATCACGTCGGCACCGGTGCCGCCGTCGAGGGCGTCGTCGCCGTCGCCGCCGTCGAGCACGTCGTTGCCGGCGCCGCCGCGCAGCGTGTCCTTGCCGCCGCCGCCGTAGATGTGGTTGACGCCGTCGTTGCCGGTGATGTCGTTGGCGCCGTCGTTGCCCCACCCGTCGAGATCGGCGGTCCCGTTGAGTTGCAGGCGTTCGACGTTGGCGGAGAGATGGAACGAGACGGTCGACACGACCCGGTCGTTTCCGCCGGTGTCGCTGCCGTCGTCGGCGGTCTCGACGACGGTGTCGGTCTCGTCGGAGACGACGTAGGTGTCGTCGCCCGCGCCACCGGCGAGCCGGTCGGAGCCGGCCCCGCCGTCGATCCAGTCGTTTCCGCTGCCGCCGTAGACGACGTCGTCCCCGCCACCGGCGCTGATCCGGTCGCCGCCGGCATAGCCCCAGATGATGTCGGCGCGATCGGTGCCGTTCAGACGGTCGGCGCCGGCGGTCCCTTCGATCACCTTCGGGGCGGCGGCCGCCACCGCGGCGGCGACCACGCCGTCGGTGATCGCGGTGGTGTCGGCCTTGCCGATCGAGACGATCTGGGCGGCGTCGGTCACGCCGGTCAGCCCGACGATCTCGGCGACGATCTCGCTGGTGTACTGCGTGCCGGCGCCGTCGCGGTCGATCGAGACGATGGTCGTGCCGAGGGCATGGCTCACTTCGACGTAGTCGGAGAAGCTGCCGCCCTTCGAGCTGTCGACGATGAAGGTGCCGAGGTCGAGCCTGTCGCCCTCGGCGAGCGAGAAGCCGTCGACGACATGGACGACCCCGGCCTTCGGCGCGACGGCGATCACGTCGGCCTTGCCGGTGACGGCGTGGTCGGCGACCATCTGCTTGGCGACCGTCATGTCGAAGCCGTCGTAGAGACCCGCGAGGTATTCGGCCATGTTCGAATGGCCGTCGCCGTCCTTGTCGGCCCAGCTGTCGGCGGTCTTGGCGTCGAGCCCGTAGAGGCTTTCGAACCAGTCCGGCATGCCGTCGCGATCGAAGTCCTGAGCGGCCTTGACCGTCGTCGTCGCCGCGCGCGCCTGGCCGCCGACCGAAGCGGTGGTGTCGACCAGCTTGCCGGTTCCGTCGATCACGCTCTCGATGATCCGGGCATCGATCGAATCGCGGGCATAGGGATTGGCGCCGGCGTTGGAGAGGACGTAATCGGCGACTTCGGTCGAATCGAGCACGGTCACGTTGCTCGATTCGAAGACCTCGCTCGACGTGACGTACTTGGCGCCGCCGGTGTTGTTGACCAGCGAGGTCTGCACCTGATTGCCGTCGGCGTCGGTCTTGCGTTCGACCGCCAGATTGTCCTCGAGATAGACGGCGCTGTCCGCCCCCATGGTGGTCAGCGAGATCGGGTTCTTCGCGGTGTTGGTCGAGCCGGCACCGGCGTCGATCACGTTGCCGATCACGTGGACGGTGGTGTCGAGCGTGCCGTTGGTGCCGCCGCCGATCGCGATCGACCGGTCGTAGCGGCCGGCGCCGTAGATGTAGTTGTTGACGATCTCGATCTCTTGTCCCGCCCGGACCTCCGGATTGCGGTCCATGTTGTCGGCGAACAGGTTCTTGGTGACGGTGATGTGGTTGTCTTCGTCGCCGCCGGTCTGGCTCCAGTTGGAGATCAGCATCCCCTTGCTGTGCTCGCCCTTGGAGTGGAGGCTGTGGCTGAGCCCCTCGGCGACGATGTTGTTGGAGATGGTGACGCCGGAGACGCTGCCGTTGATCGTCAGGTTCTCGTCGACCGACCAGCTGAAGCTGCAGTGGTCGACCACCACGTCCTTCACCGTGAAGTCGGTGGTGCCGATCATCAGGCCGTCGCGATCGTCGGCGCTGGACCCGTCGTCCTCGTCGCCGGGCCGGAACTTCAGGCCCTGGATGACGACGTCGCTCGCCTTGATGCGGATCCGGTCGTCCTGGATGGTGATGCCGTCGCCCGGTGCGGTCTGACCGGCGATGGTGACGTCGCCGTTGGTGACCAGGATCTGCGACTTCAGATCGATCGATCCCGAGACGTCGAACACGATGGTGCGCGTGCCGCTCGCCTCGAGTGCGGCGCGCAGGCTACCCGCACCCGAATCGTTGAGATTGGTCACGTGGATGATCGTGCCGCCGAGGCCCCCGGTCGCGCCGGCACCGTAACCTTCGATTCCGATGTAGGTCGAGTCGATAGAGGACATGAGAGATCTCTCCCTTGAGGTGGGAGGGACCGTAACACTGCCGTTTTAACCAACAGCGGCTTGTACACACCGCTTTCGTGTGGCCGAATTCATCATTTGTTCAGAGATGGGCCTCTTTCCCGAGTACCGACAAGGGGTTGTATCGGGGCGTCCGGACCATTCGCACCACTACGTACAGTAAGTGTGTTCACATATCACGCGTCGGAATTTCAGCGGCAGGCCGCTCCCCCGGCCACTTTCCGGGCGGCTTCGCACAGCCATCGACGCATCGTCGCGACGTCCGCTTCGTCGCGCAGGACGCCGCCGGCGATCGGCGAGACCAGCGACGTGCGGGTGGGTTCGAGCGCCGGATAGCCGCCGACCGCCGTTTCGTCACCGACCAGACGAACCTGTCCGCTGCGCACCGTGGCGACGATTCGGGCATCGATCGGATTGCGGGCGCGCGGACGGGCACCGGCGCCGGCGAGCACCTGCTCGCGGACCCGCTCGAGCGGGACCGTCCGTTCGGCCGCTCCGAGAGTGGGGGCGGGGGCCAGGCGCGCCGGATCGGCATCGGTGGTGGCCGGGCTGCGGCAGCGGCCTTCGGGGTCGAGCAGCAGGTTGGCGCCGACGTGGACGCTCGGCGCGGGAACCGCCGCGAACACCGCCGGATCGATGCGGATCGGCGGGGTCTTGCAGCGGCTGTCCGGACCCGGCTCGAAGACGTTGCCGACGACGTCGAAGGCGCCGACGGCGGCCGGCTGGGTCTGCGACATGTCGAGATGCGCCGCGGCGTTGCCCCAGCCGGCGACCACGTTGCCGCGCATCGACACCCGGTTCTCCGGCACCAGCCGGGGGTTGCGCTGATTGCCGGCGACGAACAGGTTGCCGGAGAGATCGACCCGCCCGACGCCGCTGCCGATCAGCAGGTTCATCGAGTGGATGCCCTTGGGATGGCCGGCCTGCATCAGCGGCTCGCCGATCAGCGAGTCGACGATGCGGACGTCGTCGACCGGCCCCTGCAGGTCGATGTTCTCGTCGACCCCCCAGGCGGTGGAGACGTGGTCGAGCCGGACGCGCGAGATCTTCAGCCCGCGCTTGACCGATCCGACGAGGTTGATCGCATCGCGGTTGTCGGCGAGCTTCGGGTCCGGAGTGGCGCCGGGATAGACGGCGACGTGGGAGAGGACGACGTCGCTCGCTCGGATCGCCACGGTCCCGCCGCGGATGACGATGCCCGGTCCCGGCGCGGTCTCGCCGGCCACCGTGACGCGATTGCGATCGAGGACGAGCGGCGCGGCGAGGTCGACGTACCCGCCGACGGCGAACACGACGACGCTCGGGCCGGGCACCGTCACCGCCTGTCGCAGGCTGCCCGGGCCGGAATCGGCGAGGCTGGTGACCACCCGGACGATGCCGCCGGGCACCAGACCGCCGGCGGTCTGGGCGATCGCCGCGGCCGGCGGGGCGACGAGGAGCGACGAGGCGCAGGCCGCGGTGGCGAGCCACGGGAGAGAGGAGCGACGAGTCACGAGCGGTGCCTTTCCGACGACACGTGGGAAAGGCCAGGTTAACACGGAGGCGCCGACCCGATCGACGCACGACGGCGCGATCTGCGGCGATCACGGGCGCGCTCAATATTCGCGCATGCCGGTCCGCAGCGCCCGCATCAGAGGCTGGAACGCATAGGCGAGGGCGGTGCGTTCCCCGGTCCGGATCATCGCGTCGACCGGCATACCGGCCCGCAGCTGGGTGCGGAGCTCCTCCGGCACGCCGCCGGTCTCGATCGCCACCTTCGCCGCATAGTAGGGCTGGTGGGTGGCCTCTTCGAACACCACGTCCGGGGCGATCATCTCGACACGGCCATAGGCGGTCGGCGTGTTGCGGCCGCGGATCGAGGGAAACCGGACCTCGGCGTCGAGCCCCGGCCACAGATGGGTCACGTCGAGCGGCGACACCCGGAGCGTGGCGACCAGGGTGTCGTCCTCCGGCACGATCTCCATCAGCGTTTCGCCGGGCCGGACCACCGCACCGACGGTATGGGTGCGGCTGCCGACCACGCGGCCGGCGCGCGGCGCCCGGATCGCGGTGCGTCCGACGATCTCGGTGGCGATCCGCAGCTTGTCGCGCAGATCGGCGATCCGCGAGCGCAGCTCGGCGAGGCGGGTGGCGGCCTCCTCCGCGGCACGCTGGGCGAGCTGGCTCTTCTGGACCTCCAGTGCGGCGATGGTGAAGACGGCGCGCTCGATCTCCGCCGCGGTGGCGTCGCGCCGTCCGGTGAGGTCGGTGCGCTCGCGCTCCAGCGCGGTCAGGCGGGCCCGGCTGACCGAACCGCGGTCCACCGCCGGCCGCAGCCGCGCGATCTCCTCTTCGACCGAGGCGATCTGGGCGATCGCCGCCCGGTTCTGGGCCCGGGTCGATTCGACCGCGGTGGTGGTCTCGCCGATCCGGCGGTCGATGATCGCCGCTTCGTTGCGGTTCGTCGACCGGACCTCGTCGAAGGCGCGCCGCTGATCGGCGATCACCCGTTCGCCGATCGCCCCGGCCGCGGCGAGTTCGTCGGGAAACACGATCCGGTCGCGGTCCTCGGCGAGCGCGGAGAGACGCGCCTCCTCGCCGAGGGCAGAGTACAGGGCGTTCTTCTGGCCGTCGGCGGCGGCACGGGCCTGCGAAGAATCGATCTCGACGAGGACGTCGCCGTCCTTCACCCGGTCGCCGTCGGCGACCCGGATGGCGGCGACGATGCCGCCTTCCAGGTGCTGGATCGCCTTGCGCTCGCTCTCCGGCACGATCCGGCCCGAGGCCGAGACCGCGCTGTCGAGCGGCGCCGTCGCCGCCCAGCCGCCGAAACCGGCGAAGGTCAGCACGACCACCAGGAGGCCGCGGCGCAGAGGCCGCCGCCAATCGTCGATCCGGTCGGCGTCGGCGAGCGGCGCGGAGGCGAGAGACGCGGACGCGGTCACGAGAGGCCCCCTCTCTTCCGGTCGGCGAGGATCGCTTCGGCGGCGCGGCGGCCGGTGTGGCCGTCGCCCCCGGCCTTCGCCGATTCCGCCAGGATCGCCGCCCGCGGCCCGAACTTGATCAGTTGCCCGTCGTCGAGGACGGCGATGCGGTCGCAGACGGCGAGCACGTCCGACTTGTGGGTGACGACGATCACCGTCACGCCCCGGGACTTCCAGGTGGAGAGGGTGGCGGCCAGCGCCGCGTCGCCCTCGCCGTCGAGGTTGGCGTTGGGCTCGTCGAGCACCACCAGCGTCGGATTGCCGAAGGCGGCGCGGGCGAGGCCGATGCGCTGGCGCTGGCCGCCGGAGAGACCGACGCCGTCCTCGCCGATCCGGGTGTCGTAGCCGTCCGGCAGGCGCTGGATCAGATCGTGGGCGTGGGCGGTGCGCGCCGCCGCGAAGACGCGTTCGTCGTCGACCTCGCCGAGCCGGGCGATGTTCTCGCGGACCGTACCGGCGAACAGTTCGACGTTCTGAGGCAGATAGCCGACATGGCGGCCGACCTCGTCGGGGTCGTGGTTGGCGATGTCGGCGCCGTCGATCCGCACGGTGCCGCTCGCCGCCGGCCAGGCACCGACCAGGGCGCGCACCAGAGACGTCTTGCCGGAGCCCGACCGCCCGAGGATCGCCAGCGCCTCGCCCGGTTCGAGCCGCAGCGAGACGTTGCGCACCACCGGCTTCTGGCTGCCGGGCGGCGCCACGAACAGGTTCTCCACCGCGATCGCTCCGGCGATCGGATGCGGGAAGGTCATGCGGTCCTCGGTCCGCCGCAGCGCTCGGATCCGGCCGTCGAGCCGGACCCAGGCGTTGCGTACCGCCACCACCGACTTCCATTGCGCGACGATCGCCTCGACCGGCGCCAGGGCGCGACCGAGGACGATGGTGACCGCGAACATCGTACCGGCACCGATCTCGCCGGCGAGCACCAGCCAGGCGCCGAGCCCGAGCACCGTGCTCTGCACCGTCAGCCTGAGGAACTTGATCAGCACCATCACGGTGCCGCCGCGCCGTGCGGCGGTCGCCGCGGCGGCCACGGTACGCCGCCGGTCGGCGAACCAGCGGCCACGGACCACGCCGGTCATGCCGAGCGCCCGGATCACTTCGACGTTGCGCAGCGTCGCGGCGATCCGATCGAGCGAACCGTCGCTCGACCGGGCCGCTTCGGTCAGCACCCGCCGGGTGACGATCTCGTTGGCGATCGACAGGCCGAACAGAATCACCCCGGCCAGCGTCGCGAAGATGCCGAGTTCGAGATGGATGAAGAAACAGAGGCCGATGAAGACGAACGTCCACGGCGCGTCGAACAGTGCGATCAGCGCGCCGCCGGCGACGAAGTCACGGATGGTGTCGGCGTCGCGCAACGAGTCCGCCCGGTGCGCCGGATGTCCGGCCCGGGCCATCGCCATCGCCACTTCGAAGGCCGGTCCGGCGATCACCGCGTCGACCGCCACCGCGACCCCGCCGAGCGCCCGGCTGCGGTAGTGGTCGATCAGTGCATAGGTGACGTAGAGGCCGACCGCGACCAGCGTGATCATCGCCAGCGTCGTCGTGTTGCGGCTGCCGAGGACCCGGTCGTAGACCTGCAGACTGTAGATCGGCGAGGTGAAGACCAGGAGATTGGCGAAGATCGACAGCACCAGGACGCCGCCGAAGGCGCCGGCCACCGGCCGGAACACGTCGGCGAGCCGCCGGATCTGCGGGCGCGCCGCCTCCGGTGCCGGTCGGGCGTCGGTCTTCGTCTCGGCCTCGGTGGCACCGCCGCGGGTGCTCTCCCGGCCGAATTCACGGCTCACCGTGTCGATCAGCTCGCGGACCGATCGCCCCGTCTCGTTCATGCCGCACCCCGTCCGGACGAAGGGCCGTCCGCTCCTCGGGAGAGTTTTGCAGCGTCTTTTTAAGATAATCCTAAGTGTCTCGGCCGGCTCCGCCGTGCCGAGCGACCGCCGCACAGATCTCTTCGTATTCCCTTGCGGCATAGCCGGCGATCGAATGCCGTTCGACCACCAGCCGGCGGGCCGCCCGGGCGATTTCGGGGGCGCGCGGGTCGTCGAGGGCGCGGGTCATCGCGGCGGCGACGTCGGCGGCGGAGAAGCCCGCGGCGAGATGGCCCGTGACCCCGTCTTCGATCAGATCGGTGGTGCCGCCGGTCGGCGTGCCGACGCAGATCATCTCGGCCGACATGGCTTCGATCAGCACCTTCGGCAGTCCCTCGTGCAGGCTCGGCAGCACGAACAGGCGGATCTCCCGGTAGAGCGCGGCGATCGCGTCGTTGTCGAGCAGCCGGTGGTGGACGAGGTCGGTCCCGAGTTCGGCGGCGCGCGCCAGCATCGGCTCGCGCAGACTGCCGTCGCCGACCACGGTCAGCGGCACGCCGACGACGGCCGCCGCCTCGACCAGCGCCAGGACGTTCTTCTGCGGCTCCAGCCGACCGACGTAGACGAAGCGGCGGGAAGCCGGTTTGGCGTCGACGTCGGCGGCGAACAGCGCGGTGTTGACGTAGGTCGGGGCGACGTGGACCTCGGTCCGGGTTGCCGCCGGCAGTCGGGCGAGCACGTCGGCGCGGGCGTCGGCGGTGGTCACCGACACGGCGTCGGCGAGACGGAAGGAGATCCCCTCGATCAGCCGGGCGATCGCTGCGGCGACCGGTTGGCGGTTCATCTCGAAGCGCCGCGACAGCAGATAGCCGCAGCGCAGCAGGAACCGCGCGCCGCAGGCTCGGGCGATCCAGGCGGTCCAGGCACCGTTGATCTGGTTGGTCTTGACCACCCCGCAACCGGCCGCCACCGCCCTGCGGATCGCCGGCACGTCGACCGAGTGGAGGAGGTGGCCGAGGACCGTCCGCGAGCGTCGGCGCGGTGCCAGCAGGCGGAAGCGGGCGCGGATCGCCGGATCGACGTCGAGACCGGCCAACACCGCGGCGTCGTCGCTGCCGTAGGTGAAGACGGTGATCTCCTCGACGTGGCCGCGGGCCAGATGTTCGACGTAGACCTCGAGCTCGCGCCGGAGGATCCCGGCCTTCGCCCACTTCCCGAGCGAGCCCTTGAAGGTCAGCACCAGCAGCATCTTCATCGGGCGGTCGGATCCTCGGGGTTGCGGCGCGGGCGGGAAGGGCCGGCGGCGGGAAACCGGCGTGCGCCTCGCGGGCGCCGCCGGCCGTCCGCCGTCGTCCGCGTCAGGCGTGGACGACCTCGAGCGAGGGCATGTCGGTGATCTCGGCGACGTTCAGGATCCGCGCGATGACGTGGTCCCAGTCCTCGAAGATCTCCGTCGACACGACGAACCGTCCGGGATCGGCGAGGGCGGTCGAGATCTTCTCGGCGAGCGCCACCGGATCGTTCGGATCGAAGTAGAAGTGATCGGGCAGGGCCAGATCGCGGTTCGCCTCGATGTCGGAGAGGATGATCGGGATGCGCTGCTGGATCGCCTCCATCACCGAATTCGACATCCCCTCGTGGATCGAGCACATCACGTAGAGCGCGTGACGGTCGAGCAGCGTCAGCACTTCGGAGCGCGGCAGCGCGCCGACGAAGGAGACGCGCGCCTCGGGGTTCGCCTTCAGGAGGTCGGTCAGCCGGTCGGATTCGCCCGACAGATCGGCGCCGCCGACGATGGTGACCGCCGGTCCGCTCTTTCCGAGCCGGGCGGACGCCTCGATCAGGACGCCGTAGTTCTTCTGCATGGTGATCCGCCCGACCGCGATCACCGTTCCCGGCGTCCGTGCGGCGGCCGGCGGCGGTCGCCGTTCGAGCCCGTTGCGCACCAGGACCGATGGAATGCCGATCGAGGTCAGATGGCTCTGGATCGACGGCGACACCGCGATCACTCCGTCGGCGAACCGGGTCAGCCATTCCGACAGGCGCAGCAGCAGGCGGACCGGCGGGCTCCATTTGGTCAGCACGTGGTCGATCGACCCGGATCGCAGATAGATCCGGGCCCGCCGCCAGAACATTAGCTTCATCAGCGGGACCAGCCCGCCGAAGTTGGTGCCGAGCACCAGCACGCGGTCGATCGGACGGGTGGCGTAGATCCACAGCGCCCAGATCAGATACATGCCCTTGTCGGTGGTCAGCAGGCTGGACTTCGGCACCTGCACCAGCTCCAGGCCGGCGGGGATCCGATCCTCCGGCGGCACGGTGAGGCACAGGACGCTGAGCCGGCAGACGCCGACCGCGCGACGGACGAATTCGTCCGTGAACTTCTCGATCCCGCCCTCGTGTCCGGAGATCCCGCGAGGGCCGACCACCAGAACGCGCATCTCATTTGCCAAGGCCAACCCTCCTTCTCAGCGCACGCATCCAATCGGGGACGAGCAGCAGGCGGCAATAGGCGAAGATCGTCCGCCACGGCGAATGGTCACCCTCGCGCTGCGCCTCGTGCACGAGCCGGGCGGCGAAGGAGTTCAGGATCTGGCGGCGACGCTTGGAGACCGTGATCGATCTGTCGTGATAGATCCGGGTCACCAGCGGCTCCGCGATGCAGCCGAAGGTCAGGCCGGCCCGCATCGCCCTGAGATAGAGATCGTAGTCCTGGGCGAAGCGGAACGTCTCGTCGTAGAAGCCGAGCGGCTCCAGCCGGTCGCGCCGGAAGGCCAACGTCGAATGGACGATGAAGTTGCGCCGTTCGAGGGCCGCCTTGATCCCGGCGTCGGTCGTCGGGCCGTCGATCGTCCAGGTCCGTGTGCCCGCTTCGTCCGATCCGCGGGCGAAGGAATAGACGAGATCGACCGCCGGATGGTCCGCGAAGAAACCGGCGATCCGATCGAGCCGCTGCGGCTCGGGCAGGTCGTCGTCGTCGTTGCGCACGACGATCGCCCCCCGTGCGGCCCTCACCGCACGGTTCAGCGACCGGGTCACGCCGAAGTTCGCTTCGTTGCGCAGGACGACGACGCGCGGATCGGCGATCAGGTCGGCCCCGAGGACGGCGGCGATGTCGGCTCGCGGGTCGTCGACGACCAGGATCACTTCGATCGGCAGTGCCGTCGCCAGCAGGCGCGCGACCACCTCCGCCAGACCCGGCGATCCGATGGTGGCACAGGCGACCGAAATCTGGATGCTCTCCGATGCCATCGAAATCTCGTGTCGGATCACGCAGCGTTGGTCGGATCGGCGGCGGCCCACTCGGAACGAAAGCTCCGATGTCCTCCTCTTCGGAAGCCCGAGATCCACGTGCGGCGGCTGAAACACCGTCCTCGTTGCGTGAATCGCACCCTGACGAATTCACCGGCGCGTCCAGACCGGGAAACTTCGTATGTGCATGGTAGTCGGAGCCACGCGCCGATGTCCAGCGGGAATTGTAATCCGACTCTCGGAAGCTCGGTCTGCGCGCAGGCGCCCGCCATCGGGCAGAGCGAGAGAATCACATCGGTCTCATGGAGAGTTGCGGGCTCGAGACACCGCAATCTTCGATCGATTGGAGCTCGTACATGTTCGGCCGACCGACGTGACGAAGATCTTCCGTCGTCGATGACGGGACGTCGTCGGGTCGTCGTCGAGTCGTGATCTGCGAACAGGGGCGGTGAAGTCCCGACGACGGGCGCGACGACCGCGCCCGCTCGATCCGACGGCTCGAAGGTGCGTCGCCACGATGATCGCACCCTGCGTTTCGTCCTCGTGCTGCGCTGCGGCAAGAACGAAATTCATGATTAAGAACATCTTTCCGCCGCGGATCCACTGCTGCCTTGCAACACGACGCGGCATACGCTTAAATCCTGATGGGCCTTGTATTTCGCAGAGAGGGGTTTCGCTGTGAAGATCGTCATGATCGGTTCCGGTTACGTGGGTCTCGTTTCGGGCGTGTGTTTCGCCGACTTCGGACACGACGTGGTGTGCGTCGACAAAGATGCGGGGAAGATCGAGTCTCTGAAGGCGGGGCGCATTCCGATCTACGAACCCGGTCTCGACGATCTGGTCGCCAAGAACGTGCGCGACGGGCGCCTCTCGTTCACCACCGACCTCACCGGTCCGGTCGGCGACGCCGATGCGGTGTTCATCGCGGTCGGAACGCCGTCGCGCCGCGGCGACGGACATGCCGACCTCTCCTACGTCTTCGGTGCGGCCCGCGAGATCGCCCGTGCGGTGAAGAAATTCACCGTGGTGGTCGACAAGTCGACGGTTCCGGTCGGCACCGGCGACGAGGTCGAGCGGATCATCCGCGAGGAGAATCCGGCGGCCGACGTCGCCGTCGCCTCCAACCCCGAGTTCCTGCGCGAAGGTGCGGCGATCTCCGACTTCAAGCGTCCCGACCGGATCGTGGTCGGCGTCGCCGACGCCCGCGCCCGTGAGGTGATGAACGAGATCTACCGGCCGCTCTACCTCAACGCCTCGCCGATGATCTTCACCGACCGGCGCACCGCCGAGCTGATCAAATACGCCGCCAACGCCTTCCTGGCGATGAAGATCACCTTCATCAACGAGATCGCCGATCTCTGCGAGAAGGTCGGGGCCGACGTCCAGCAGGTCGCCCGCGGCATCGGCTCGGACGGCCGCATCGGCGCCAAGTTCCTCCATGCCGGCCCCGGCTACGGCGGCTCGTGTTTCCCGAAGGACACCCTCGCGCTGGTCAAGACGGCGCAGGACCACGACGCCCCGATCCGGCTGATCGAGACCACCGTCGCGGTCAACGACAACCGCAAGCGGGCGATGGCCCGCAAGATCGTCAAGGCCGCCGGCGGCGAGATCCACGGCAAGACCGTGGCGGTGCTGGGCCTGACCTTCAAGCCGAACACCGACGACATGCGTGATGCGCCGTCGCTGTCGATCATCCAGGCCCTCCAGGACGCCGGCGCCAAGGTCCGCGCCTACGATCCGGAAGGCACCGAGCAGGCGAAGGCCTTCCTCACCGGCGTGACCTTCTGTGCCTCCGCCTACGAGGCGGCGGCCGGGGCCTCGGCGCTGGCGATCGTCACCGAGTGGGATCAGTTCCGCGCGCTCGACTTCGAGCGTCTGAAGGGGGTGATGGCCGAGCCGGTGCTCGTCGACATGCGCAACATCTACGAATCGGAAGAGGTGGCCCGCCACGGGTTCACCTATTCGAGCGTCGGCCGCGGCGCCTGACGCGCCGGAGGGAGAGGGCTCCAGATGCGTTTTCTCGTCACCGGAACCGCCGGATTCATCGGGTTCCATCTCGCGCGGCGGCTTCTGGCGGACGGCCACGTGGTCGTCGGTTACGATGCGATGACCTCCTACTACGACCCGCGACTGAAGCGCGATCGGGTCGCGGTCCTGGCGAAGTCGAACGCCTTCACCCAGATCGAGGCGCGTCTCGAGGACGTCGAGGCGCTCGACCGGGCCGCCGATCTCGCCGCACCGGACGTCATCGTCCACCTCGCGGCGCAGGCCGGCGTCCGCTATTCGATCGAGAATCCGCGCGCCTACGTCGATTCCAATCTGATCGGCTCGTTCAATCTGCTCGAGGTGGCGCGGCGGCTGAAGCCGCGCCACACCCTGCTCGCCTCGACCTCGTCGGTCTACGGCGGCAACGAGACGATGCCCTTCGGCGAGACCGACCGCGCCGACTGGCCGATCACGCTCTATGCGGCGACCAAGAAGTCGATGGAACTGATGGCGCATTCGCACGCCCATCTGTTCGATCTGCCGATCACCTGCTTCCGCTTCTTCACGGTCTACGGTCCGTGGGGGCGTCCCGACATGGCGCTGTTCAAGTTCGTCGACGCGATCCTCGACGGCCGGCCGATCGAGATCTACGGTCAGGGCGAGATGCGCCGCGACTTCACCTACATCGACGATCTCGTCGAGGCGATCGTACGGCTCGCCGATGTGGTGCCGGAGAAGGGCGACCCGGTGGCCGGCGACGGGGTGTCCGACAGCCTGTCGCCGGTGGCGCCGTGGCGGGTGGTCAACATCGCCGGTGGTCAGCCGGCGGGTCTCCTCGAGTTCGTCGAGGCGATCGAGGGGGCACTCGGTCGTCCGGCCGAGAAGATCATGTTGCCGATGCAGCCGGGTGACGTGCGCGAGACCTATGCCGATCATCGCCTGCTCGAGGCCCTGACCGGCTTCCGTCCGTCGATCCCGATCGGTGTCGGCGTCCCCGCCTTCGTCGACTGGTATCGCGCCCACAAGGGGATCTGAGGCGCCGGAAGGCGCGTTCGTTCGGAATTCACCTGCGCCCGGACCGGCTCCGTCGTCGGCGGTTCGGAAGAGTGTCGTGACCGCCGGATCCGTCGAGGGTCCTCCAATCACTGCGACCGATGGGTGAGCCGATGACCGGCAATGCACAGAAGAACGTCGGAATCGAGTACTGGCGCGGTCTTTCGATCATTCTGGTGATGTACTATCACCTGTCGAACCGCATACCCCACGAGATCATGGGGTCGGCGGTTCGCCCTTCGATCGAATTTTACTCGGGTAAGCTCGGCGTCTATATCTTCTTTGTCATATCTGGCTATCTGATTTCGCAGACGATCTCTCAGAGCCGGGATGTCGCGGAGTTCTATGCCAAACGCTTGTCGCGGCTGTGGCCGCTGTTCATCCTTGCCTGTGCGACGATCTTCATCTGGGCGAAGCTCGTTCCGACGCCGGTCGTTCCGGCCGGTGCCGGCGACTTCGACGTGCACGGGCGCACCGTCGTCGACTTGATCGGCTCGATGCTGTTCTTGGGGGACTTCGGTATTCGATGGGTGGACGGCGTCTTCTGGTCGATCGTGGTGGAGTTGAAATTCTATTTCTTCGCCGGTCTGGCTCGGTACGCCTTCGGAGAGCACTTCGCCGTCAGGTTCGCCTGGGTGGCGATCGGCCTCAGTCTGCTCGATTTTTCGCTTATGGCGGTCAGTGGAAGCTCGCAGTATTCGATTTTGAATCGTCTGCTCCACGGCGTCCTGATAACGCAGTACATGCCGTTCTTCGCGGTCGGCATGTTGTTCTTCGAGAAACGGTTCGGACTGCCGTTGTTGCTCGTCGGCATTCTGTGCGCTCTGCAGGTCGGGATGGCGGTGAGCGCCAACGGCGATCTGAACATGCTCGGGACCATCCGGTTCGGCACCGTTCTCACCGCCCTGATCATCGCCGACGCCGCGCTCGGCGGTCACGTCCTGTACTTCTTTGGCCGGTATTCCTATGCGATCTATCTGTTCCATCAGGTGATCGGCCTGTCGCTGATATTCTTTCTGACGCCGCGGATCGGGATCGATCTGGCCATCCTCTCGGCATTGGTCTTCGTCGTCGGGCTCGCGGCCTCCGCCTCCTTCCTGGTCGAATGGCGTTTCCGCCGGCCGGTCTCCTTCGCGCTCTATCGTGCGATGTCGATCATCGGCTTCGATCGTCTGCGGTTCGCCCGAGGCCCTGCGGCAGACAGGTGATCCGGTCGCGGTTTTCCGGTCGGTGTTGTATGAAACTCTTCGGAAGTGTCGATCAGAGGCGAGGGGAGCGGGGACGATGACCTCCGCAAACGTGTCGAACGGGACGATGACGCCTCGGCTGCGGCCGGGTGGACATTCGCTGCGGCCGGAGGAGGCGATGGGCTTCTCCGCGCCCTTGCGGATTCTGATCACCGGCCTCTTCTCCGCCAACATGGCCCTGTCGATCTACCTCGTCCGTCTCGGTGTCGGTCCGTTGCCGGTCCGCGTGATGTTCACTCTGGCGGCATTCGTGGTGATCTGGGCGGTCCGGCCGCGACTGTTGTCGGATGCCGTCTGGCTGCATCGCAAGGCGATCGGCTTCATCCTGGCGGCCGCGGTGTTGGCGACCGTCGTCAGCTTCGCCAACGGGATCGAGGCCGGCGTCGTCCTCCAACAGGTCGCCGAGATCTTCGGGCAAGCCGTCTTCGGGATCCTGATCGGCTACATGCTCTACTGTGTCTGCGGCGTCAACACTGTCGTTTATGTATTCGTTGTAACCATATTCCTGTCTGCCGTTGTGGCCATCTTGCAATTCCTTGGATTCGAGCCGGCATGGCAGGCGTATCTTTTTCTTCAATCATTGCAGCCGCAGAGTATAACCGAGGAAATGTTCTGGCACGACGTGCGATACAGGGCGCTCGGACTGTCCTATACGCCGGTTCATCTCGGGACGCAGATCTGTATCGCGTTCGCGGCATTCTATGCCTATTCGATCTTCCGCTACGGCGAGCAGAGGGTGGTCCGTGGGGATTTCTGGCCGTTGTGGATCGTCTTCGCCGTCGGGCTGGTCGGTTGCGTCGCTTCCGGCAACCGGTCGCCGATACTGGGGATGGCGGTGTTCCTGTTCTTCTTCCTGGTGAAGCGGGCTCCCTGGACCGCCGTTCTGATCGGTCTCGGCGCTGCCGCGGTCGTGTTGTTCGGCGACGTGCTGCTCGAGTTGCTCCAGAGCTTGGGTCTGCGGGTTCTCAATACCGAGAATTCGTCGTCCGAAGGGCGTACCGCGTTGCGCCTCTTCGGAATCCTTCTCTTCTTCGACAACCCCTTCGGTTACGGCTTGAACTTCGACAGTACGCAATATTGGTGGCTACATTGGCAGGACGTGCAGAATTTGGAGAATCCGGAAGCCATCATGATTCACGCCTTGCACAATTATTATCTCATGGTCTTGAACAAGAATGGCTTTCTCGTGTTGCCATGCTTCGTGTTCGTAGGGTTGTTGTTGTGGAGGAATCGAATTTTCGCGCTCGGTCTGGTGCCGTATCTGGTTCATATATTTTATCACAATGATGGGCCGTTACAGGCGGACTTCATGTTCTGGTATCTCTACCCGTTGTTCCAGGCGACCTACCTGAAGACCCTGCCGACCCGATCGACCGTGCCGCTGTTCGTCCGGCGCCGCCTCTCGAAGTAACGTGGTCGTGGTGATCCGCGTGCGCGCCGTCATCACTTAACCCTGATTGCATTCGGTTTCCGCGAAGTGTGTCCTTCGTGGTCGGATTCGGTTAACTATGTACGTAGCGTCACGAGTTTCCGCGAAAGCGGTGGAGGTCGTGCCGCCGGTGGCGGACCGAGAGGAAGCGGTCGAATGAGAGAAGAGGATCGTCGGATCTGATGGCCGAGGCCGCGGACAAGAAACGTTCTGAGATCATGGGCGAGATCTGGGGGCTGAAGGGGATCTTCCTCTCGCTCTCGGTGCTCTCGGCCGTGGTGAACGTTCTCGCGCTGACCAGTTCGGTCTACATGCTCCAGGTCTACGACCGGGTGCTCGGCAGCCACAGTCTGGCGACCCTCGCGGCTCTGTCGGTGCTGGTCGTCGTCGCCTACGCCTTCCAGGGAGCGATCGACCTCCACCGCGCCCGCATCCTCCAACGCCTCGCCGTCCACTTCGACGAGGTGATCGGCCCTCGGGTCTTCCGGATCGTCGTCGATCTGCCGATCCGCCATCGCACCGGCGCCGAGGGCAACCTCCCCTTGCGCGACCTCGAAGCGATCCGGCAGTTCCTGGCCAGCAGCGGTCCGACCGCGGTGCTCGATCTGCCGTGGATCCCGGTCTTCCTGATCTTCCTGTTCGTGTTGAGCCCGTGGCTCTGCCTGCTGGCGGCGGTCGGCTCGGTGACCATGGTCGTCCTGACCGTGATCGCCGACCGCCTCGGGCGCGAACCCGCCAAGCTCGCGGCCTACGAGAGTTCGCGGCGGATGGTCTTCGCCGAGTCCTGCCGACGTAATGCCGAGGTCCTCCATGCGATGGGCATGAAGGCGGTGTTCGGCGAACGCTGGGCCACGATGAACGCCGGTGCCAACGACCGGGCGCTCGCCGCCCAGGACGTCGGCAACCTGCTCGCCGGCCTGTCCAAGGTGATCCGTTACGTCCTCCAGTCGGCGGCGCTCGGGTTCGGTGCCTTTCTGGTGATCGAGGGCGACATCGCCGCCGGCAGCATCATCGCCGGGACCATCGCCACCGCCCGCGCCCTCGCGCCGATCGAGATCGCCATCGCCAACTGGCGCGGCTTCACCGCCGCCCGTCAGGCCCGTGAACGCCTGGACATGCTGCTCGGCCACTTCCAGGAAGAGCCCGAGCGGATGGAACTGCCGGAGCCGCGCCAGCGGCTGACCGTCGAGGGCGTGTCCTGCGCACCGCCGGGCGAGAATCGGCCGGTCATCCACGATGTCTCCTTCGGTCTGGTGGCCGGCGACGGCCTCGGCATCATCGGACCGAGTTCGGCTGGCAAGTCGACCCTGGTGCGGACCCTGGTCGGCGTCTGGCAGCCGCTGCGCGGCAAGGTGCGGCTCGACGGCTCGGCGATCGACCATTGGGACAACGAGACGCTCGGCCGCCACATCGGCTATCTGCCGCAGGACTGCGAGCTGTTCGCCGGAACGGTGGCTCAGAACATCGCCCGCTTCCGCGACGATGCCGATCCCGCCGACATCGTCGCCGCCGCCACCGACGCCAACGTCCATGGTCTGATCCAGCGGCTGCCCCAGGGCTACGACACGCAGATCGGCGAAGGCGGCACGCTGCTCTCGGCCGGCCAGCGCCAGCGCATCGGTCTCGCCCGTGCGCTCTTCGGCAACCCGTTCCTGGTCGTTCTCGACGAGCCGAACTCCAACCTCGACATGGAGGGCGACAGCGCCCTGACCTATGCGCTCCAGGGCATCCGGATGCGCGGCGGCATCGTCGTCGTCGTCGCCCATCGGCCGAGCGCGCTGGTCGCGGTCAACAAGATCGCGGTGATGAACGCCGGTCGCCTGCAGGGCTTCGGCCCCAAGGACCAGATGATCCAGTTGACCACCGGGCAGCCGCAGAAGGAGCGGCCGGTGGCGGCGATCGAGAAGGGGGAGCGCCGGCCCGCCGACGTCGAAGAGGAGACGGCCGAATGATGCCAGCGACCAGCCGGCCGCCGTCCGATCGGGCGCTCGTCTCGGGCGAAGGAAGGGCCGTGGCGCGTGCGACGACCCGCCGGGAACCGCCGACCCCGACCCGGCGGGCGCTCCGCCGCGAGCAGGCCAAGGGGCTGATGCTCGTCGTCCTGTTCGTCTTCGGCCTCGGAGGCTGGGCGGCGATCGCCGACCTCGAGGGAGCGGTGGTCGCCAACGGTCTGGTCGTCGTCGATTCCGAAGTGAAGTTGGTGCAGCACCCGAACGGCGGCGTCATCGGCGAGGTCGCGGTGGTCGACGGGCAGCGGGTCGCGGAGGGCGATCTGATCGTCCGGCTCGACGAGACCGTCGAGCGCGCCAACCTCGCGCTGGTGCAGAAGCAGCTCGACGAGGCGGTGGGGATGCGCAGCCGGCTCGAGGCCGAGCGCGACGGCCGCCCCGAGATCACCTTCCCCGATGTCTTCCTGGCGCGTGCCGGAGATCCGGTGGTGGCGAGGATCGTCGCCGAAGAGCAGCGCCTGTTCCAGTCGCGCATCAAGGGGCGCGAGGGCCAGAAGGCGCAGTTCCGCGAGCGCATCGCCCAGCTCAAGGAACAGATCGCCGGGACCGACGGTCAGCAGCGGGCGAAGCGCAAGGAGCTCGGCTACATCGCGGAGGAGAAGGTCGGCGTCCAGGAACTGGTCACCAAGAAGCTTCTCCCGGTGACCCGGCTCAGCGCGCTCAACCGCGACGAGGCCAGACTGCTCGGCGAGGCCGAGCAGCTCCATTCCGCCTCGGCCCAGTCGAAGGGGCGGATCGCCGAGACGGAACTGCAGATCCTGCAGCTCGATCAGGACGCGCGTACCGAGGTTCTGCGCGATCTGCGCGAAGTCCAGGGCAAGATCGGCGATCTCGAGGAACGGCTGATCGCCGCCCGGGACCGCATCCGCCGGATCGACGTGCGGGCGCCGCAGGCCGGCATCGTCCATCAGCTCGCGGTCCACACCGTCGGCGGCGTGATCGGCCCGCGCGACGTCATCGCCCAGATCGTGCCGGTCGACCAGACGCTGGCGGTCGAGGCGAAGGTCTCGCCGCGGCAGATCGATCAGGTCTTCATCGGCCAGAACGCCTTCCTGCGCCTCACCGCGCTCAATCAGCGGACCACGCCGGAACTCCACGGTCTGGTCACCCGGGTCGGCGCCAACGTCGTGCAGGAGAAGGACGGGGTCCAGGACTTCCTGATCCGTGCCTCGCTGCCCGAGGATCAGTTGGCGCGCATCGGCGGGGCGAAGGTGGTCCCGGGCATGCCGGTCGAGGTCCACATGCGCACCGAGAGCCGCTCGGCACTGTCCTATCTGCTGAAGCCGCTGATCGATTCCTTCCATCGGATCGGCCGCGAACGCTGAGCGACCGCGGCTGGTCGGCCGTTCGGGCGCGGTCTATGATGCGCCGGCGGCGCGTCGTGCCGCGACCTTCTCCCACCGGGCGGCATCATGGCGAAGCAACTCCTCTTCTACGAGCGGATCGTACCGCTCGCCCGCGATCGGCATGCGACCTGGGCCGTCCGGCGCGACGCCGACTATTCCTTCGCCGCCGAGACGCGCGCCCTGCCGCTCGCCTTCGTCGAGTTCGAGGCGGCGGCGCGGACCCTGCCGATCGTCTTCGTGCGCGACGGCGGCACGCTGCTGCCGGCGGCGGTGCTCGGGTTCGACCGCAACACCCGGCTCGACGCCGCCGGCCGTTGGGTCGGCACCTATGTCCCGGCCTTCGCGCGGCGTTATCCCTTCGTGTTGTCGCCGATGGCGGGCGGCGACGATCTCGTCCTGTGCATCGACGAGGCCTTCGCCGGCATCGACCCGACCGGTGCCACCGGCACCCGGATCTTCGCCGACGACGGAACGGTGTCCGCCTTCGCCCGGGAGATGCTCGAGTTCGCCCGCAACTGCCGGACGGAGTTCGACCGCACCGGAGATCTGATGCGGCTCCTCGCCGAACTGGGCCTGTTCGAGGAGGCCCGCACCACGCTGAACTTCCCCGACGGCTCGACCCGGGTTCTCGACGGCTTCTTCATGGTCGATCGCAAGCGCCTGGCGGCGCTCGACGGGGAGGTGCTGAAACGGCTGATGGCCGCCGGCGTGCTCGAGGCGATCCACCTCCACCTCTGGTCGCTGAAGAACTTCGACGGCCTGCTCGGTGCCGCCGCATCGTCGCCGGGGCTCTGAGCCGCCGGCGAGCTCTGTGCTCAGCGATGGGGCGCGGCGCGCGATCGTGCATGGCGGATCCGCGTTCCCGCGGTCTGCCGGACCGCCCCCAGACGGTATACCGAGGTCTTCGGACATGGTCCTCGGTCTTCCCCGAGCGAACGGCTCGTTCGACCCGCGCGATCGCGACGTTCGCCTGTCTTCGACGATCGGTCGTGCCGGCAACGGCGGCCACCCTTCGTGAGGATCCGATCATCGACGGCGCTCGACGCGCCTCTCCCGGGCTCCGTCCCTTCGTTTCTTCGAGGAGATCTCCGTGACTCGTATCGCTTATCTCGACGGTGAGTTCCTGCCCCTCGGCGAATGCCGCGTGTCCGCTCTCGACCGCGGCTTCGTCTTCGGCGACGGCATCTACGAGGTGTCGGCCGTGCTCGACGGTGGGCTGGTCGACAACGACAGCCACCTCGCCCGTCTGGTGCGGTCGGTCGGCGAGATCTCGCTCGCCCTGCCGGTGACGCTCGAGCGGCTGATCGAGATCCAGAAGGAACTGATCACCCGCAACGGTCTCGTCAACGGCGTCGTCTACATGCAGGTGACCCGCGGACCGGCGGAACGCGAGTTCGGCTTCCCGGCGGCGCCGAAGCCGACGCTGTTCATGTTCACGCAGACGAAGGAGATCGTCGCCTCGCCGAACGCCGCGACCGGCATTCGGGTGAAGTCGGTTCCGGATCTGCGCTGGGCGCGCTGCGACATCAAGAGCGTGTCGCTGCTCGCCCAGGTGCTGGCCAAGCAGGCGGCGGCGGAAGCCGGTTGCTACGAGGCCTGGATGGTGCGCGACGGCTTCGTCACCGAGGGTGGATCGTCGTCCGCCTTCATCGTGACCGCCGACGGCACCGTGGTGACCCGGCCGAACTCCAACGCCATCCTGCCCGGCTGCACCCGCAAGGCGCTGCTCGCCCTCGCCGCCGAAGGCGCGATCCGG